>JBBSRM010000032.1:0-16724 GCA_038243055.1 Actinomycetales bacterium
GACAGCACCAAGGGCGTCCAGCTCGGTGCGCGTCCCGTCGCGGCGCTGACCTTCCATTGGAAGGAGCAGATCCGCAGTATCCGGCTGCGTGGCACCGTGGCCCCTGCTCCTGGCGTTGCAGCACGCCGGGACTTCCTCGCTCGCGGCCTGGCGGCCCGGACCGTGGCGTTGAGCGCCCGGCAGAGCCGTCCCCTCAGCGATCCTGCAGGTTTCGCCGGGTCCCTGTCCACCGCCCGGCAGCAGCTGGAACAGGAGCCCGGGACGGTGCCGGATTCCTGGACCGTCTGGCAGTTGCTACCCGATTTCGTGGAATTCTGGCAGGGACAGACGGATCGCAACCACCTGCGGCTGCAGTATGTGCGTTCGGCCTCCGGCTGGGAACGCCACCGCCTCCAGCCCTGAACCACAAGCCCCCTCCCGGGAACTGGCACGGCAGCTGGGCTGCGAGCAGACATGACAACGGCGACCGCCGACTTCATGGAAGAAGCCGGCGACCGCCGTCGTCGTACATGGCCTTGGTGGGCCTGGGGATTGCCTAGAGGTTGGAGGCCTCGGCCCGCTCCGGGTAGATCTTGCGCAGCAGGGACGCAGTCTCCGACGGCGTCTTGCCGACCTGGACTCCTGCGGCCTCGAGGGCTTCCTTCTTGGCCTGCGCGGTGCCCGAGGAGCCGGAGACGATGGCGCCTGCGTGGCCCATGGTCTTGCCCTCCGGTGCGGTGAAGCCGGCCACGTAGCCGACGACCGGCTTGGTGACGTTCGCCTTGATGTACTCGGCAGCACGCTCCTCGGCGTCGCCGCCGATTTCGCCGATCATGACGATCGCCTTGGTCTCCGGGTCGGCCTCGAAAGCTGCCAGGGCATCAATGTGGGTGGTGCCGATGACCGGGTCGCCGCCGATGCCGATGGCGCTGGAGAAGCCCAGATCGCGCAGCTCGTACATCATCTGGTAGGTCAGGGTGCCGGACTTGGAGACCAGGCCCACACCGCCCTTGCCGGTGATGTTCGCCGGGGTGATCCCGACCAGTGCTTCGCCCGGGGTGATGATGCCGGGGCAGTTCGGGCCGATGATGCGGGTGACCTGGTTGCCGTTGGCGTCGACCTTGGACTGGGCCAGTGCCCAGAACTCGGCGGCATCCTGAACCGGGACGCCTTCGGTGATGACCACGACCAGGCCGATGCCTGCCTCGATGGCCTCCACGACGGCGTCCTTGGTGAACTTCGGCGGAACGAAGACGATCGATACGTCGGCTCCGGTGGCGTCGATGGCTTCGGCGACGGCGCCGTAGACCGGCAGGCTGACATCGCCGTGCGTCACGGTGGTGCCGGCCTTGCGGGCGTTCACGCCGCCGACGACCTGGGTACCGGCCGCGAGCATGCGGGCGGTGTGCTTGGAGCCTTCGCCGCCGGTGATGCCCTGGACGATGACCTTGGAATCCTTGTTGATGAAGATAGACATATTTTCTTTCCCCTGATCCTTAGGCGTTCGCCAGTTCGGCGGCCTTGTCGGCGCCTTCGTCCATGGTGGTGGCCAGTGTCACGAGCGGGTTGTTGGCGTCGGCCAGGATCTTGCGTCCCTCTTCGACGTTGTTGCCGTCCAGGCGGACGACGAGCGGCTTCGTGGCCTTATCGCCCAGCATTTCCAAGGCCTTCACGATGCCATTGGCCACTGCGTCACAAGCGGTGATGCCGCCGAAGACGTTGACGAACACGGACTTGACCTGTTCGTCGTTGAGGATGACGTCCAGTCCGGCGGCCATGACCTCGGCCGAGGCGCCACCGCCGATGTCCAGGAAGTTGGCGGGCTTGACGTTGGCGTGCTTCTCGCCGGCGTAGGCGACGACGTCCAGCGTGGACATGACCAGTCCTGCGCCGTTGCCGATGATGCCGACCTGGCCATCGAGCTTCACGTAGTTCAGGCCTGCTGCCTTGGCCTTGGCTTCGAGCGGGTCTGCTGCACCCTTGTCCTCGAGTGCCTCGTGTTCCGGGTGACGGACCTCGGAAGCATTGTCATCCAGGGTGACCTTGCCGTCCAGGGCGATGATATCGCCGGCGCCGGTGCGGACCAACGGGTTGACCTCGACCAGGGTGGCGTCTTCCTTGACGAAGACGTCCCAGAGCTTCAGGATCGCTGCGGCGACGTCCGCGCGCAGTTCGGGGGCGAAGCCTGCTTCGGCGACGATTTCGTCGGCCTTGGCGGCATCGATGCCGACGGAGGGGTCGATGGCGACCCGGGCCAGGGCGTCGGGACGCTCCACGGCCAGGACCTCGATCTCGACGCCGCCTTCGACGGAGCACATGGCCAGGTAGTTTCGGTTGGCCCGGTCCAGCAGCACGGAGAAATAGAACTCCTCGGCGATGTCGGCGCCCTGGGCGATCATGACCTGATTGACGGTGTGGCCCTTGATGTCCATCCCGAGGATGGCGGAAGCGTATTCGAACGCCTCGTCGGCGGTCTTGGCGACCTTGACGCCGCCGGCCTTGCCGCGGCCTCCGACCTTGACCTGGGCTTTGACCACTACGACGCCGCCGATTTTCTCAGCGGCAGCCTTGGCTTCTTCAGGGGTGTACGCCACGATGCCGGCAAGCACGGGGACACCGTGCTGCTCGAACAGATCGCGCGCCTGGTATTCATACAGGTCCACGGGTGTGTCCTTCTACGTCGAAGTCGTTTCTGACTCGGAGCGTCGGCACATGTTGGCCCGATGGCTCCACAGGGAACTTTAGTCCCTAGGCGGATGATGCCTTGCCTAGGGTATCGCTTTCGTGAGAAAGAGCACAGTTCTACGTCCCGTAGATAAACATCGTTGACTTTCCGGGGTTTTCGCGGTGGGGGCCGGTATTCCGGGCTCCGGTAGTTTGGGTAACATGCCCTCTCCCTCCCCACCTGCGGCCACCCGCGCCGCCTACGATCTGGTCGCCGGTGACTATGCCCGGCTCCTGCCCGATACCAGCGTCGAGGCACCCGCGGACCTCGACGTCATCCGCAGGTTCAGCGCCACGGTGCCCGACGAGGGCCCGATCCTGGATGCCGGATGCGGCACCGGGCGCATGGTCGGGCATCTACAAGGACTCGGATACCACCACCTCGCCGGGGTCGACCTCTCGCCCGGAATGATCGCCCAGGCCAGAAAGGGCCATCCGGGGGCCTCGTTCACCGTCGCGGAATTGGCGGGATTGCCGTATCCGGAGAACAGTTTCGACGGCATCCTGGCTTGGTATTCGATCATCCACACGGCGCCGGAGGAACTCGGGGCCGTGTTCGGGCAGTTCCACCACGTCCTGCGTCCCGGCGGGTCGCTGCTGCTCGGCTTCCAGACAGGTTCCGGCGCCCGGGATATCCGGCGGGCCTACGGCCACGACGTGGAGATGACGGCCCACCTGCACGACCCCGCAGATCTGGTGGCGCGGCTGGACGCCGGGGGATTCGCCGTCGACGAAGATCTGCAGCGGGCACCCCGCGGCCATGAATCCCAGCCGCAGGGTTTCCTCCGGGCCCACCGCCGTTGAAACCAGCGGGCAACTCCGGCAGGAATCAGCCGAGTTTGCTCAGCGGTGCATAACGCAGCAGCAGTCGCTTCTCCTCGGCAGTGAACTTCACCTTCGCCACGGTCTTGTCCCCCGCCCCCTCCAACGCGAGCACGACGCCTTCACCGAACGTGGTGTGTGAGACCTTGTCCCCCACGGAGAGCTGGATGACTTCCTTCTGCGGCTGCACGCGCCCGGCGGCCCGTGCCGTGGGCGCCGTATGCAGCGCGCCGGACTCGACGTCCCCGGAGCGACGTCCCGCCCCTCCACCGGTGCCCGAACCCCAATAGGATCCGCCGTCATAGCGGCTCGTGGCGAAGTCGCGGTTGCCGAAGGCCCCGGGGGCCGAACGGATCGCCCCCTCGCGTTTCCAGTCGAGCAGGTGGGCGGGGATCTCCTCCAGGAACTGGCTGGCCGGGTTGTACTGCGACTGCCCCCAGAGGCTGCGGTACTCAGCCCGCGTGACGTAGAGCCGGCGTCGTGCCCGGGTCAGTCCGACGTAGGCCAGCCGGCGTTCCTCGGCGAGCTCCTTCGGATCGGTCATCGAGCGCTGGTGCGGGAAGATGCCGTGTTCCATGCCGGTGAGGAAGACCGTGGGGAACTCCAGACCCTTGGCGGTGTGCAGGGTCATCAGTGTCACCATGCCTTCGCGTTCGGCCATCCGCGCGCCCTCGTCGTCGTCGGGGGCCTCGGGGATCGAATCGGCGTCGGCCACCAGCGAGACCTGCTCCAGGAAGCCCCCGAGCGTGCCGTCGGGGTTCTCCCGCTCGTAGTCCCTGACCACGGCGACCAGTTCGGCCAAGTTCTCCACCCGCGACTCGTCCTGCGGGTCCTCGGATTTGCGGAGCATCTCCAGGTAGCCGGTCTGCTCGAGCACGGCCTCCACGGCCGCTGCCGCCCCCGACCCTTCGGCGACCACTGCGAGGTCGTCGATGATCTTCACGAAGCCGGCGACGGCCTTGGTGCTGCGTGTGGCCAGCCCGGGAGCCTCATCAGCACGGCGCAGGGCCTCCATGAAGGAGATGCGTTCCTTCTGGCCCAGGGCCGCCACCGCATATTCGGCCCGGTCGCCGATACCTCGTTTAGGCACGTTGAGGACGCGTCGGACGTTGACGTCGTCCTCCTGGTTGGCCAACACCCGCAGGTAGGCCAGCGCGTCCTTGATCTCCTTGCGGTCATAGAACCGCGTGCCGCCAACGACCTTGTATTTCAGGTCCACCCGCATCAGCTGTTCCTCCAGCGAACGCGACTGTGCGTTGGTGCGGTAGAACACGGCGACGTCCCCGGGGCGGATGCCCTCCTCGTCGTTGAGCCGCAGGATCTCCTTCGCGATCCACCGGGCTTCATCCTGTTCCGATTCCCCCACGTAGCCGACGATCCGCGGGCCTTCCCCCTCGGCGGTCCACAGCCTCTTCTCGGGGCGGTCCTCATTCAGCGAGATCACCGCGTTGGCTGCATTGAGGATGGTCTGGGTGGACCGGTAATTCTGTTCGAGCTTGATCGTGTCCGCGTCCGGGTAGTCCTTGCCGAATTCGACGATGTTGCGGATATCGGCGCCACGGAAGGCGTAGATGGACTGGTCGGAGTCACCGACCACCGTCAGCTCCCCGCCCGGGGTCTGCCCATCGGGGCCGGTGAGCTCACGCACCAGTGAGTACTGCGCATGGTTGGTGTCCTGGTACTCGTCGACCAGCACATGGCGGAACCGCCGGCGGTAGTTGTCCGCGATGCCGGGGAAGGCCCGGAAGATGTTCACGACCTGGCCGATGAGGTCGTCGAAGTCCATGGCATTGGCCTGGCGCAGACGCTGTGTGTACCCGCGGTAGACCTCCGAGACGGCGGCGGCGAAGGGGTCGTTCATATTCGCGGTGGAGGCATTCTCCTCGTCATCGATCAGTTCGTTCTTCAACGCCGAGATCCGGTGTTGCATCGCCTTGGGGGCGAACTTCTTCGGGTCCAGGTCCAGCCCCTTGGCGACCAGGGTGATCAGCCGCAGGGAGTCGGCGGCATCGTAGATCGAGAAATTGGATTTCAGCCCCACGGAGGTGGCCTCACGGCGCAGGATCTTCACGCAGGAGGAGTGGAAAGTGGAGATCCACATCTTCTGCGCCGGCTCCCCCACCAGTGCCCCGATGCGTTCGCGCATTTCGGCGGCGGCCTTATTGGTGAACGTGATCGCCAGGATCTCATGCGGGCGGGCCCTGCCCGTGGCCAGCAGGTAGGCGATCCGGTGGGAGAGCACCCGGGTCTTGCCGGAGCCGGCGCCGGCCACGATCAGCAGCGGGCTGCCCGCATGCTTCACGGCACGTTCCTGCTCCGGGTTCAGCCCCTCCAGCAGTTCGGCAGCCTGCGGTAGCGCGGGGGTACCGGCGTCGTTTGCACTCAGGCGCGACCGCGCCTCGGAAAAGTCGTCGAAGAGAAAATCCATGGTGCCTCCAGTCTACGGTTGCCGACGTTTTCCCGCCCCGGCCCCCTCACCGGCATAATGGCGCCATGTCCAAGAAGCCCGCGCAGCGCCGCAAGAAGTCCCGTAGCCAGAAGAACCAGCCCCCGGGGCAGCCGGGCCCGACGGCGAAAAACGGTGCCGGCGGCCCGTCGCGCCACCACCCCGGCACCCAGCCCCCGCCACCAGGCAGCGCCCTGGCGAACACCACGACCGGCAGGACCCCGGAGCAAGCCCAGGGCAACGGCAACCTGATCCTCTGGGCGGGCCTTGGCGCCGTCGTGCTGCTCTTCTGGTACTACCACCTGCTGGTGTTGAACCAGATGCAGGACCTCTCCGGCGGGCTGACGATGCCCGATCAGATGCTCGGTGGCTACAACGCCGAATACATCCAGAAACTGCAGGCCACGATGGACGAGGATGCCCTGGGCCAACTCTCCTACGTGCATAAGACGGCAGGAACGTTGTTCCCGCTCTTCACGGCCCTGGTGGCCATGCTGGCCATTGCCCTGCATGTGCCGCGGCGGGGGCTGCGCTGGGTGTTGTGGGCGATCCCGCTGCTGTTCGCGATCGTCTCCCTATTGACTAATCCGATGATCGACGGGTTGATCGCCGGAACCACCGATCTGGACCGGGTGGGGCTGGCTTCGGGGCTGACCGTCACCGGCTGGATCCTGCTCTTCGCCACGGTAGCGACCGGCCTGGCGGTGGTCATCGCCTCATTTGTGCGCACGCTCCGACGCAAGTGGGGCGAAGCCGGCCTGTCCTGAACCGGGCCGGGTTGCGGCGGGGCCGTTTTCGGTGTGACCGGATTCTGCCGCTAGGATGGTTGCTGTTCGCCCGGGCTCAGCCCCACGGCGATCGGTCCCTGTAGCTCAGTCGGATAGAGCGACCCTCTCCTAAAGGGTAGGCCACCGGTTCGATTCCGGTCAGGGGCACCACATTCCTCCACCGGCCCGCAGCCCGGGCCGCCGGGACAGGGGCACCTGTTAAACAAATATTGGTGCCGACCGGCGTATGGTTGATGGCTCCCTTAAAAACATCAACGGTACCGGTCGGCACCCATGTCAATCCTGTTCCCCGTAGCCGCCAACCTGCCGTTCCCCCACCAGGCACGGAAGCCGTTGAGACTCGCATTGCCGTGTCGATGGGCAACTTGGTGGCTGCAGCACTGACACTTATATCTAATTCCACTGGACTTAGAATGTCAACCTTCGAAACCAACCCGTTATGACAACGGGCGCCCCCGGTTTCCACCGGTGGCGCCCGCACGTCGCTTATTGGCCGTGGAGCTCAGCTCAGGAGCAGGACGCTGGCCTTCGGCGACAAGCTGGCATCTAGGATGGCGCATCCGCCGCCGATGGCGGCGACCTCGGGACCCAGCTCGGAGTCGACGACGCGGATCGAGTGGACGTCCTTGGCGTTGAAGCGCTGATTGATGACTTCAGCTGCCCCGGCCAGGACGTGGTCGCTGATCAGCGGCCAATAGGGTCCGCCATAGATGACCTTGTCGACGTCCAGCACGTTGACCAGCTGGCCGACCATATCGGCGGTCCGGCCGGCGAAGTCGCGCAGCAGCCCGATGGCCACCTCGTTGCCGCTGTCAGCCAATTCAGCAAGTCGCATCATCCCTGCGGCGCGTCCTGCGACATCGGCATTCTCGGGGATGCCCAGGTCCAGCCCAGCCTCGGTGGCCTTGCGGCCGATGTTCTCGAAGGAAGTTGCACCGGCCAGGCAGTCCTTGCGGCCACAGCCGCACAGCCCGGTCTCCTCGCCGACGGAGAAGTGGCCGATCTCCCCGGCGTTGTTGCTCACCCCGCGGACGATCTCCCCGTTGATGACCATGCCCACGCCAATACCTGCCCCGACGTAGACGAACACGAAGTTCTGCTCGTCTTCGGGGTTCTTGCCGTTCCAGACCTCGGCGATGGACGCCGCGATCGTATCCTTTTCGAGAATGACGTTCAGCCCCAGCTTGCTCGCCAGCGGCTTGACGAACTCGACCTTGGTCCAGCCATCAAGCAGCGGCGGTGCCGTGACATGCCCGCCGTCCAGATCCATGGGACCGGGGACGACGACGCCGACGCCGACCACGCGATCCCGGGGCTGTCCGGATTCCTTGATCAGTTCCTCGACGGCCTCGGCCATCTGGGCGACGGTGGACTCGGGGTCCACCACGGCAGGGGTGAAATGCCGCTTCGAATGGAGTACTTCTCCCCGCAGGTTGAGCATCACCTGGGTGATCCCGGCCGGATCCAGGTGGATGCCGACTGCAAGCTGTCGGTTGACTTCGAGTTCCAGCACGGTCCGGGGCTTGCCTGGACCGGAAACGATGGTGCGGTCCTCACGAACCAGCCCGTCATCGAGCAGGCGACGGACGACGTTGGAGATTGTTTGAGGCGACAGCCCGGTGGATTCCGCCAATTCGACGCGGCTGACGCCGTCGAGGGCCCGCCGGATCGATTCAAAGATAACCGCCTGGTTAAAGTCGCCTAGGCGCCCAAGGTTGGTGCCGCGCTGCATGTAATCTCCAGATCATTTCGTACCACGGATGATTGCTGATCGTGGCGTGTCTCCCCAGGCAACGCCACCACTCCCATGCCCCCGGAGGAGCACATGGTCCTTGATTCTACATATACGATCCGCCCACATGTCCTAGCGCCATGGCCAAAGCATCCAAACCCGCCTCCGACAGGGCACTGGAGGTCTTTTCCGGCGCTCGGACACCGGGGCGCGTTGCGTTGGACCGACGCCTCACTCTTCCGGGGCCTCTTCGGTCCCCGTCGAGGCGAATTGGGTGCGGTAGAGCTCGGCATACCGTCCACCGGCAGCCAGCAGCTCGGCATGGCTTCCGCGTTCGACGATCCGGCCGCCCTCGACGACGAGGATGGCATCGGCGGTACGGATCGTCGAGAGCCGGTGGGCGATGACGACGGCGGTCCGTCCGGCCAACGCCTCGCCCAGGGCAGCCTGCACCGCAGCTTCACTGGTTGAGTCCAGTGCCGCAGTGGCTTCATCGAGCAGCACGACCCGCGGGGCGCCCAGCAACAGGCGGGCAATGGTCAGGCGTTGGCGTTCCCCACCGGAGAGCCGGTAGCCGCGTTCGCCCACCATCGTCTGCAGCCCGTCGGGCAGCGAGAGGATCAGTTCCTTGAGCCGAGCCCGTCGCAGGGCATCCCACAGGGCGTCATCGGAGGCCTCCGGATTGGCCATGCGCAGGTTCGCAGCGATCGTGTCGTGGAAGAGGTGTCCATCCTGGGTCACCATGCCCACGGTGGCGCGCATCGAAGCGAAGCGGACATCGCGGACATCCAGTCCGGAGAACTCCACGGAACCCTCATCGACGTCGTACAGGCGCGCCAACAATTGGGCGATGGTCGATTTACCGGCACCTGAGGAACCAACGAGGGCGTAGGTCTGACCGGCGGGAACCTCGAAATCGATTCCATGCAGGACCTCCTGACCGCCCCGGGTGTCCAGCACGCTGACGTCCTCGAGGGATGCCAGGGAGACCTTGTCGGCGCTGGGGTAGCCGAAACGGACGTTGCGGAAGCGTACCGATACCGGGCCGGCGGGAACATCGGTTGCCCCGGGCTTCTCGGTCAGCAGTGGTTTCAGGTCGAGGATCTCAAAGACCCTGTCGAAGGAGACCAGCGCGCTCATCACCTCGACGCGGGCGTTGGCCAGCCCCGTCAGCGGGGCGTACAGACGCGTCAGCAGCAGCGCCAGGGTCACCACGTCACCGGCCTTGAGTCTGCCGTCGAGCGCGTAGGCACCGCCCAGACCGTAGACCAGCGCGAGTGTCAGGGCGGTGACCAGGGTCAAAGAGGTGACGAAGAAGAACTGGCGCATCGCGGTCTTCACGCCGATGTCGCGGACCCTGGCCGTGCGCTCGGCGAAGGCCTGAGCCTCGACCTCGGGGCGGCCGAAGAGCTTGACGAGGGTTGCCCCCGGCGCGGAGAAGCGTTCGGTCATCTGCGTGCCCATATCGGCGTTGTAGTCCGCGGCCTCGCGCCGCAGCCGGGCGAGCGTGGAGCCCATGCGACGGGCCGGGATCAGGAAGACCGGAAGCATCAGCACCGAGAGCAGGGTCAGTTGCCAGGAGTAGCTGATCATGACCCCCGCGGTGAGGATGAGTGCCACGATGTTGCTCACCACACCGGACAGCGTTCCGGCGAAGGCCTGCTGGGCACCCATGACATCGTTGTTCAGCCGGCTGACCAGCGCGCCGGTCCGGGTCCTGGTGAAGAACGCGATGGGCATCTTCTGGACGTGTTCGTAGACGGTGGTGCGCAGGTCGTAGATCACTTGTTCACCGAGTCTGGAGGAGAGCCACCGGTTCCAGAGCGAGACGCCCGCCTCGGTGACGGCCACGGCGGCGATCAGCAGCGCCAGGTTCCTGACGGTGGATAGCGGGCCATCGGCGACGATGGCGTCAATGACCTTGCCGGCCAGCACCGGGGTCGCCACGGCCAGGACCGCAGCGATCACCGACAGGATGACGAACAGGCTCAGGTCACGCCCGTAGCCGCGGGCGAAGTCGATGATCCGACGCACGGTCCCGGGGGCGAATTGCCTCCCGGGTTTTCTGGAGGACATCTTATACAGGGAGCTCCAGGCAGCCTGGTCCATGCTCACGGCGGGGTCCTTCCATCACAACGTCCCGACACACTGCCGGGACGCGACCCCATGCTACCCGCGGCGGGGCGGCCCTACGCGGTCGGTGACGGCTGGCGGGCGGGACGCTCCCGTTCATCGAAGGTCCGGCTGGGTTCCTGGGTATGGGGAACGAAACCGACGGTCATGGCCTTATAGCCCGGGGTGTTCGATTCCCGGGCGACCAGTCCCCGGTGGACCAGGGCGTTCGCTTCCGGGAAGTAGGCTGCCGCGCAGCCGCGTGCCGTGGGGTAGGAGACGAGTCGGAAGCGGTTGGCCCGGCGCTGGGTTCCGGCGAACGTGGAGATCACATCCACCAGGTCGCGGTCCTGGAATCCGAGCTCGGTCAGGTCCTCGGGGTGCACCAGGATGACCCGGCGTCCATTGGAGATCCCGCGGTAGCGGTCGTCCAGGCCATAGAACGTGGTGTTGTACTGGTCGTGGCTGCGCAGGGTCTGCAGGATCAGGTGCCCCGCCGGAGCCGAGAGGTATTCCAGCGGACTGACGGTGAAGCGGGCCTTGCCGATACCGGTGGCGAAGGTGCGGGTATCGCGCGGGGGGTTCGGCAGGACGAATCCGTTGCGGGTGCGCACCCTCCGGTTGAAGTCTTCGAAGCCCGGGCAGACGGCGGAGATGTGATCGCGGATGACGTCGTAGTCCTGGGCCATGGTCCGCCAGTCCACCGCATGGTCCTCCCCCAGCGTCGCGGTGGCCATGCGGGCGACGATGACCGGTTCGGCCAACAGGTGCTTGGACATCGGGGCGAGCCGGCCCTGGGTCGTGTGGACGACGGACATGGAGTCCTCCACCGAGAGGAACTGCGGGCCGGTGGGATGCTTATCGTCGCGGTCCGTGCGTCCCAGGGTGGGCAGGATCAGTGAAGTCCTGCCATGGACGACGTGCGACCGGTTGGGTTTGGTGGAGATATGCACGGTCAACCCGGCCCGGCGCATCCCGGCTTCGAGTGCTTCGGTATCGGAGCAGGCCAGTGAGAAGTTCCCGCCCATGGAAACGAAGACGTCGACGTCGTCGTTCTCGAAGGCCTCGACCGTGTCGGTGGAGTCGTAGCCGTGCTCGCGGGGGGTGGAGATGCTGAATTCGGCATCCAGGGCGGCCAGGAAGTCCTCCTGGGGCTTCTCCCACACGCCCATGGTGCGGTCCCCCTGGACATTGGAGTGTCCGCGGACCGGGCAGGCACCGGCCCCGGGTTTGCCGAAGTTCCCCTGCAGCAGCAGAACGTTGATCAGTTCCTTCAAGGTGTCCACCGAATGCGGCTGCTGGGTCAGTCCGAGCGCCCAGCAGATGATGGTTCCCTTGGATTTGGCCAGCATTGACGCGACCAAGGAGATGTCCTGCCGGGATAGCCCGGTGGCTTCCTCGGTGGCCTCCCAATCGATCGTGGCCCGGGCCGCGGCATAGGCCTCGAAGCCGTTGGTCTGGGCGTCGACGAACTCCCGGTCCACGACGCTGCCCGGAACGCGGGCCTCCTCTTCGAGCAGTAGGTGGCCGAACGCCTGGAACAGGGCCAGGTCCCCACCGACCTTGATCTGCAGGAACTCATCGGCGATCCGGGTCCCGCCCCTGACCAGACCGTCGACGGTTTGCGGGTCGCGGAAGTTCAGCAGGCCGGCCTCGGGCAGCGGATTCACTGCGACGATCTTGGCACCGCGTTTGCGGGCGTCGGCCAGTGCCGAGAGCATGCGTGGATGGTTGGTGCCGGGGTTCTGCCCGATGACGAAGATCAGTTCAGAGTGTTCGAAGTCCTCCAGCGATACCGTGCCCTTGCCGATGCCGATCGTGGGGCTCAGCGCGGTGCCCGAGGATTCGTGGCACATGTTCGAACAATCCGGCAGGTTGTTCGTCCCGATGCTGCGGGCGAAGAGTTGGTACATGAACGCCGTCTCGTTCGCGGTGCGTCCCGAGGTGTAGAAGACGCAGCGATCGGCTGTGGTGGCGTTGATGTGCCCACCCACGGTGGCGAAGGCCTGCGACCAGGAGACGGGGCGGTAGTGGCTCTCGCCTTCGCGGATCATCATCGGTTCGGTGATCCGGCCCTGGTTTCCCAACCAGTACTCGGTCTTATCGGCGAGATCCTCGATGGAGTGTTCGGCCCACCAGGCGGCGTCGGCCGTCCGGGTGGTGCTCTCCTCGGCGAGGGCCTTGGCCCCGTTTTCGCAGAATTCGGCGGGTTTACGGGCACCGGTGATCGATTCGGGCCAGGCACAGCCGGGGCAGTCGACGCCTCCGCGCTGGTTCACCCGCAGCATCGAGCGCAGGGTCCGGCTCACTCCCGCCTGGGAGTATCCGCGATCCAAGGCGACCATGACCGCCGTGACCCCGGCCGCCGTCGTCTTGGGGGCGCCGACTTCCAACGCATCCTCATTGATGTCCTGTTCAGGAGCCGAGCGCTTCACGTCGACCGTCCTACTTCCTGTTGTTCGGGGCTGTCGGGGCGTGGGGCGCCGGCGCCTGCTGGTCCACGGAGTCATCGGTATCGATCCGGTCCGGGTGGGTATAGAGGTTCACGCTGCTGCCGCGGGCGAACGCAGCCACGGTCAGGCCGGCCCGCTCAGCGAGCTCCACGGCTAGTGACGAGGGTGCTGAGACGGCGCAGAGCACGGGGATGCCGGCGAGGTAGGCCTTCTGCACGAGTTCGAAGGAGGCTCGGCCCGAGACCTGCAGGACGGTGTCGCGCAGCGGCAGCCGTCCTTCGCGCAGCGCCCAGCCCACGACCTTGTCCACCGCGTTATGCCGTCCGACGTCTTCGCGCAGACACAGCAGGTTGCCGTTGGTGTCGAACAGTCCCGCCGCGTGGACCCCTCCGGTCTTGCCGAAGAGCTCCTGGCTCGCGCGCAAAGTCGTGGACAGTCCGAGCAGGGTTCCGACGCCGATGCTTCCGCTGGTCGGTTCCACGGTGAACCGGCTGGTCTTGGCGACCGCGTCGATGGAGGCCGTGCCGCAGATCCCGCAGGAGGAGGAGGTGAAGACGTGACGGTCCAGGGAGGGGTCCGGGATGATGGCCCCCTCGCCCAGCCCGGCTTCGACGACGTTGAAGGTCTGGCGGCCGTCTTCGTCCTCGCCGGCGCAGAAGCGCATGCTGCTCAGTTCCTCCGGCCCGGCAACGATGCCCTCGCTGACCAGGAAGCCGGCGACCAGATCGAAGTCGTTTCCGGGGGTGCGCATGGTGATGCTGAAGACGCGTCCGCCCAGGCGGATTTCCAGCGGTTCCTCGGCGGCGATCGTCTCTTCGCGTACGCGTGGACCGGTCTCCGACGAATAGTGCACAATGCGGCGCCGCCGGGTCAATCTACCCACCCGTTGGCCTCCTTCTTCGTGCCGCCTGCCGTGGGTCACAGGGGTGCCACGGCGGAGTGTTTCACCGACCGTACCACGGCAGTTGAAGGCAGGTGACCGGCCCGCCCGCC
Source organism: Actinomycetales bacterium (assembly GCA_038243055.1). Lineage (GTDB taxonomy): Bacteria > Actinomycetota > Actinomycetes > Actinomycetales > Micrococcaceae > Arthrobacter_H. The sequence continues at coordinate 14,050 of JBBSRM010000032.1, forward strand.
TCGACCCCCGCGGGCGGAACGACCATGACGACATCGGCCTGGGCCAGGCCACGCATCATGGCTGATCCGGTGTGTTCGGAGGGCACCAGCTGCTGCCGGTGCACCGGGTCCGTCCACTGTGCCGGGAGGAGCCGATGGGAGTGCCCGGCCCCCCGGACCGCTTCCCCGGCACGCACTGCCACCGGGGACGACGGCGGTTGGCCACTGGCTCCTTCCAACAGGGGTTCCAGCAGGGTCACCACGGCCATGAGGGCCGCCAGGGGGTTGCCCGGCAGACCCACGAGCAGCCGTCCTCCGGGGAGGCCGCGCAGCAGGGCGGGATGTCCCGGACGCATGGCCACCGAACCGACGATCGAGGTTCCCCCGAGCTCCTCGGCCACCGGACGCACATGATCCGCAGCTGACCGGCCGGTCCCACCGGTGCTGAGCACCACGTCGGCGCCCCGGGCGGACGGAGAATCGAGGGCGTCGAGGGTCGCCTGGTTGTCGTCCCCGATCCGGAGCACGTCCAGCAGGACCCCTCCGAGGGCTTCGATGCAGACCGGAAGCACCGGTCCGAAGGTGTCCCTGACCTGCCCCGGGGCCGGAATGCCCTCGGTGACCACTTCGTCGCCGGTGAGCAGCAGCCGGATCCGCACCACCGGGGCGACCGGCAACCTGTCATGGCCTCCGACTGCTGCCACAGCGATCCGGCCCGGCGTCATGCGTGTGCCGCCACGAAGCAGCAGTTCACCCTCCGCGGCCTCCCGGCCCGCCGGGCGGATATCCGCCCCCGGAGGTGGTGCGTCAGCGGTGGTGAGCGTCCCGGTGGCGGCATCCAGCACGCTCGCTTCCTGCCGGATCACCGCCGTCGCCCCGGCTGGAACCGATTCCCCGGTCACGATCGCGCGGGCCTGCCCCGATTCCAGCGGCGACGGCGTGCTGCCGGCGCCCGCGTGCGGTCGGGGCTGATCGCCGTCGTTCCCGGAAACGCGTGGGGCCCCTTCGACCTGCCAGGGCCCCTCCCCCGCCACGACCCAACCGTCCATCGCCGAGGATGCGTAGTGGGGCATGGTGTGCAGGGAGTGGATATCCCGTGCCAGGACGCGTCCGCTCACCAGGGCCAAGGGCACCAGGTCGGGGGCTCTTCGGGTGGCTGCCAGCGTTCTTCCGGCCTCGTAGGCCAGGCGTCGGGCCTCCTGCCAGTCTGCTTCGGGCACTACTGCTCGGAGCCGCTGCGGCGTGCCAGTAGTTCGTTGACCCGCTTCGTGGCCCCTTGCATGGAGGCGTTGTCATCCGCCATGCCGGCACCGGCGGCCAGCCCGGCGGCAAAGCCGGCAACGTAGGTGGTCACGGGCGCTGCCGGACGGATGATCGAATGCGCGGCGACTCCCGCCATACCGAGGATGGCGTCGATGTCCACGGGTGCGTCCGGGATTTCGAGCCCCTTCAGCAGTTCGGCCACCCAGTCGTCCAGTTCGGGCATCTCGGACATCCATACCTCCTGTTGCAGCGGGCTAACGCCCCCTGTCATGATCCGGCGGGCGGCTGATTCCTGCCCGGTCGGCGTCTTCCCAGGTGTCCACATCGGTGTAGTCCACGCCGTCGAGGGACACCCTGACTATCTGCACCTTAGCAAGCAGGCGCATCATCGAGGAGTTGGCCAGTCCCTGCCCCTGGCTTGTCGCGGATTCGACGGCCTGCAGCAGTGCCTCGGTCTCCACGACACAGCTCAGTGGCTGGAGTCTTCCGTCGGCATCCACAGGCACCCAGGCTCTGCCGAAGTCGGTGGTTCCCAGGCCTTCGGCTTCGATGCCGTCGGTTTCGGGCGTCGGCGGGGCCGGTCCGGCAGCCACTTGTTCGGCCGCGTGGGCCACGATGCCGGCCACCACCGGCCCTGGATCGATCAGATCGGCGGCCAGGATCAGGGTCAGTGGGGCGTGTTCCACGGATATCGGGACTTCCCCGGCCGTCCCATCCCCCAGACTGCTCAAACCGGCGGCAACGGCGGCAGCCGGGCCGGCGAAGGCCGGGTACTCACGGGTGAGGGTCAGGATCTGCCCGGCAGAGGCACTCTCGGCATAGTCCGAGATCACGGGGTTCAGCTCCGTGGGGCCGACCACGGCGATGCGGTTCGCGGCCGATGCGGCCCGGAGGGCGTGCTCCAACAAGGTGGACCCGCCGTGGGCCAAAAGTGGTTTATCGCGTCCGCCCAGCCTGCTGCCCCGTCCACCGGCGACGATGATGGCATCGAATTTCATGCTGCCGTCCCCGTCAGGAAGTCCGACCAGCCGGGGGCCGGGCGCTCCAGTTCGGTGATGAACCACTGGGGGCCGCGTGGCCTGATGGGTTTGAACCTGAGTTTCCATCCCAGCTGGCGCAGTGTCTTATCTCCCTTGGTGCTGTTGCAGTCCAGGCAGCAGGCGATGAGGTTCTCCCAGGTGTTGGTGCCGCCGCGTGAGCGGGGCATGATGTGGTCAACGGTGCTGGCAGCCTTGCCGCAATAACCGCATCTTCGGCCGTCCCTGCGCAGCACCCCGCGTCGGGTGACGTTGACCGCGTCGCGGTAGGGCACCTTGACGTAGCGGTTGAGCAGGATCACCGACGGCCTACCAACGACCGTGCGTGGAGTCACCACTGGTTCGCTATCCTCGGCCAGGACGCTGGCCTTGCCCGTGAGCACAAGGAGCAGCGCC
>JBBSRM010000033.1:0-16634 GCA_038243055.1 Actinomycetales bacterium
GGCACCGGCGGTGAGGTAGCCGATGTCGCGTTGACGATAGGAGGAGCGCTGGCTCGGATGCCATTGGAAGATCGCATAGAGCGCGATCCAGATGAACAGCACGCCCCAGATCATGAACGAGTTGCTGTTCGGGGACAGCAGTGCGATCTCGGGACCGTAGGCCGAGTGGGCAGCCGAATGTGCCGTGCCGCCCCCGAACCAGCCCAGTCCCATGAAGCCCAGGAACAAGGAAGCAGCCGCGACCATTGAAACGACGATGCGACGGATCAGGTCCGAGCGCTGTTCGGGCGGATCCGGGTCGCTGGAGGGCAGGTTGTAGGGCGGGACGTAGATCGGTCCCTCATCGTCGACCCAGAAGGGGCTGGTGTTGCGCAGTTGCTCTTCGGTCCGGGGGACTTCTGCGGCGTCGACGATCGCTTCGCGGGCATTTTCCACCAGCGACGCGAGGTCGTTGCTGGAGGCGGTTGCCCGGGCTGCAGCCTCCTCGGCGGCCTGCTGGGCTGCTTCGGTCTCGGCGGCCAGCCGGGCTGCTTCATCCGCCGCACGTTTACGCTCGGCGGAGGCTTCGGCTTCAGCTAATTCGGCTGCTTCACGTTCGGCCCGCTGACGGGACTTTTCCTCGCGGGCCTTCGCCCGCGCCTCGGCCCGGCGGCTGGAGGCCGCACGCTGGGAGGCGACGGTCCGTGCGGTGCCGGTTTTCGCCTTGCTGGCCAGTCCCTGCCAATCGGGGGAGTCGATTCCGTCGAGCCAGGTGTTCAACCGGGTCTTGGCGTTCTCGTCGGGCAGCCAGCCCCGCGTTCCCTGGGCGGCCATATGCCGCGAGGGCGCGTCGGCGGCGTCCAGGACGCCGTCCGGGTTGCGCGTGGGTTTGGGCGGGAGCGCGGTGGAGTAGGACGTGGAGGAATCGGCGTCGTTCTGCGGCGTCCGGGGGGAGGACGGCTCGGAGGCCTCGCCACGGGGGGAAGCCGGTGGCTGATGGGCACGCAGGCGCTCCAGCGCCTCGGAGGCAGCTGAAGTCTCCTGGCGTGTTTCTGTCATGACGTGGAATCCCCTTTAACCGCTGTTTTCATGGCAATGATTCCTCCCCATACCACCGCTGACAGCCTACCCAATGTCGGGGTGCTGTTCGGGGACGTTAACGCGGATTCGGACCCAGCTGTGGCCGGATTGTGACCCCCACTTGCCTCTTTAGCTCCGGCGATTGGACGTAACAGCTCCGACATGGTCCCGTGCCTAGACGACGGGGCCGGGGAATTCGCCCAGATTCCGTTCCGAGGTGAAGGTGACCGGGGTGTGGGAGAGCGGATCGGTGAAGGAGATCGAATGCGCCAACAGCTGCAACGGCCTGGTGAAATCATCCGGTGCCTTCTCCAACAGGTCCGGATAGAACGCGTCGTTGATGATCCCGAGCCCCAGGGCCGCCATATGCACCCGCAGTTGGTGGGTCTTGCCCGAATGCGGGCGCAGGCGGAAGAGCCCGACGGCGGTGCCCGCATGGACGCCGGTGCTGATGCCGGTGCGCAGTACGTCGATCCGGGTTTCGGCGTTCGGATCCCCGGGTCGGGTCAGGGCCAGCAGATGGCCTTTTTCCTTGACCATCCGGTTGCGGTACTCCGCAGGGAAATCGGCGGCGGTTGCCCGGTGGCTTCCGGTGATCTGCCGGACGGCCTGGCCATGCCGGCCCTGGGTTGGTTCCACTGCCGGATCCGCTGCCGGTGCGCCGTCCTGCCAACCGGGGGGAAGGGCGGCGACGCAGCGGTACTCCTTCTGGATCCGACGGTGTTCGAAGAGGACCTGGTAGGCGCCGCGGGTGGCCGGATTCGTGGAGAAGAGGATGATGCCGGCAGTGGCGCGATCGAGCCGGTGCATGGGCACCAGATCCGGGAGGTCGAGCCGGTTGCGTAGCCGCACCAGCGCCGATTCCTGGATGAACCGGCCGCCGGGGGTGCTGGGCAGGAAATGCGGTTTATCGACGACCAGCAGGTTCTCGTCCTGGAACAGGATCCTTTCGGTGACCGGCAGGATCGGCTCGTCGGGGAGGTTGCGGTAGTACCAGAGGAAATCGTGGCGCCCCAGCGGGGTCTTCGTGGTCAACGGTTCGGCGCCGAGGCCCACGACTTCCCCCTCACGGAAGCGGCGGACGATGCCTTCGGGGTCGACATGGCCGAAGCGTTCGAGCATGTAGTCCATGACCGTCTCCCAGGGCCCCTCCCTCGGGATGCGCAGCCGGGTGGCGTTGACGCCGTCGCGGACGGGAAGGGGGGATTGCATGGCCATTGAACCAGTTTCCCATGGCTTGGTCACCCCGGCTGTTTCAGGCGAAGGGATCCGCCTGGCAGGTGGGACAGAAGTAGACGTCGCGTTCGTTCAGGTCGATCCCGCGTTCGCACGGTTCCGGGCCGGTGGCCGGCTGCTGTTGGATGATCTTGACCTGACCGGTCCCTTCGTCGGGCAGGAGCCGGCCGGAGCCCTGGATCGGGTCTGCGGCGGGTGGCCGTACCGTGCTGCGGCGCAGCCCGGCCGGTGGACGTGGTTGGCCGAGCTTGCGGTGTTCAACCGTGCCGCCGCAACGCAGGCAGGGTTTCCCGGCCCGCCCATAGACCCAGTACTGATCGCGCATCGGTGGGGTCGTGGTGACTCGGCGGGAGCGGTCCTTATTGGCATGCAGGAGCTGGTGGGCCAGATCGACCAGATAAACGGGGTCGGGCACCAGGGCTGTGGGGGTGCGTGGGTGCAGGCCCAGCAAAAAGAGCAGTTCCGAACGGTAGATGTTCCCCAGCCCCGCGATGACCCGCTGGTCCAGCAGGGTCAGGGCTATCGGACGGTCGCCCATGGTGGCGAGGCGGCGATGTACCTCATCGGCGTCCCAGGAGGCGCCCAGCGGGTCCGGTCCGAGGTGGCCTACGGCGTCGGGTTCGTCGATGGTGCGGATGACCCGCACGAAGCCCAGGTCGAAGCCGACGGCCTGGAAATCCTCGTTGCGCAGTACACAGCGCGCTTTGAAGGCCGGGGCGCGCCAGCGCTCGCCGGTGGCGTAGACATCCCAATGTCCATCCATCATCAGATGCGAATGGATGCTCAGGTCGGCCACCCGGATGAGCAGATGCTTGCCTCGGGAAATGACCGAGGACACGGTATGGGAGGCCAGATTCAACGTGGCGTAGGACGGGATCCGAAAATCGCTGGATTGCAGAACCCTGTTGCTCAGTGCCGCATCGAGCCGCCGGGCCGCTCGGTAGACGCTGTCACCCTCTGGCACTGCTGTTCACTTCCTTCGTCACTGGCCTCATCGCCGGCCCAATTAGTGGAGTGCGACACACTATACCGGTCCTCGTCAAACGACTCACGGGCGGAAGCGCAGCCCGTTGGGTGAGGAGTGGAATCCCGCGGCCAATAAAGCCGTGGCCAGCGCGGTGTCGGGGACGGGCTGCCCATTGACCTTCTCCAACGCGATCCGCTCCACCCGTGCGATCCGCAGGGCCGCCACGAGCGCCCGGGCTGCGGCGTCGAGCTCTCTCTGGTCGTCGGTGAAGACCAGGGCCGTTCGGCCGCCACGCTCCAGGTACAGGCCCAACCGGCCATCGAGCAGGACGACGACGGCGCCGGCCTTGCGCCCCGGGCGTTGCCCGGTGGGGGAGGGGCCGTCGTCGGCGGAGCCCAGGACCGGCCAGGGCAATGCGGCACCATAGGGGTTGGCGGGGTCGGTGGCCGCCAGGGCGACGGTTGCCGGAACCCGCCCGGGGGCCTCGGCGGTGGAGGCTGCGGCATCCAGATCCGTATCACGGGTGTGCCCGCGCAGGCGGTCCACGGTGGCCGGGACGGAGAACTGGGCTGCCCCGAGATGTTCGATGAAGTATCCCCTGCGGGTTCTGCCCGCTTCCTCCAGCCGGGCCAGGACCCGGTAGAGCCTGCCGAAACCACCGGGCACGTTCTCCGCCATGACCGATCCCCGGGTGAGTACCCCGTACCTGTCGAGCAGGAATTCGGCGCCGGCGTGGGCCCGGATGGTCGGGTCGGCCTCGGAGGCCGGCAGCAGGGACCAGCGCCCCGCGGCTTGGGGTTGGGCCGGGGCGATGGAAGCGGTGGAGGCGGCAGCACCGGGACGCAGACCGGAGGCATGCATCCCCGGGCCCCGGGGCGAGCGCATCCGCCCCAGTCGGGGCGACCTGGCCCGGGGTGAGGCCCCGCGCGGTTTATGGGCGGTCCGCCCGCCGCCGAGCAGCCCGCGCACCGGGGCGAAGGTGTCGTTGCCGATGCGGCCGGACCAGACCAGTTCCCACAGTGAGCTCAACACGGAGTCGTCCTGGCCGGTGACGCCCAGGCTCTCGGTGACCTGGCGAAAGAAATAGCCGCCACCGCTTCCCAGCACCTCGAGGATGCGCAGGTGCAGGTCGGAAGCTTCGAAGTCGGCATCCGGGTTCAGGGTCAGCGGTGCCTCCGCGGCGGGGTGCAGGCTGATCCATCCGTCGTTTCCGGTCAGGGTCCCGGCCCCGGACCACAACACCTCCCCGGTGGCCATCAACTCGTCGAGCATTCCCGGCTGGTAGTCGCGGACCCGGGCCGGGAAGACGAATGCCTCCCAGGCGCTCGCCGGAACCGGCACCCCGGCCAGCTGGTCGATCACCGTGGCCACGCCGTCGATGCCGCGCAGGTTCTCGCCCACGAACTGCCAGTCGGGAAGGAACCGCCCGAACGTGGCGTCGTCGACCGGTTCGACCTCGGCGCGCAGTGCGGCCAGTGAGCGTCGGCGGATCCGGCGCAGCACCTCGGCGTCGCACCACTCGCTCGCCGCGGGCTTCCCTGCTGCCGAGTCGCCGGTGGCGGGACGGAACTCGCCTTCGACCACCCGTGATTCGGTTCCCAGGCGCTTGAGGATCGACAGGACGACGGCGGTGCCCAACCCCAGCCCGGCGGCGGCCTCGGACACGGTGAAGGGTCCGTGGGTGCGCGCATAGCGTCCGACGAGGTCGCCCAGCGGGTCGGCCACCGGTTCGATGAAGGCCAGCGGGATGCCCATCGGCAGCGGGACGCCCAGCCCGTCGCGCAGCCGGGCGGCATCCTCGATCGCCGACAGCACCGGGCGCCCTGCGAGGTTGACCCGCAGGGCGCGGTTGCTGCGCACCAACGTCTCGGCGTAACCGGAGGCCTCATCCACGGTGGCTGCCGGGTGCACCGACTCGGCCTCGCCGTCGTCTTCCGCGGGTTCGTCGGCCGGGCGGAGCCGGGCGGCCAGCTCCTCGATCCCCAACGGTCCGAGCAGGCGCAGCAGGTCGGCGGCCCCCTCGAGTCCCTTGAGTCGTCGGGTGGGGGCCACGCGCTGTAGTTCGGCTTCGGTGGTGGTGATGACGTCGGGGTCCAGCAGATCGCGCAGCTCCGTGCGGCCCAGCAGGTCGCCCAACAGCGACGGGTCGATCGACAGGGCGGCGGCCCGGCGTTCGGCCAGCGGGGAGTCGCCCTCGTAGAGGAACTGGGCGACGTAACCGAAGAGCAGGGTCTGGGCGAAGGGTGAAGGCTGGCGGGTGGTCGTTTCCACGATCCGGAGCCCGCGGCCCTGCAGTTCGGCGGCGATCGAACGCAGCGCGGGCAGGTCGTAGACGTCCTGCAGGCATTCGCGGACCGTCTCCAGGATGATCGGGAACGACGGGTATTTCCGGGCCACATCCAGCAGCTGGGCCGAACGTTGGCGTTGCTGCCACAGCGGGCTGCGCTTGGCCGGGTTCTGCCGCGGCAACAGCAGGGCCCGGGCCGCGCATTCGCGGAAGCGCGAGGCGAACAAGGCGGAGCCTCCCACCTCGTTGGTCACGATGGTGTCCAGCTCGTCGGGGTCGAAGAGGAACAGTTCGGCCCCGGGGGGCTCGTCGTCCATCATCGGCACCCGCAGCACGATCCCGTCGTCGGCGGCCATCGCCGAACCGTCCATCCCGTAGCGTTCGTGCAGCCGGGCCCCCACGGCCAGAGCCCACGGTGCGTGCACCGGCATGCCGAAAGGGGAGTGCAGGACCACCCGCCAGTCGCCGAGCTCGTCCTGGAAGCGTTCGACCACCAGGGTGGTGTCGCTGGGGATGATGCTGGTGGCCTCTTGCTGCTCTGCCAGGTAGCCGGCCAGGTTGGCCGCGGCCCAGCCGTCCAGGCCGATGGCTGCCAGCCGGGCGGCGGCGTCGTCCTGACTGGCCCCGCCGATTTCGCGGCGGAACCTGCCCAGCGCCCGTCCCAGTTCCGCTGGACGGCCCAGGGAGTCGCCCTTCCAGAAGGGGAGTTTGCCGGGCTGGCCGAAGGCGGGGGAGACCAGGACCCGGTCGTGGGTGATGTCCTCGATCTTCCAGCTGGTCGCGCCCAGGGCGAAGATATCGCCGACGCGGGATTCGTAGACCATCTCCTCGTCGAGTTCGCCCACCCGGCGCCCGCCGCCACTCTGGTCCTCGGTGCCGATGAGGAAGACCCCGAACATGCCGCGGTCCGGGATGGTGCCGCCGGAAGTGACGGCCAGGCGTTGGGCTCCGGGCCGTCCGGCCAGGGTGCCGGCATCGCGGTCCCAGATGATGCGTGGACGCAGTTCGGCGAACTCATCGGAGGGGTACTTCCCGGCCAACAGGTCCAAGGTCGCTTCGAAGGCCGAACGCGGCAGCGCGGCGAAGGGCGCCGAACGACGCACGACGTCGAACCATTCCTCCGCGTCGACCTCACCCAGGGCCGCGGCGGCGACGGTCTGCTGGGCCAGGATGTCCAGCGGGTTCGCCGGAATGGACAGTGCTTCGATGGCCCCGGAGCGCATCCGCTCCACGGTGATCGCCGTATTGACCAGATCCGAGCGCTGCTTGGGGAAGAAGACCCCGGTGGAGACCTCCCCGACCTGGTGCCCGGCCCGGCCCACACGTTGCAGCCCGGAGGCCACCGAATGCGGGGATTCGACTTGGATGACCAGATCCACCAGGCCCATGTCGATGCCCAGTTCCAGCGAGGAGGTCGCCACGACGCAGCGCAGCCGACCGGCCTTCAGATCATCCTCGATGCCGGCGCGTTGGTCCTTGGAGACCGAACCGTGGTGGGCCCGGGCCAACACCGGATCGGCACCGGCGCTGGCACCGGCCTGCGCCATGACCTGCGCGGGCGGATGCTTCGGGGCAGCCGCCGGTTCGGCCCATGGATCGGAGTCGGACATTTCCTGCCGGGCTTCGTGGATCTCGTTCAGGCTCGCCGTCAGCCGTTCGGCCAGGCGCCTCGAATTCGCGAAGACGATCGTGGAACGGTTCGCCTCGATGAGGTCCACGATCTTCTCCTCCACATGCGGCCAGATGCTCGCCTGCGGTTGGAAGCCGGCCAGCTCGTCGAGCTCGTTGGCTTCGGCGGCGGCGGGCAGGTTCGTCATGTCCTCCACAGGGACGGTGACCGTCAGGTCCCAGGTCTTCTCCGAGGGCGGGGCCACGATGTTCACCGGCCGGGACCCGCCCAGGAACCGGGCGACCTCGGCCCGGGGTTCGACGGTGGCGGAGAGGCCGATGCGTTGGGCGGGGGTTTTCAGCAGGGCGTCGAGCCGTTCGAGCGAGACGGCCAGATGGGCGCCGCGCTTGGTGCCGGCAACGGCATGGACCTCGTCGATGATGACCGTATCGATGCCGGTCAGTGTCTCCCGGGCCTTCGAGGTGAGCATCAGGAACAGCGACTCGGGAGTGGTGATGAGGATGTCCGGCGGGGTCGTCAGCATTTTGCGGCGGTCATTGGCCGGGGTGTCTCCCGAACGGACTCCGACGGTGACCTCGGGGGCCGGCAGCCCGAGGCGCTTGGCCATCTGGGTGATCCCGATCAGGGGCGCGCGCAGGTTGCGTTCGACGTCGACGCCGAGCGCCTTCAGCGGCGAAATGTACAGGACCCGGGTCTTGCGTTTGGGCGCCTTCGCCTTCTTCCCCTGCGCAGCACCGGCGTCGTGCTCATCGACGGAGGGAAGCGCCGGTTGTTCGGTGCTGTTCCGGATGAACCCGTCCAGCGCCCACAGGAACGCTGAAAGGGTCTTGCCTGAACCGGTCGGGGCGACGACCAGGGCGTTGCTGCCGGCGGAGACGGCATCCCAGGCGCCGAGCTGGGCGGCCGTCGGCGCGACAAAGGCGCCCGTGAACCACTCGCGGGTTGCGGGCGTGAACTTCTGGAGCACTTCGGCTGCTGCGGGCTTTTCTGCCATCGCTGAAAGCCTACGCCGAAGCACCGACGAGTTGGCGCGGGCGCCGCCGGGGCCCGTCGTCCACGGCTACTGGTGGTGGTAGGGCCGTCCGCCGGCGATTTCCTGGGCGCGGTAGAGCTGTTCGGCCACCACGAGCCGGACCAGCTGGTGGGGGAAGACCAGCTGGGACAGGCTCCAGGTGAAATCGGCCCGCTGGTGCACCGAGGTGTCGACCCCGTAGGACCCGCCGACGACCAGCACCACGGGGCGCGCGGCGTCCAGCGGCTGTTGCAGGGCGCGGGCCAGAGCCGGTGAATCGATGTTCTTCCCGCGTTCGTCCAACAGGATCAGATGGTCGCGGGGTTGGATCTTCGCCAGGATGCGCGCGGATTCCTCCGCCCGGGCGGCATCGCCTTCCCGGGCCGAATGTGGCAGCAGTTGCCAGGAAACGTCGAAGGGCTTCTTCATCCGCTTGGAGTAGCGGTCGATGCCTTCAGCCACCCACGACTCATGCTTCTTCCCGATTGCCAGTATGCGCAGCGCCATGGCACTAGTCTGTCAGGCATGCCCACACCCTCTGCACCGCGGCCCGAGGACCGGAGGCATCGGCTCTTCGTGGCGGCGATGCGGACGTTGCCCGCGCGGCTCGGCCCCTATGGCGCCCTGTGGATCACGCTGGCCATCGGTGTCGCCTTCGTCACCCTGATGACGGCCGCCGCCGCAGAGATCTACGAATCGCTGGCGGAGAAGGACGACCTGGCAGGTGTTGATCCGCCCGTCCTGGCCTGGGTGACGACCTGGCGCAGCCCGGGAATGGACACGGCGGTCACGTGGTTCACGAACACCGGGTCCGTGATCGGGATGTCGATCATCGCGGTGGCCGCCATCGGCTTGCTGACCTGGATCAGCCGCTCCTGGCGCCCGATGCTGCTCATCGTGGCCGCAGGTGCCGGTTCGGTGTTGATGACCGTGGTCGGCAAGGACCTCATCGGGCGCGCCAGACCCCCGCTGGCCGACGCCGTACCTCCCATTGAGACCTCGCCGTCGTTCCCCTCCGGACACACGCTGAACGCGACGGCGATCATCATGGTCATCGCCTACCTGTGGTTCCTGGAACTCGAACGCCGCTCGACCCGGGCGCTGATGATCGCCGGCTGCGTGGCCTACGTGGTCCTCATCGGCTGCAGCCGCATTTATTTGGGCCACCACTGGCTCACCGACGTGGCCGTCGCCTGGGCGCTCGGGCTGGCGTGGGCGGCGCTGGTCGTGTTGGCCCACCACGTCTTCCATACCGTGCGCCGGGTCCGGCGCGAGCAGACCCCGACGCAGCCGTAGGCGTTACCTGCGGCTAGCTCACTTCCCCGACTGGTGCTTCAGCCCGGCCAGGGCGTCGTAGTTCAGCTGGGAAATCATGTCCAACGGGATGCCCGCCGGGCAGACCGCGGTGCATTCGCCGATCTGGGTGCACCCGCCGAAGCCCTCGGCGTCGTGCTGTTCGACCATCGCCAGGGCCCGCTCGTCCCGCTCGGGCTGTCCCTGGGGAAGCGAGCCGAGGTGGGTGATCTTGGCCCCGAGGAACAACGAAGCCGAACCGTTGGGGCAGGCAGCCACGCAGGCCCCACAGCCGATGCAGGCTGCGGCATCGAAGGCCCGGTCGGCGTCCTTCTTCGGCACGGTCACGGCATTGGCATCCGCCGCGGCGCCGGTGGGGGCGCTGATGTAGCCGCCGGCCTCGATGATCCGGTCCAGGGCGCTGCGGTCCACCACCAGATCCCGGATCACCGGGAACGCCGTCGAACGCCAGGGTTCGACGTCGATGACCTGGCCGTCCTCGAAGTGGCGCATGTAGAGCTGGCAAGCGGTGGTCAACGCCTCGGGGCCGTGGGCCAGCCCGTTGATCACCAGCGAACACGCCCCGCAGATGCCCTCGCGGCAGTCGTGGTCGAAGGCCACCGGATCCCCGCCGTTGAGGGTGAGATCCTCGTTGAGGAGGTCGAGCACCTCCAGGAAGGACATGTCGGGGGAGATATCGGCGACCTCGTAGGCCTCCATGGCTCCGGGCTGGTCATGATGGTGCTGGCGCCAGATCCGCAATGTGATGTTCATTTGTAGCTCCTTTGCTGGACCTTGATGTTCTCGAAGGCGAGGTCTTCGCGGTGCAGCACCGGAGCGGCGCCGTCACCGCCGAATTCCCAGGCGGCCACGTAGCTGAATTCCTCGTCCTGCCGCAGGGCCTCGCCGCCTTCGGTCTGGCTTTCGGAACGGAAATGCGCCCCGCAGGACTCCTCGCGGTGCAAGGCGTCGATGCACATCAGTTCGGCGAGCCCGAAGAAGTCGGCGACCCGGCCGGCACGTTCCAGGGACTGGTTCAGCTCCTCGTTGACCCCGGTGACCTTGACGTCGTTCCAGAAGGCGTCGCGCAGCTCGCGGATCTGTTCGATGGCGTGGGTGAGCCCTTCGGCATTGCGTTCCATGCCGCAGTACTCCCAGACGATGGCTCCGAGCTCCTTATGAAAGGAATCCACCGAGCGGTTCCCGTTGATGGCCAACAGCCGGGCTGTGCGCTCGCGCACCGCTTCGGCAGCCTCGACGACGGCGGGGTGGTTGGCATCGACGTCCTCGGGCAACGGGTTGCGCGCCAGATAGTCGTTGATGGTCCCGGGCAACACGAAGTAGCCGTCGGCCAGCCCCTGCATCAGCGCACTGGCGCCGAGCCGGTTGGCGCCGTGGTCGGAGAAGTTCGCCTCGCCGATGACGAAGAGCCCGGGGATGGAGCTTTGCAGGTCGTAGTCCACCCACAGCCCGCCCATCGTGTAGTGGATGGCCGGATAGATGCGCATCGGCGTCTGATAGGGATCCTCGTCGGTGATCTTCGCGTACATGTCGAAGAGGTTGCCGTACTTCTCCTCGATGACGTCCCGACCCAGGCGCTTGATGGCGTCCGCGAAGTCGAGGTAGACCCCGAGGCCGCCCGGGCCCACGCCGCGTCCTTCGTCGCATTGCTTCTTCGCCGCCCTCGAGGCCACATCCCGGGGCACGAGGTTGCCGAAGGCCGGGTAGGCCCGCTCCAGGTAGTAGTCGCGTTCGGCCTCGGGGATATCCGCCGGCGTCCGGTCGTCCCCGGCCTTCGCCGGTACCCAGATCCGCCCGTCATTGCGCAGCGATTCGCTCATCAGGGTGAGTTTGGATTGGTGGTCACCGCTGACGGGAATGCAGGTGGGGTGGATCTGCGTATAGCAGGGGTTCGCGAAATAAGCTCCCTTGCGGTGGGCCCGCCAGGTGGCGGACACATTGCAGCCCATCGCATTGGTGGAGAGGTAGTAGACGTTCCCGTAGCCGCCGCTGGCCAGGACGACGGCGTCGGCCAGATGCGTTTCGAATTCGCCGGTGACCATATCGCGCACCACCACCCCGCGGGCCTTGCCGTCGATGACGATGAGGTCCAGCATCTCGTGCCGGGTGTTCAGCTCCACGGTCCCGGCCCCGACCTGACGCTCCAGTGCCTGATAGGCGCCCAGCAGTAGTTGTTGGCCGGTTTGTCCGCGCGCATAGAACGTCCTGGAGACCTGGACGCCGCCGAAGGAGCGGGTATCCAGCAGCCCGCCATACTCCCGGGCGAACGGGACCCCCTGGGCCACCGCCTGGTCGATGATCGCCGAGCTGACCTGGGAGAGCCGGTAGACGTTGGATTCCCGCGAGCGGTAGTCCCCGCCCTTGACGGTGTCGTAGAACAGTCGGTGGATGCTGTCCCCGTCGTTGCGGTAGTCCTTCGCCGCGTTGATCCCACCCTGGGCGGCGATGCTGTGGGCCCGGCGGGCGCTGTCCTGGTAGCAGAAGACCTTCACGTTGTAGCCGGCTTCGCCCAGGGTCGCCGCAGCGGATCCACCGGCCAGCCCGGTGCCGATGACGATGATGGAGACCTTGCGCCGGTTGGCCGGGCTGATCAGTTTGGCCTCGAAACGGCGCTTATCCCAGCGTTCCTTGAGCGGTCCGCCGGGGTCCTGGGTGTCCTGCAGCGGGTCGCCTTCGGTGAATAATTCGTTCATCATGGTCCTACCCATCCGATCAAGATGCTCAGTGGCGGTACGAGGAAACCGGCGATGATCACGAAGGTGACCACATAGGCCAGACCATTGAGCCGGCGTCGTACTCCAACGCTGGTGTTCGCGCCCAGGGAGGCGAAGGCACTCCAGATGCCGTGGCGCAGGTGGAAGCCCAAAGCAATGAGGGCGATGACATAGGAGAGCACGACCCACCAGATCGAAAAACCGTTGATCATGCGCTCATACGGGCTGGACGCCGATGCCCCGCCGGGGTGGATGACGTTCACGGTCAGGTGCAACAGGTGGTAGATGATGAACAGCAGGATCGTCACCCCGCCCCACCGCATGGTGAACGAGGCGTAGGTCCGTTGCACGCCTCGCCGGTTCTGTTTGGTTTGGTAGCGCCACCCGCCTCCGCCGGCGGTGGCCGTGCGGGAACGGTGCCAGAGCACGAACGCCGCCCAGATGTGGGCGCCGACGCTGATCAGCAGGATGACGCGCAGGATCCACAGGGCTCCAGTGTGTGGCAGCAGGGGTTCGAGGATCGTGCGCAGGTACGCCGAATAGCCGTCGAAGGCCTCCTGGCCCGCGAAGACCTTCAGGTTCCCGTACATATGGGCGATCAGGAACCCCACCATGATCAGCCCGCCGATCGCCATGACCGCATGCAGGATGGTCGAGGAGCGCAGCACCGGGCCGCGCCCGGGCTTCACGCCGGTGGCACTCATGTCGCCAGCAGCTGGCGCAGGACGTAGGGCAGAATGCCCCCGTGGACGAAATAGCCTTCCTCGGCGGGGGTGTCGATGCGGACCTTCGCGATGATCTCCCGGGTGCGCTCGCCGTCATCGACGCGGACGGTGACTTCCTTCGGGAGCGGATCGGCGCCTTCGATGCCGACGATGGAATAGGTTTCCTCCCCGGTCAACCCATGGGTATCAGCGGTTTCCCCGTCCTTGAACTGCAGCGGCAGCACACCCATGCCGATCAGGTTCGACCGGTGGATCCGTTCATAGGAGACGGCCAGCACGGCCTTGACCCCCAACAGCGTCGTGCCCTTGGCCGCCCAGTCACGGGAGGACCCCGAACCGTAGTCCGAACCCGCCAACACGATCAGCGGGACCTGGTCGGCGATGTAGGCGGTGGAAGCGTCGAAGATGCTCATGCGCTCGCCGTCGGGCAGGTGCCGGGTGACTCCGCCTTCGACGCCGGGGACGAGCCGGTTGCGCAGCCTCACGTTGGCGAAGGTCCCCCGGATCATCACGTGGTGGTTGCCGCGCCGGGAACCGTAGGAGTTGAAGTCTTTCGGTTCGATGCCCAGATCCTGCAGGTATTTGCCGGCGGGGGAGTCGGCCTTGATGGCGCCGGCCGGGGAGATATGGTCGGTGGTCACCGAATCCCCGAGGTAGGCCAGGACGCGGGCTCCCTGGATATCGACCAACGGTGCCGGTTCCACCGGCATGTCATCGAAGTAGGGAGGGCGCTGGATGTAGCTGGAATCGGATTGCCAGGCGAACTGGTCCCCTGCGGGGATGGTCATGCCGCGCCAGTTCTCGTCACCGTGGTAGACGTCGGCATAGCCTTCGGTGAACATCTTCGCTTCGAGGTTCGCGTCGACGACTTCCTTGATCTCGGCGGTGGTGGGCCAGATATCGCGCAGGTAGACCGGCTGGCCCTCGGTGTCGTGGCCGAGCGGATCCTTGAGCATGTCGGTGCGCATGGTCCCGGCCAGTGCGTAGGCGATGACCAACGGCGGTGAAGCCAGGAAGTTCATCTGGACCTCGGAGTGGATGCGGCCCTCGAAGTTGCGGTTTCCCGACAGGACCGAGGCGACCGTGAGGTTCTTCTGGGCGGCGGCGACACTGACTTCGGGGATCAACGGCCCAGAGTTGCCGATGCAGGTGGTGCAGCCGTAGCCGACCAGGTTGAAACCGAGCTTCTCCAGATACGGCGTCAGGCCAGAGCGGTCGTAATAGTCGGTGACGACGCGGGAACCCGGAGCCAGGGTGGTCTTCACCCACGGTTGGCTGGCCAGGCCGCGCTCCACTGCCTTCTTGGCCAGCAGGCCCGCCCCGATCATCACCGAGGGGTTGGAGGTGTTCGTGCAGGAGGTGATGGCGGCGATGACCACGGCGCCGTTGTCGATGCTGGTCTTCTGCCCGCCGAGCAGCAGCTCGGACGGGTCCGAGGGCCAGGCGTCCTGGACGTTCCCGTCGTCGTCGTAGGTCCGTGGCGGGTCATCGCGCTGGATGCGTGTGCTGATGGCCACCGGATCGCTCGCGGGGAAGGAATCCTCCCCGGCGGAGTCGAGTCCTCCGGCGATGGCATCGGCGTGGGTTTGCCCGGCCAGCAGACGGTGGATGACCCGGGGAGCCACGGCCAGCGGGATGCGGTCCTGGGGACGTTTCGGGCCGGCAATCGACGGGGAGACCGTTGAGAGGTCCAGTTCCACGACCTGGCTGTATTCGGGCACATGGTCGGGGTCATGCCACAGCCCCTGTTCGCGGGCGTAGGCCTCGACCAGCCGGATCTGATGCTCATCGCGTCCGGTGAGGCGCAGGTAGCTCAACGTTTCGTCATCGATCGGGAACATGGACGCGGTCGAACCGTATTCGGGACTCATGTTGCCCAGGGTCGCTCGGGTCGCTAGGGGGACATTGCCGACCCCGGGGCCGAAGAAGTCGACGAATTTCCCCACCACCCTGATCTTGCGCAGTAGCTCGGCAACGGTGAGCACCAGGTCGGTGGCGGTGGTGCCCTCGGGTAGCTCTCCGGTGAGTTTGAGCCCGACGACCTGCGGGATCAGCATGCTCATTGGCTGGCCCAGCATGGCCGCTTCGGCTTCGATTCCGCCGACACCCCAACCCAGCACACCGAGGCCGTTGACCATGGGGGTGTGTGAATCCGTGCCGACCAAGGTGTCCGGATACGCCTGGGGTCCACGGGGTCCTTCACGGGTGAAGACGACCCGGGCGAGGTATTCGAGGTTGACCTGGTGGCAGATGCCGGTGTCCGGGGGAACCACCAGGAAGTCATCGAAGGACTGTTGCCCCCAACGCAGCAGCTGGTAGCGCTCCTGGTTGCGGCCGAATTCCAGTTCGGCGTTCACCCCGAAGGCATCCGATCGGGCGAATACATCGGCGATCACCGAGTGGTCGATCACCAGTTCCGCGGGGATCAGTGGGTTGATCTTCTTCGGATCCCCACCGAGGTCGGTCATGGCATCGCGCATGGCGACCAGGTCCACCACGCAGGGGACGCCGGTGAAGTCCTGCATGAGGACCCGGGCCGGGGTGTATTGGATTTCCGAGTTGGTTTCGGAGTTGGCGTCCCAGTTGGCCATCGCCTTGATCTGTTCGGCCGTGACAAGATGCCCGTCCTCGTTGCGCAGCAGGTTTTCCAGCAGGACCTTGAGGCTGTAGGGCAGACGTTCGGAGCCCTTGATTCGATCCAGCCGGTAGATCTCGTACGTCATATCATCGACTTGCAGTTCAGTGCGTGTGTCGAAACTGTTCTGCATTTTAAGGGCACCTGGCTTTTCGTATCGAAGTGAACCCCACCGTGACGGTGGTCCCCAACGTACGCCGAGATGACGAAAGAGGCCATGACATTTCTCGTCCAATCCCCTGGAGCCCGGAACGCGAAACCAGTAAATACGTGATCGAGACCACATCTTCGGTGTTTGGCCGTAGGATGGGGTGACAGTGCGCCGCAGGCGGAAAGGGCAGCCCGCGGCTTCGAGCCGCAGGATAGCGGCACGCAGTGCCCTGTGGTGTTGCCGGGAGGCTGACGATGAAGAAGTTTTCCCTGACGGCGCTGGGACGCCGCCACTTGGAAACGGCCAGCAGCGTCGGAAGCGGACGCAGCGCCAGCACGGTATACGGCGGACATGAGCACGTCCTGCGCCAAACCGTCATTGCGTTGAAGGCCGGACAGGAACTGAACGAACACGTGAATCCCGGCGAGGCGACCGTCCTGGTGATGAGCGGGAGGGTGTGCCTGTCGACGCGCGGTGAAAGCTGGGAAGGCAGCGGCGTGGACCTGTTGGTCGTGCCGCAGGGCTTCTACGCCGTGAAGGCCCTGGAGGATTCGGTGTTGGTGCTCACGGTGGCGAAAACCGATCGAGGACCCATGGCCACCGATCACGCCTGGCAGGACCGAGGGCGTGGCAAGGTGGTCGGGGGCCCGGCATCGACGCCACGGCCCGATCGACATGCCGACCCCGTTGGTGCCGAGGTGTTGGCCCACGAGTAGACCGGGGGCTTCAGTTTCCCGCGGCGGTGCCAAACAACCGACCCACGGCTGTCGGGCACCCGACGTTTCCAGCCAAGATACCCTGCAGGAATCAGGTCATGGGTTGGGCACGAAAAGGCGCTTGCTTCGTTGTATTCAACGAAAACGAAGCAAGCGCCTTCTCACTGGCGGTGACGGTGGGATTTGAA
>JBBSRM010000034.1:0-16583 GCA_038243055.1 Actinomycetales bacterium
GCCGCCAGCGCATCGTTCCTGGTTGCCGCCGCCACCGCACTCGCGGTGCCCTACTTGGCCGAGCTCCCCGAGGCCCCTGATGGTGCCTACGGTTTCGCACTCTCGGCCTACAGTATCGGAGCTCTGGTCGGGTTGTGGGCCGCCGGGATAACCTCCTGGTCGGCCACCCGACTCAAGAGCGTCCTCATATTCTCCTCCATTGCCTTCGGGATCATCACTGCCCTGAGTGTCTCGGTGCCACGGTGGGAAGCCTTCGCAGCAGCCTGGTTCATCTGGGGCATCGCCTTCGGTCCGGAAGACGTCGTCAGCGATACCAGGGTCGCTTCGATCGTTTCCGATGGGTGGCTTGCCCGGGTCTACGCCCTGTGGTCGATCATGGGGAAACTCGGTGCCGCCGGCGGCTATGTCCTGGTCATCGCCATCAGCGGGCTCGCTGCTCAAACCGCCCTTCAAGCCATTGGCCTGCTGTATGCGCTGTTCATTCCCATCGTTTTGGTATCCCTACCCCGGGAGCCGAGGGATCCGACAGTGTAGGTGCGTTGGATAGAGGCTGTTTCCGCGTGGGCAAAGCACATGGAAATGACGTCCGATAAACCAACTCCTATGGGGCCCGCACCAAATGGCACCCACGATCACCGTCCTGTGGACATGCCAACCGTTGCACCGTCCAAGATGCCGTCGTTGGGCTGAGATTTCATTTCCGCGGTCCCTGCCTCCCCTTATCGGCCCAGACGGTCCGGCGTAGCATCGGGAGATGAGGAATCAGGTTTCGTTTACGACGTCAGCTGATGGAACCCGGATCGCTTGGTCTCGCCATGGCAGCGGTCCTCCGATGGTGCGGGTGGCTACGTGGTCGACCCATCTTGACTATGACTGGGCGAGTCCGGTGTGGAGCCACTGGCTGAATGAGCTTGGACGATGGTTCACAGTCATCCGCTATGACGAGCGTGGCAGCGGCCTCTCCGACCGTGACCCGCCCGAGTACGGTCTCGACGTCTGGGTTGCCGACCTCGAAGCGGTCGTCGCAGCAGCGCGGTTGTCCGACTTTTCCCTGCTGGGCATGTCGCATGGTGGGGCTGTCGCTGTCGAATATGCGGCGAAGAACCCTGATCGGGTGACCGACCTCGTCCTGTGGGGTGCGTATGCTCGAGGCCCCCTGGCAAAAGAACGCATTCCCCAGGACTCTGCGGAAATTGAACTGCATTGGGAGATGATCCGGGTCGGATGGGGTCGAGCGGATCCGGTCTACCGTCGCGTATTCACTTCATCGTTGATCCCGGGAGCTTCCGAGATACAGATGCGATGGCTTGATGAGCTGCAGCGAAGGGCAACGTCGCCGGAAGGTGCGCTGGCAAACAGCCGGGCTCGTTCGGCGCTGGACGTGACGTCTTCGGCAGGTCGGGTCTCCGCACGCACCCTCGTGTTGCACGCTGACGGAGACTGCCGCGTTCCTTTCGAAGAGGGACGGCTGCTGGCCGGGCTCATCCCCGATGCCAGGTTCGTATCCGTTCGCGGGCAAAACCATATTCTCCTCGCGGACGAACCGGCATGGCCCGAGTTCCTCGAAGAAGTGACGACTTTCGCCGGACGAACACGCACCGAACCGCCGCGGTCGGAGCTGACGAATCGCGAGCTGGAAGTGCTGCGCCTGGTTGCGCACGGCTGCAGTAACGACGACATCGGCTCACGGTTGTCGATGAGCACCCGGACCGTCGAGCGACATCTGTCCAACACCTACATCAAGCTCTCGCTTTCAGGTAAATCGGCACGCGGAGCGGCCGCAGCCCGACTGCCTGAACTGGAACACGGTCCAGCCGCACCCTGAAAGAAGATCGGTGGCGCCTCGTTGGGTGGTACCCACCCAGAACCCCCGGAAACCGTGGAAACGTGTCGGGTGCCCCCGATGCGCCAGACCTCGAGCCGGACGTAGCGTTGAGCGCACCAACGGAGAAGTCCACCGAAATTGAAGCAGTTTTCTAGGGAGACACCATGCCAGTTGCCAGGATCCAGGTCATCGAAGGCGTGTTTACCGACGAGCAGCTCGAAGCGATGATCGAGAAGGTGACGGAGGCGATGATCGACATCGAGGGTGAGACCATGCGCGATAAGACCTGGGTCATCATCGAAGAGATTCGGAGCGGTCTTTGGGCCATCGGCGGGAAGATCCCCAAGCTCAAAGCAACCGGCGGCTGAGGTTCAACAGCACGCCAGCTGCGCTTAGCGCTCTTGCCGCGGTGGGTACATGATCCGTCGTCGGCAGGATCCGCGTCGGGTCCGGCGCAAGTGGATTTCATGCAGAATCTGCCAAACGTGGTTCACGTTGTCCACCTCGTGGTGTTAGGCCTCATGACAGGGCCCAAGCATCCGCGCTGCTCCTTCAAGGGTGTCCCGACCGTAGTAGTGCTTCCTGACGCTTCCGGGAGCTCACCACCATGAGGGAAACAACGTAGCGCCACTACTTCAGCGGTCTCCCTGTCGATCAGCCCAACCAGTCGCTGGCAGGACTTGTCACCTCTGTCGACGTACGGTGCTGGATCCCGTCGCGCGGTGTGCCAAGTTCTCTCTGCATTACCGGATCGCAGAAGGTTCAGTGAATTCGGGCGATCATCGCCGCAACGACCCCCTCGGGCGAAGAGCTCAAGTAAAGCGCGGGAACGTCAGATGGCGAGAATCTTCCTGCTGCACGCGGCCCGGCCAGCGCAAACTCATAATACGCGGGCTCAACCGCTCGGTAGAACGTTCCGCTAACCGTGCTGAACCCTCTTGCGTTTGCTTCGATGATCGGTTCTGAGCGGCTCACTTAACATCCTCTCGGTGTCTGTTACTTTCGAGTCTGCACTATTCGGCCAACTTCTGGCGCCAGCGACTTAGGCTGGGTGCGACGAAAGGGTGCGAATGAAACGGACTATGCAAGTGAGCGACAGCGTTGTGATCAACGTCGAAGCCGAGACGATCTGGAAGCAGCTCGCTGACCCTGCCCAGATGCCACGCTGGAGCCCGGAAAATACGGGAGCGACAACTCGGGCGACCGGGAGGCCACTGCGGGAGGGCGAAATCTTCGACGGATCCAATCGGCGCGGTCGAGTCCGTTGGGTGACTCAGTGCGTTGTCACGGACTCCACTCCAGGGCGTCGTTTCGCTTTCGAGGTGCGCAAAATCGGCGCTCGTGCGCCGGTATTTCGGGGCCGGATCGCCACGTGGGTCTACGACTTCGAGGACACCGACGGTAGAACTCGGGTCACGGAGACTTGGATCGACGACCGGGTGAAATGGCCGGACTGGGTGGCGACGATTTTCGACCGCAGTGTCACCGGTGGCAAGTCTTTCGCGACTTTCCAACGGAGTAACATCCGCCGCACGCTCGCTACGATGAAGGCTGAATTTGAATGAGCGGACTGGAACTGCAGATCACTGAAGCGACCAGGTACCGGTGGCTTCAGCAGCACGGATCCGAGAAGAACGCCAGGCTAAAGAAACTGGTCGCGGAGAAAGAACTGGCCATCGACATACCCAACGAGATGGCGCGGGGAAAATTCTAAGCCCCGAACCACGCCGCCGTGCTGTATGCATGGCGCGGGAGAAATTCGAGGCTTCGACTGCACGCTGATCCACGTGCCGTGTCTCAGAAGTATCCGGCGTGGGGCTGGCGCAAGGCCCGCTGGCACCTACTGGGCCAACCACAGTGGAACAAGGTGGCGCTGAACAAGAATCGCGTACGCCGGCTCTGGCGGGCTGACCAGCCCACCTGCGAGCCCAAGGTACGCAAAAAACGCCGTAGCGGGCGCGGCGCCGGTGAGTAGAAGAGGTTCAGAGCCGAATATCCGATGCATGTGGTCAGCTTCGACTTCCAATCCGACGTGACCTCCTGTGGGCGGCATACTAGGTTCTTTAACGTCATCGACGAATACACCTGCACTGCCCTGGCGATCATTCCGCGGCGGTCGTTTTCAGCTGTCGATGTAGTCGCCGTGCTGGAAGACATCATCGCTGAAACCGGCGGCTTACCGACCTATGTCCGCTCCGATATTGGGCCGGAATACACGGTCGCGGCTCTGATCGATACCGTCCGCTCAAGGATCGGCGAATTCAGACTGACGCGGATCCGGCGTGGAGACGGGTTGGGACAAAATCAGCGCAGTCGACGATGGAAAAGGGCAGAGCTCCGAGGCTCGTCGGGGCCATGGTCTGCTGGAAGAGTCGATGGCGTGGAGGTACTTAGCGTGACCGTCGGACTGCCAGTCAGTGATTTGCCGCGCTCTGTGCAGTGGTATCGACGGGTCTTTGAGCTACCGGAGCCGGATCTTGAGCCGGTCGATGGTGTCGTGGAGTTCCATGTGGGCTCGGTCTGGCTGCAGCTCGGTGAGGACGTCACGACGCGCTTCGGAGCCGAGGTGGTGACGCGCTTCGGTATCGAAAGCGTGGGCAAGGAGCACGGCCGACTGGCCTCCTGGGGCGTGGACGTCGGGATGCTGGAACACGTCGATGGCATCCTGGACTATTTTGGGTTCGTCGATCCGGACGGGAACGTCCTGAGCTTCTATTCGCTGCAGTCGTGAACCAGCTCCGCGCCTCCCCGCGGAGGCACCGGACAATTGGAACGAATCGCTTCCGTTCTACAACGCTCCTCGGTATCGCACCTCGGTGATTGCGGAGCCACCCAGAGAATGCATTTTCGTCTCCCCGTCGGCGACGAGACCGGCTCGTTCGTAAAAGTTCCGTCCGCGTTCATTGGTCTCAAGAACCCAAACGGTCACGATGCCGTGGTGGGACGCCCGCAGTTGATCGAGAGCCGTCAGCCACAGCCGCCACCCGATTCCCTGTCCCACATATTCAGGAAGCAGATAGATCGATGTGACCTCGCCCGTGGTCGCCGAGGCGCCTGTGTCACGGCTCGTGTGTGCGTGGGCCAGGCCGACAGCGCTGGTTCCCCTATATGCCAGGTACGGCGCGGGGATGGTTTCATCGTGAAGCAGCACCTCCCAAGCCAGTGCACGTCGGTCCACGCTCAGGGAGTCCAGATATCCATCCGGCATCAGACCCCGGTAGGCCCATTGCCAGGCCCGGACATGTACGTTGGCCACCTTCTGGATATCGCCGACGGAGGCAGGTTCAATCCTCAACTCCAGCATCTGCGTAGTCTTCCAAATCCGTCCGCCGCGATCAAGGGGACGGCAGACGGCACAGACCAATTCCCGGGGCTTAGGATTGCGGTTGGGAAGGCCTTCCTGCATGAGGGCTCCTGCGGCGCGTTTCCCCGGCCAGACCGTGACCACGCCCGGCGTCGTCAACCGGCGACACCCGATCCCCGCTTTTTTCGTCCTTGCCTTCGCCCTCTCCTGGCTTCCTTGGAGTCCTTGATGGTTGGGCCAGGATGGACTCGATCTGTTCCAGATAGCGGGTTCCCACCAAGTAGTGGCGGTGGTCAATCCGCTGGGCATCCTGGGCTCTGTTGCTGCCGCGCTCATCGTCGTTCGCGCCACGGAGGGCCGTGCGGGACTCCGGAAATCCTGGTCCACCGTGACCATCATTCGTTGTGGTCCGCGTCGGTGGGGTGTTGCCCTGCCGGGTCTCCCGTTTGGTTTTTCCTGGGGGCACTGCTCCGGCCGGGCATACCGGCTTCGTTCTCCACGGATGGTCGGGCCGGTGTCCTGACGTTCTACGCGCTACAACTGATCGGCGTGGTCTGCGCCGCCTGACATGTACTACTGTTCCTGACCGGCACGTGGGATACCCTGCCCAGCAACGTCTTGCAGGTCTTCCTTTACATCATGGTGGTCATGGGGCTCTCGATCATCATGGCTTGGATCGGCAATAGCAGCGGCAGCACGCTGGCCGCCAGCCTGGCAGGGTTGGTGACACGGGCCCGTCTCGGTACTGCACCCCTGGAGGTCCGCTGAGCGGTTATCGCGTGCTCTTGGCGCTCGACGTCCTTATTTTCAGATGTGGCGAAAGACCGTGGTGGCAGCCACCGTGGCCCACCCGCCAATGGCGGGGAATACCGGTGCACCGAGAACGCCGCACCAGAAGCTTCGGTCCGCCATGGTGCCGGGTACCAGCGCTGCCAAGACGGCGATCGCCGTCAGGAGCACAGCCGCCAGATACAACACCGGTTGCCCGAAAACCGGTGCCGGCGCCAGGAAATGGACACCCACCAGAGCGAGCCCGGTAAGGCCCAGTAGACCGAGGATGGGCCCCCACCAGGGCCCCGGAGGACCGGCCTTCGCCCAGCCGGCCCGCACGAAACCGGCAACACCGAAGCCGCTGATCATCACCAGATCCGGTGGATGTCCAAGTCCAAGCACGGGAGACCACCAATGGCCACGATACGCAAGCCACGCTTCCCCGGGAACAGCAGGACCCGCGGCCGGATCATCCGGCTACGGGTCCTGCCGTGGTGCGGTCCCGTGGCCTATTGCAGCAGCGTGCGGTCGTCGAGCTGCGCGCCCTTGATCTTCTCGAATTCCTTGAGCAGACCGGGCACGGTCATTCGCGATTTCTGCTCGGCATCGAGATCCAGGATGATCTCGCCGTCGTGCATCATCACCAGTCGCGTCCCCAACCGCAGCGCCTGCTCCATGTTGTGCGTGACCATGAGCGTGGTCAGCCCGTGGCGCTCCACGATCTCTTCGGTCAAGCGGGACACCAGAGCCGCGCGCTGCGGGTCCAAGGCAGCAGTGTGCTCGTCCAAC
Organism: Actinomycetales bacterium; assembly: GCA_038243055.1. Taxonomy (GTDB): domain Bacteria; phylum Actinomycetota; class Actinomycetes; order Actinomycetales; family Micrococcaceae; genus Arthrobacter_H. The sequence goes on from JBBSRM010000034.1 coordinate 6,690, forward strand.
AACAGGATCTGCGGCCCGCTGAAGGTGGCCATAAGCAGCGACAGCGCCTGCCGCTGGCCACCGGAGAGCAGACCGACCTTCGCCTTGAGCCGGTGTTCGAGGCCCAGTTCCAATGAGGCCAGCTCCTCGGCGAACTGTTCGCGCCGCCGTTTGGTCACCCCCATGCCCAGACCGCGGGGTTTGCCGCGTTTCAGGGCCATGGCCATGTTCTCCTCGATCGACATGCTCGGTGCCGTGCCGGCCATCGGATCCTGGAAGACCCGGCCGACGAATTTGGCTCGCTTGTGGTCCGCGAGCTTGGTGACGTCCTTGCCGGCGATCTTCACGTTGCCGACGTCGGGCTGCAGCTTGCCACCGACCATGTTGAGCACCGTGGATTTACCGGCGCCGTTGGAGCCGATCACGGTGACGAACTCGCCCTCGGTGAGTTGCAGGTTGATGTTGCGCAGCGCCTTGCGCTCATTGACCGTTCCGGGGAAGAACGTCTTGGACAGGTTGTTGATTTCCAGCATGCTAGGACACCGTCTCCTTCTGCTTCTCCGCCGCGGTGGTGATGGTGCGCATCCTTCGGCCGAATTTGTTGAAGCCCTTCCACTGCGGCAGCACCAGCGCGAGGACCACGAGGATCGCTGAGATCAGCTTCATGTCGTTCGGTTCCAGACCGGCGTCCAGGGCCAGCTGGATGAAGACGCGGTACAGCACGGCTCCGAAGATGACGGCCAGTGTGGCAATGAAGATGTTGCGGGTGCCGAAGATCGCCTGGCCGATGATGACCGACGCCAAACCGATCAGGATCAGGCCGATGCCCATGCCGACGTCGGCGAAGCCCTGGTACTGGGCGACCATCGCGCCGCAGAGGCCTACCAGGCCGTTGGAAATGGCCAGCCCCAGGATCTTCTGGTTGTCGGTGCTCACACCGAGGCTGCGGATCATCTGCTCGTTGTCGCCGGTGGCCTGCATGGCCAGTCCGATCTCGGTGTGCATGAACCAGTCCAGGACGAGCTTGAGCACGAGTGCGACGGCGAAGAAGATGAGGATGGAAACGGCGCCCCCGGTGAGCTGCGCTTCCCGCAGGGGGGAAATCAGGGTGTCCTCCCCCAATAGCGGGACGTTGGCCTTGCCCATGATGCGTAAGTTGATCGAATACAACGCGATCATAGTCAGGATGCCGGCCAGCAGGCCGTTGATCTTGCCCTTGGTATGCAGCAGACCGGTCACGAAGCCGGCTGCTGCCCCGGCCAACAGGGCCAGCCCGGTCGCCAGCAAGGGTGGCATTCCGTTGACGATGCTGATCGAGGCCACGGCGGCACCGGTAGTGAAGCTGCCGTCGACTGTGAGGTCCGGGAAATCGAGGATGCGGAAGGTCAGGTAGACCCCCAGCGCCATGATCGCGTAGATCAGGCCCAGTTCAACCGCAGTTAGCATGAAGTAGTCCTAGTTTCGTGGGAAAAAACGGGGTGCCCGGCCACTGGAGGGCGGCCGGGCACCGTGGTTCGATGATTCGGTGCTGGACTACTTGCCGTAGACCTCGGCGGCCTCGTCGATCATCTCCTGCGGGATCTCCACGCCGACCTTCTTCGCTGCGGCGGGGTTCACGTACAGGTCGACGTCCGTCAGGGTCTCCACGGGCATCTCGGCGGGCTTCTCGCCGTCCTTGAGGATCTTCACGGCCATTTCGGCGGTCTGGACGCCGAGCTTCTCGTAGTCGATGCCGTAGGTGGCCGTGGCCCCCCGCTTGACGGAGGCCCCATCAGCTGAGATCACCGGGACCTTCTTGGTCTGCGCGGCCTGCAGCAGGCCCTCCAAAGCCGAAACAACTTTGTTGTCGGTGGGGACATAGTAGGCATCGACGTCGAGTGACTCCGCTGCCTGCTGTACCTCCGACGAGGCAGAGATGGCCGATTCCTTGATCTCCAGGCCGAGGTCGGAGGCGGCCTCCTTGGCCATCTTCACCTGCACCGCTGAGTTGATCTCACCCGAGGAATAGACGATCCCGACCTTCTTGGCATCCGGGACCAGCTTCTTGAGCAGCTCCAGCTGCTCCTTCACCGGGTTCTTATCCGAGGTGCCGGTAACATTGGCGCCGGGGGCTTCGTTGCTGGCGACCAGCTTGGCCTCCACCGGGTCGGTGACCGCGGAGAACAGCACCGGGGTATCAGTGATCGCCTGCGCAGCCGCCTGAGCGGTCGGCGTCGCCACCGCAAGGACAAGGTCCAGCTTGGCATTGGCGAACTGGCCCATGATCGCCGTGTTGGTGGACTGGTCACCCTGGGGGTTCTGTTCGTCGTAGGAGACCTTGTCGCCGGTGTACCCGGCATCCTCCATGCCCTTCTTGAACCCATCGACCACGGCGTTCAGCGACGGGTGCGATTCGATCTGTGAGATGCCGATCTTCACAGGCTTGGTCTCATCCCCGGAGCCGGTGGAGTCCCCCGATCCCCCTGAAGAACCGCAAGCGGTGGCGAGCAGCGCAGTTGCCGCGAAGGCAGCGACAAGTTTGCCGGCACGAGTGATGTTCATGTGTGTTTTCCTTTCACGGGTCACGAGTTGAATGCCGGTCAACATCACCTTCGACGCCTACCGGAACCCGTCGCCCACTGCGAGTGATTCGACAATCTTTTGACCACCTCGAGTCTCAAGACATCTTGATACTACCTGTGAAACAACTCACATTGTCCAGACGACTCGGAGCCGCTTGGACACACCTCATCATCAAGGCCCCCATTGAAGACAAAACGTGTTCCATGCCATATTCATCTGGCATTCCGTACTTCACGGTTTTCCTGCTCCCCGCTGGCCGCCGCCGCCGATGGCACCCTGGCAGTAGGCCAGCCCCCTTAGACTGGTTCAACCATGGCTGTAAAGATCTCCTATCCCGAATCCCTCCCCGTCAGTGCCCGCCGCGATGACATCATGGAGGCCATCCGCGACCACCAAGTGGTCGTCATCGCTGGCGAAACAGGTTCCGGCAAAACCACCCAGCTGCCCAAGATGCTGGTGGAACTGGGGTTGGGCGAAGGCGGGATGATCGGCCATACCCAACCCCGCCGGCTGGCAGCACGCACGGTCGCCGAACGCATCGCCGAGGAGACCGGCTGCGAACTCGGGGCGGAGATCGGCTTCCAGGTCCGCTTCACCGGACGGGTTTCGGCCGCCACCCAGATCAAGGTCATGACCGATGGCATCCTGCTGGCGGAGATCCAGCACGACCGCCTGCTGCGCAAATACAACGCCATCATCATCGATGAGGCCCACGAGCGCAGCCTGAACATCGACTTCCTGCTCGGCTACCTCAAGCGACTGCTCCCGAAGCGACCCGATCTGAAGGTCATCATCACCTCCGCGACGATCGACCCGGAGAAGTTCGCCACCCACTTCGGCTCCCCCGCTGTCGACGGAGGCGACGAGATCGTACAGGCCCCCATCATCGAGGTCTCCGGACGCACGTTCCCGGTGGAGTTGCGCTACCGCCCCCTCAACCCTGCCGAAGGGCGCGAGGACGACGACGAGGACTATGCCGCCGACGAGGACCGGGACCCGCTCGACGCCGTCTGCGATGCCGTGGACGAATTGGCGACCGAGGCGCCCGGCGACATCCTGATCTTCTTTTCCGGCGAGCGCGAGATCCGAGACGCCGCGGAGGCCCTGCGCGCCCGGGTACGCACCAACCGGAGGCTGACCGGCACCGAGGTGCTGCCGCTCTTCGCCCGGTTGTCGTTGGAGGAACAACATAAGGTCTTCCATCCCGGTTCCAACCGCCGTCTGGTGCTGGCCACCAACGTCGCCGAGACCTCGCTGACCGTCCCGGGCATCAAATACGTCATCGATACAGGTACCGCACGAATCTCGAGGTATTCACACCGCACCAAGGTGCAGAGGCTGCCCATCGAGCGGGTCTCCCAGGCCAGCGCGAACCAGCGTTCGGGCCGTTGCGGTCGCGTTTCGGACGGTATTGCCATCCGGCTGTACTCCCAGGAGGACTTCGAGGCCCGTCCCGAGTTCACCGATCCCGAGATCCTGCGCACCAACCTGGCGGCGGTGATCCTGCAGATGTCCGCCATGGGGGTCGTGGAGTCCCCTCGCGACGTAGCGGATTTCGACTTCGTCCAGCCTCCGGATTCCAAGGCGGTGAACGACGGCGTCTCCCTGTTGCGTGAACTCGGCGCCGTCGGGGAGGGAACCTCTGCGAAGGTCACCGCAATCGGACGGCAGTTGAGCCAGCTACCCGTCGATGTCCGGTTGGGTCGGATGATCGTGGAGGCGGGCCGGCGCGGCTGCGCCAAGGAGGTCATGATCCTGGCCGCCGCACTGACCATCCGCGACCCCCGCGAACGCCCCTCCGAAGACACCGGTCAACGGGCCAACGCCACCGGCTTGCACCGCCGCTTCGACGACTCGACCTCGGACTTCTCGGGGTTCCTGAACCTCTACGCGTACCTGCAGGAGAAGCAGAAGGAACTTTCCTCCTCCGCGTTCCGCCGGCTGTGCAAGGCGGAGTTCATCAACTACATGCGGGTGCGCGAATGGCAGGACCTCTTCGCCCAGCTACGCCAGCTCTCCAAACCGTTGGGCATCACCCTGACCACGGGTCCGGTGGATCCGGCAGGGCTGGAACGGGAGATCCATACCAGCCTGCTGGCCGGGTTGCTCGGACACATCGGTGCCTGGGATGAACGCAAACGTGAATATTCCGGGGCCCGCGGCACCCGGTTCTCGATCTTCCCCGGTTCGGCCCTGTTCAAGAAGAACCCCGAATGGGTGATGTCCGCCGAACTGGTGGAAACCAGTCGGCTCTGGGCCCGGGTCAACGCCCGCTTCGACCCCCTATGGGTCGAGGAGGTCGGCAAGCACCTGTTGAAGTATTCGCATTCCGAACCCCATTGGTCCCGCAAGATGGGTTCGGTCATGGGCTATGAGAAGGCCACCCTCTACGGCCTTACCGTCATCCCCCAGCGCCGCATCCAATATGGGCGCGTGGACCCGGTGGCGGCCCGGGAACTGTTCATCCAGCACGCCCTGGTGGAGGGCGATTGGAAGACCCACCATAAGTTCTTCCAGCGCAACCGCCGTCTGCTGGCAGATATCGACGAACTCGAGACTAGGATGCGTCGGCGGGATCTGGGCGCCACCGACGAGGACCTCTTCGATTTCTACGATCAGCGGGTCGGTGCCGGCGTCGTCTCCGAACGCCACTTCGACAGGTGGTGGAAGAAGGCCCGGGCGGACGATCCCACCTTGCTGGACTTCGACCCGGACGAACTCTTCAACGCCGACGCGGACGAACTGAACCAGGAGGACTTCCCGCGGACCCTGCAACACGGGGACCTCGAGTTGGAACTGTCCTACGAGTTCAACCCGGCGGCATCGGCCGGGGAGTCCGACGGGTTGACCGTTCGGGTGCCCGTGTTGTTCCTGAACCAGCTGGACCCCGAGCGTTTCCGCTGGCTCATCCCCGGTCTACGCGAGGAACTGGTCACCGCGCTGATCAAGTCCCTGCCCAAGGCCATCCGCAAGAACTTCGTTCCCGCCCCCGATGTCGCCCGGCAGGCGGTTGCCGCCCTGAATGCCGACTTCGATCCCACGACCGCTGACCTCGAACCCTCCCTGGAGCTGGTCTTGCGCCGCATGCGCGGGGTGGTGATCCCGCCGGGGTCCTGGGACTGGTCCAAGATCCCGGGGCACCTGTTGGCCACCTTCCAGGTCGTGGACGCCCGGGCCCGGATCCTGGACGAGTCCACGGATCTGACGACGCTGCAGCGCACCTTGGCCACACAGAACCGCGAGGCCCTGGCCGAGTCGCTGGGAAGTGCCGGACCAGCCCTGTTGGCGGCAGCCCGCGAGGCCGAACAACGCCATGGCAAGGACCCCGGTGGTTCCCGGGCCGGGACCGGTGGTGGCCAGGGGACCCCCCGGCCAGGACGTGGCGGGGCGGGCACCACCACCAGGAGTCGTCCGACGTCGAAACTGGAACAGACCGGGCTGACCGCCTGGCCCGAAGGGCTCGGCGACGGGGGCCGGATCGAACGCAAGGTCAGCACCACGGTGGCCGGAGCCGAAATCACGGCGTTCCCCGGCCTGCTCGATACCGGGGACACGGTGTCTTTGACGGTGTTCCGCAACGAGGATGAGCAGCTCACAGCCCATCGGGGCGGGGTCATTCGGTTGCTGCTGCTCGAGGTCCCCTCCCCGGCAAAGTATGTGTTGGATCATCTGAACAACCAGGAGAAGCTGGTCTTCACGCAGAACCCCCACGGTTCGGTGGAGAAGCTGATCGCCGACTGCACGCTGGCGGCCCTGGACCGGCTGGTTCCCGCGGAACTGCCCTTCAGCCAGGCGGAGTTCGATGCCCTGTTCGAGTCGGTGCGGGCCGAGCTGATCGACACGGTCTTCAAGGTCACCGCCATCGTCGAACGCGTGCTCTCCGGTGCGCGGCTGGTGGGCAAGCGGATCTCCAAGGCCTCTTCGCTGGCACTGGTCAACGCGTTGGCTGATATCCGCAGCCAGGTGGAGAACCTGGTCTACCCAGGCTTCGTCGCGGGGACCGGATACGCACACCTATCCCAGCTGCCCCGCTATCTGGAGGCGATCGGCAAGCGTCTGGATAAGTTGGAGGCCGGGAACGTGGCCCGCGACCACCAGGCGATGCTGGCCATCCAGGCGTTGGAGGATGAATACGATGCCGCCCGGACTGCGGTGCCTGCCGGGACACGGATTCCTGCACCTTTGGCCCGGATCAAGTGGATGCTCGAGGAGTTGCGGGTGAGCATGTTCGCCCAGGAGCTGGGCACCGCCTATTCGGTATCGGAGAAGCGGGTTCGTACCGCCCTGCGCCAGGCCACCACCGCCTAGGCACCTGCGCCTGCATCCCGGGCACCTCCGTCGTACCGTCCCAGCGGACGACGGCGGTGCCCGGAGACGGGGTTATTGGTTCGGAACCATATCCGTATGCCCGTCCTCGCGCAGTGCGGTGCGTAGGCGTTCGGCGTTGTCGTCCAGATGCGCTTCCTTTGGGTCGGTATCGGCCCGGGAAAGGTCGAAGTCGGCCAGCGAGTTCGTCGGCCAGACATGCACGTGCAGATGCGGGACCTCGAACCCGGCGACCATCAGGCCGGCGCGTTCGGAGCCGAAGGCCCGCTTCTGTGCCCGGCCCACGACCCGGGCGACCGAGTTGAGCTTATTAAGCAGCTCGGGTTCGATGTCGGTCCAGTCGTCGACCTCCTGGCGTGGCACCACCAGGGTGTGGCCGTCGGTGATCGGTCCGATCGACAGGAACGCGACGACATCGGGGTCCTTCCAGACGAATCGTCCCGGCAACTCCCCGTTGATGATCTTGGTGAACAGCGTGCTCATGATGCCCCTCTCTTCGGTATTGGTCATGAATCTACGTGGCTTGCTCGTCCCCGGGCCAGTCAGCCGGTGGGGCCGGTGGCCACTTCGCGTTCGGGGTCGGAGGAAAACTGCGAATAGGAGCCCGGATACAAGGCGGCGTCGATGCCGGCGATCGCCAGGGCCGCGATCTGGTGTGCGGCGGTCACCCCGGAGCCGCAGTACACGGCCACCGGTGGGCCTCCTGCTGCCGGGCCCAGAGCGGCGAACTTCTCCCGCAGGGTTTCCGCCGGCAGGAACCTGCCGTCCTCGTCGAGGTTCGCTGCGGTCGGGGCGTTCAGGGCCCCGGGGATGTGGCCGGGGCGCGGGTCCACCGGTTCGGTTTCACCGCGGAAGCGTTCACCGGCCCGGGCATCCAGCAGGACCCCTGTGGAGGGGAAGGCTGCTGCGCCGTCGGCGTCCAGGACCGGCAGGGCCCCCGGTTGCGGGACCCAGCTTCCAGGCCTCGGGGTGACCTCCCCCGTAGCCACTTCACCGCCTGTCGCCGTCCAGGCGGCCCATCCGCCATCGAGCAGGAACACGCCGGCCAGTCCGGCGTCGCGCAGCAGCCACCAGGCCCTGGCGGCCGACATGCCGCCCACGGCGTCGTACACCACCACGGTATCGCCGGGGTCGATCCCCCAGCGTGCTGCGGCAGCGGCCAGGGCCCCGGGTTCCGGCAGGGGGTGCCGGCCGGCTTCCTGGCGGGCAGGTGCCGCCAATTCGGTGTCCAGGTCCACATACACAGCCCCCGGGATATGGCCGGCCAGGTGTTCCGCCCGTCCGGTGGTCGAGCCCAAGGCCCACCGCACATCCAGGATGACCGTGCGCTCCCCGGCCGCAATCCGTGCGGCCAGCGCCTCGGCTCCGATCAATACGTCCATGTCGGGACTTCCTCCTTTATGCCCGGCCGCCTACCCGGGGCCGCCGCCATGGCGGGCCCGGGTAGGCTGAGCGAGTGGATTCAACGATGCTGCCAACACTACCGCCGCCGCCCGGACGGGCTTGGGTCAACCAGGCCGTTCTCGCCCTGGAAGCCGATACCGCCCGCTCGGCGGATACGCACCTCCACCGGATCGGTTTGCCGGCCCACTGGGGCATCGAGCTCTACCTGAAGGACGAGTCCACCCACCGCTCGGGCTCGTTGAAGCACCGTCTGGCGAAGTCCCTGTTCCTCTACGGTCTGGTCAACGGATGGATCACCGAGGGAACCACCATCGTGGAGTCCTCCAGCGGGAGCACCGCGGTCTCCGAGGCGTACTTCGCCCGACTGCTGGGTTTGCCGTTCGTTGCCGTGGTCGCGGCCACGACCTCGGAGCAGAAGATCGAACTGATCCGTGAGCTGGGCGGGACCTGCCACCTGATCCAGGACGCGTCGGCGGTCGACGCCGAGGCGCGCCGGCTGGCTGCCGAAACCGGCGGGCACTACATGGACCAGTTCACCTACGCCGAGCGGGCCACCGACTGGCGCGGGAACAACAACATCGCCGAATCGATCTTTTCCCAGCTCGAACTCGAACCGCATCCCGTTCCCGCCTGGGTCGTCGCCGGGGCCGGTACCGGCGGCACCAGCGCCACGTTGGGCCGATACATCCGCTACCACCAGCACCCCAGCCGACTGGCCGTCGGCGACCCCGAGGGCTCGGCCTTCCTGCCGGCTTGGCAGGCCTGGAACGACGGCGGTGATACGTCGGCGGTCACCGGCACCTCGAGCCGGATCGAGGGCATCGGACGGCCCCTGCCCGAGCCGAGCTTCGTTCCCTCGGTGATCGATCTGGTCCAGACAGTGCCCGACGGCGCCTCGGTGGCCGCGATGCGCCACCTGTCCAGCTGGGCGGGTCTGCAGGCCGGACCGTCCACGGGCACGAACATGTGGCAGATCTGGCGTCTGGTGGCACAAATGCGGGCTGCCGGACAGACCGGATCGGTTGTCTCCCTGATCTGCGATGGCGCCGAACGCTATGCGGGTTCGCATTACGACGCCGGATGGCTCGAACGCATGGGCATCGACACCACGCCCTATGAAGGGGTCATCGAGGCGTTCCTCGCCGGCGGCGACTGGGTGGAGCCTCAGGACCCGAAATAGAATCACCGGGGCTGGTTATTGGCCCTACCTCGTGACACGGAAGAAGCGACGCATGATCGAAATCCTGAACCACGGCCAGCTGAATCGGGCCAAGGACAGCGGAGCCCTGGTCGCCGACATCCTGCAGACCATGAAACACCGGACCACCGTGGGCACGAACCTGCTGGACATCGACCGGTGGACCCGCCGAATGATCACCGAGGCCGGCGCACGCTCCTGCTACGTCGACTATGCGCCCTCCTTCGGACGCGGACCCTTCGGCCACTACATCTGCACCGCCGTCAACGATGCGGTCCTCCACGGCCTGCCGCACGACTACACGCTGGCCGACGGCGACCTGCTGACGCTCGACCTCGCCGTCTCCAAAGAAGGAATCGCTGCAGACTCTGCCATTAGCTTCATCGTGGGCGACCCAAAGCCCCCGGAGAGCGTCGCGATGATCA
>JBBSRM010000035.1:0-16302 GCA_038243055.1 Actinomycetales bacterium
AACAATTACCCATAGCTTAGCACGACGTCCCACCCGACCGTAACCAGTCGTCGAGAGGCCTCGATCATCTGCCCTGGCCCACAAGCCGGCGATGACCCCTGACAGCGGCGGCATTCCCCTCATGGAGGAGTTGTCCCCCAGTTGATGACTCGCCCCTTTGAGACCCAGCGAGGGCATTCCCCCGCGGCACAGGGCGGGCCGTCGACTCGAAGCCGACCGGGCGTGGAACCGGGGTCGATTCCGCCCCGGCCGGGGAACGCCAATGGCCGGCACCCCACGAGGGATGCCGGCCATTATGCGGATCTGACGATCAGATGGTCACTATCGGAAATCGTTGCCGAGATCGTAGTCATCCATCGGGATGGCGTGGAACTCGGGACTCATGCCCGGCTCGACCCCTTCATAATCGAAGCCCGTGAAGGCGCTCGGACCCGTGAAGAGGTTGGCCTTGGCTTCCTCCGTCGGCTCCACCGAGACCTGCGTGTAGCGTTCCAAGCCGGTACCGGCCGGGATCAGCTTACCGATGATCACGTTCTCCTTCAGACCCAACAGCGGATCGCTCTTGCCTTCCATCGCGGCCTGCGTCAGGACACGCGTGGTCTCCTGGAAGGACGCGGCGGAGAGCCAGGAATCCGTGGCCAACGATGCCTTGGTGATGCCCATGAGCTCGTCGCGACCCGATGCCGGGGTCTTCCCCTCGGAAACCGCCTTGCGGTTTTCGCTGGTGAAACGGGCACGGTCGGCCAACTCACCCGGCAGCAGCGCGGTGTCGCCGGATTCGATGACCGTGATGCGGCGAAGCATCTGGCGGACGATGACTTCCACGTGCTTGTCGTGGATGCCCACACCCTGGGACTGGTACACCTCCTGGACTTCGCGGACCAGGAACTTCTGGGCCTCGCGGGGTCCGAGGACACGCAGCACCTGCTTCGGGTCGATGGCGCCGGCAACCAACTGCTGGCCCACCGCCACTGAATCGCCGTCGGCCACGAGCATGCGTGAACGCCGGAGCACCGGGTAGGCACTCTCTTCGGAACCGTCATCGGGGGTGATGACGATCCGCAGCTGCTTCTCGGCATCCTCGATGGTGACGCGTCCGGCAACTTCAGCGATCGGCGCGACACCCTTGGGGGTACGTGCTTCGAAGAGTTCCTGAATACGCGGCAGACCCTGCGTGATGTCATCCGCGGAGGCGACACCACCGGTGTGGAAGGTACGCATGGTCAGCTGGGTACCCGGCTCACCAATCGACTGTGCGGCGATGATGCCCACCGCTTCGCCGATGTCCACCGTCTTGCCGGTGGCCAGCGAACGGCCGTAGCACAGTGCGCAGGTACCGACGGCGGACTCACAAGTCAGGACCGAACGGACCTTGATCTCCTGGATGCCTGCCGCAAAGAGCTCGTCGATGAGGACGTCGCCCACATCCGAACCTGCCGCAGCCAATACCTTGCCACCGTCACCGACAACGTCGACGGCCATGGTGCGGGTGTAGGCCGAGTTCTCAACGGTCTCGTGCATCCGCACGGTACCGATCTCGTCGACGTAGGCAATCGGCACGTTCAGGCCGCGCTCGGTGCCGCAGTCGGCTTCACGGACGATGACATCCTGCGAGACGTCCACCAGACGACGGGTCAGGTAACCCGAGTTGGCGGTCTTCAGCGCGGTATCCGCGAGCCCCTTACGGGCACCGTGGGTAGCGATGAAGTACTCGAGAACGGACAGGCCCTCACGGTAGGAGGACTTGATCGGCCGCGGGATGATCTCGCCCTTCGGGTTCGACACCAGACCACGAATACCCGCGATCTGGCGCAGCTGCAGCCAGTTGCCACGAGCCTTCGAGGTCACCATGCGGTTGATGGTGTTCAATTCCTCCATGCCGGCCTGCATGGCCTCGGCTACCTCGTCGGTGGCCTTGGTCCAGACATCGATCAGTTCCGAACGACGCTCGTCGTCGGCGATCAGGCCCTTGTCGTACTGCGACTGGACCTTAAGTGCCCGCTCCTCGTACGGAGCGAGGATGGCCTTCTTGTCCATGTTCGAGGTGATGTCCGAGATGGCCACGGTGATGCCCGAGCGGGTCGCCCAGTTGAAGCCGGAGTCCTTGAGGTTGTCCAGCGTCTCGGCCGTGACGTTCTTCGGGTACCGCTCGGCAAGATCGTTGACGATCTCCGAGAGCACATCCTTGCCGGTGACCTGGGCAACCCAGGGATAGTCGGCCGGGAGCGTCTCGTTGAACAGGACCTGCCCGAGGGAGGTCTCGATCAGCGCCGGGGTGCCCTCTTCCCAATCTTCCGGAGCCGCCTGGTCGGCGGAAGGCACGAAGCCGTCCACGCGCATCTTGACCAAGGAGTTCAGGTGAAGCTCGCCACGGTCCATCGCCATGATCGCTTCGGCCACCGAGCTGAAGGCCCGGCCTTCGCCGGCTTCACCTGGACGCTTGGTGGTGAGGTGGTGCAACCCGATGATCATGTCCTGCGACGGCAGTGCCACGGGGCGTCCGTCGGAGGGCTTGAGGATGTTGTTGCTCGAGAGCATCAGGATGCGCGCCTCGGCTTGGGCCTCGGGGCTCAGCGGCAGGTGCACTGCCATCTGGTCACCGTCGAAGTCGGCGTTGAACGCGGCACATACCAGCGGGTGCAGCTGCAGGGCCTTGCCCTCCACCAGCATCGGCTCGAACGCCTGGATGCCCAGACGGTGCAGGGTGGGTGCACGGTTGAGCAGCACCGGGTGTTCGGTGATGATCTCTTCGAGCACGTCCCAGACCTGCGGGCGGTAGCGCTCGACCATGCGCTTGGCGCTCTTGATGTTCTGCGCGTGGTTCAGATCCACCAGACGCTTCATGACGAACGGCTTGAAGAGCTCCAAGGCCATCTGCTTGGGCAGACCGCACTGGTGCAGCTTCAGCTGCGGGCCGACCACGATGACCGAACGGCCCGAGTAGTCGACGCGCTTGCCCAGAAGGTTCTGGCGGAAGCGTCCCTGCTTGCCCTTGAGCATGTCGGAGAGCGACTTCAGCGGACGGTTGCCCGGTCCGGTGACCGGACGGCCGCGCCGGCCGTTGTCGAACAGCGAGTCAACGGCTTCCTGGAGCATGCGCTTTTCGTTGTTCACGATGATCTCGGGAGCCCCGAGATCAAGCAGACGCTTCAGGCGGTTGTTGCGGTTGATCACGCGACGGTACAGGTCGTTCAGGTCGGAAGTCGCGAAACGGCCACCGTCCAGCTGGACCATCGGGCGCAGCTCCGGCGGGATCACCGGGACGGCGTCCAGCACCATGCCCATGGGGCTGTTGGTGGTGGTCAGGAACGCGTTGACGACCTTCAGGCGCTTCAGGGCACGCGTCTTGCGCTGGCCCTTGCCGTTCTTGATGATGTCGCGCAGCAGCTCGGCTTCGCCTTCCATGTCGAAGGAGGCCAGACGCTTCTGGATCGCCTCGGCGCCCATGCAGCCTTCGAAGAACAGTCCGTACTTCTCGCGCAGGACGCGGAACAGTCCCTCATCACCTTCGAGGTCGGCGACCTTGAGGTTCTTGAAGCGGTCCCAGACCTGTTCGAGACGCTCGATCTCGGCGTCGGCACGCTTACGCACCTGCGCCATCGTCTTATCGGCGAGGTCGCGGACCTTCTTCTTCTCGGCGGCCTTGGCACCTTCGGTCTCGAGCCGGGAGAGGTCGTTCTCCAGGTCACGGGCAATGGCCGCGATATCGGAGTCACGGTTGTCCACGAGCTGCTTGCGCTCGACGTCGTGCTGGGCCTGCAGGTTCGGCAGCTCAGCGTGGCGACGCTCCTCGTCGACCGACGTGATCATGTAGGCAGCGAAGTAGATGATCTTCTCAAGATCCTTCGGTGCCAGATCCAACAGGTAGCCCAGACGCGAGGGAACGCCCTTGAAGTACCAGATGTGGGTGACCGGGGCGGCGAGCCCAATGTGGCCCATCCGTTCACGGCGCACCTTGGCACGGGTCACCTCGACGCCGCAGCGTTCACAGATGATGCCCTTGAAACGAACACGCTTGTACTTGCCGCACGCGCATTCCCAGTCGCGGGAAGGACCGAAGATCTTTTCGCAGAAAAGACCGTCCTTTTCCGGCTTCAGGGTGCGGTAGTTGATGGTTTCCGGCTTCTTGACCTCGCCGTAGCTCCAATCGCGGATCTCTTCCGCGGTGGCCAGGCCAATGCGCATATTTCCAAATGAGGATTCGCTGGACATATGGTCCCTGTCTCTCTCTTGTTCTGAAGAAGTCTAATGTTCTGCGGCGGGCACTAGGCCCGCTGGGGTGGGGAAAAGGAACGTGGACAACGGCGGACGCCCGGCAAGGATGCCGGGCCTCCGCCCGCCGTGCTAAACCTCGTCGACGGAGCTTGGCTCGGCCCGGGAAAGGTCGATACCCAGCTCTTCCGCAGCCCGGAACACTTCTTCGTCCGAGTCCCGCATCTCAATGGGATTGCCATCGGTGGAGAGGACCTCCACGTTGAGGCAGAGTGACTGCATTTCCTTGATGAGCACCTTGAAGGACTCCGGAACGCCCGGCTCCGGGATGTTCTCGCCCTTCACGATGGCCTCGTAGACCTTCACGCGGCCGTGGATGTCATCGGACTTGATGGTCAGCAGTTCCTGCAGCGTGTACGCCGCACCGTAGGCCTCGAGGGCCCAGACTTCCATCTCACCGAAGCGCTGGCCACCGAACTGTGCCTTACCACCCAGCGGCTGCTGCGTGATCATGGAGTACGGTCCGGTCGAACGGGCGTGGATCTTGTCGTCGACCAGGTGGTGCAGCTTCAGGATGTACATGTAGCCCACGGACACCTGGTCCGGGAACGGCTGTCCGGAACGGCCATCGAACAGATTGGCCTTGCCGGAGTTGCCGATCAGGCGATCGCCATCCCGGGTGACGTTGGTGTGGTCCAACAGTCCGCGGATCTCGTCTTCCTCGGCACCATCGAACACCGGGGTGGCGACGGTCGTGGGACCGGATTCGCGGGGCAGGTTGGGCAGTTCCTTCACCCAGTCCGGTTCGCCCTCGATCTTCCAGCCTTGCTTCGCGGCCCAGCCGAGGTGGATTTCCAGCACCTGTCCGACGTTCATGCGGCCGGGGACACCCAACGGGTTCAACACGACGTCGACCGGGGTACCGTCCTCCAGGAACGGCATGTCCTCGACCGGCAGGATCTTGGAGATGACGCCCTTGTTGCCGTGACGTCCGGCCAGCTTGTCACCGTCGGCGATCTTGCGCTTCTGGGCCACGTAGACGCGGACCAGCTGGTTCACGCCCGGGGGCAGCTCGTCGTCGTTGTCGCGTTCGAAGATCCGAACACCGATGACGGTGCCGGATTCGCCGTGGGGAACCTTCAGGGAGGTGTCACGCACTTCGCGTGACTTCTCGCCGAAAATGGCCCGCAGCAGGCGCTCTTCCGGGGTCAGTTCCGTTTCGCCCTTGGGGGTGACACGGCCGACCAGGATGTCTCCGGCCTCGACCTCGGCACCGATGTGGATGATGCCGCGTTCGTCGAGCTGGCCCAGGATCTCCTCGGAGACGTTCGGGATGTCGCGGGTGATTTCCTCGGCACCAAGCTTGGTATCGCGGGCATCGACCTCGTGCTCTTCGATGTGGATGGAGGTCATTACATCGTCGGAGACCATGCGCTGAGACAGGATGATGGCGTCCTCGAAGTTATGTCCTTCCCAGGACATGAAGGCCACCAGCAGGTTCTTACCCAGCGCCAGCTCACCGTTGTCGGTGGACGGCCCGTCGGCGATGATCGACTGGTATTCCAGACGCTCACCCTCGGAGACCCGCACCCGCTGGTTGTAGGCGTTGCCGTGGTTTGAACGGGCGAACTTCATGATCGGGTAGGCGGAGTCGGTTCCGTCGTCGTTCATGACGGTGACCAGATCCGCGGAAACCTCGGTGACCACACCCGCCTTGGCAGCGGTGATGGAGTCGCCGGCGTCGACCGCCACGTACTTCTCCATGCCGGTACCGACCAACGGGGCTTCCGAAGCCAACAGCGGCACGGCCTGGCGCTGCATGTTCGCACCCATGAGGGCACGGTTGGCGTCGTCGTGCTCCAGGAACGGGATCAGCGCGGTGGCCGCGGAGACCATCTGGCGCGGGGAAACGTCCATGTAGTCGATTTCGGCCGGCTCGACGAGCACAGGCTCGCCGCCGCCGCCACGCTCACGGCAGAGGACCAGGTCCTCGGCGAAGCGCAGGTTATCGGTCATCGGGGCATTCGCCTGGGCGATGATGCATTCGAGTTCCTCGTCGGCTGTCAGATAATCGACCTGGTCGGTGACCCGGCCGTCGACGACCTTGCGGTACGGGGACTCGATGAAGCCGAAGTTGTTGATGCGGGCGTAGGTCGCCAGCGAACCGATGAGACCGATGTTCGGGCCTTCAGGGGTTTCGATGGGGCACATACGGCCGTAGTGCGACGGGTGTACGTCACGTACTTCCATGCCGGCACGGTCACGGGACAGACCACCCGGGCCCAGCGCGGACAGGCGACGCTTGTGCGTCAGTCCGGCGAGCGGGTTGTTCTGGTCCATGAACTGCGAGAGCTGGGAGGTTCCGAAGAACTCCTTGATCGCAGCGACCACGGGGCGGATGTTGATCAGCGTCTGCGGCGTGATGGCCTCGACGTCCTGCGTGGTCATCCGCTCACGGACAACGCGCTCCATACGGGACAGGCCGGTACGGACCTGGTTCTCGATGAGCTCGCCCACGGCGCGGATGCGACGGTTGCCGAAGTGGTCGATGTCATCGACCTCGACACGGACGTCGACGTTCCCGCCCTTGCGGATGCCCGGGACGGTGGGTTCGCCGGCGTGCAGCGCAACGAGGAACTTGATCATCGCAACGATGTCATCGATGTTCAGCACCGATGCGTCGGGAGCGCCCAGCGGGGTATCCACGCCCAGCTTGTGGTTGATCTTGTAGCGGCCGACCTTGGCCAGATCGTAGCGCTTGGAGTTGAAGTAGAGGTTGTCGAGCAGCGCTTCAGCGGCATCGACTGTCGGCGGCTCGCCCGGACGCAGCTTCCGGTAGATGTCCAGCAGCGCCTCCTCCTTGGTTTCCGTCGCGTCCTTCTCCAGGGTCGCGCGGATGGAGTCGTACTGGCCGAACTCCTCGAGGATGCGGCCTTCGGTCCAGCCGAGGGCCTTGAGCAGCACGGTCACGGACTGCTTGCGCTTGCGGTCCAGACGGACGCCGACCTGGTCGCGCTTGTCGATTTCGAGTTCGAACCAGGCGCCACGGGAAGGGATGATCTTCGCAGTGAAGATGTCCTTGTCACTGGTCTTGTCCGGGGTGCGCTCGAAGTAGGCACCCGGGGAACGAACCAGCTGGGAGACCACGACACGCTCGGTGCCGTTGATGATGAAGGTGCCCTTGCCGGTCATCAGCGGGAAGTCGCCCATGAACACGGTCTGCTGCTTGATCTCGCCCGTGTTGTTGTTCATGAACTCGGCCTTGACGTACAGCGGCGCGGCGAACGTGGCGTCGCGGTCCTTGCACTCGGCTTCGGTGTACTTCGGGTCCGCGAACTCCGGCTCCGAGAAACTCAGGGACATGGTGCCCTGGAAGTCCTCGATCGGGGAGATTTCTTCGAAGATCTCTGCCAGACCGGACGTGTCGGCAACACTGGTGATGCCCTCGGCACGCGCCGTCTCCAGACGGGCCTTCCAGTTGTCGTTGCCGACGAGCCAATCGAAGCTCTCGACCTGCAATGCCAGCAGGTTCGGCACATCCAGAGGTTCGTGGATCTTTGCGAATGAAATTCGGCCGGCCGCTTCAGCGGTACGGGCCGAACTAGCGGTTTGATGATTTGAGGTGCTCGAGGCGACCAAGAGGGATCCTTCCACAGACCGTCAGGTTTCCGGCGCCAACCCCCGCCCGGGATGAGGAACCCGGAACACCACCGAACATCGGGCCCACCGCTATATGAAGGCCGATTGGAAAGAGGGAAGACGCAAAGATCCACAGTACACGTCCGTAGAGAATCTGTCTACCATACTAGATGCGCGCAGAAAATGCCCGTAGGCCGGGAAAATAATTTCCCATCCCGCAACGGGACTTCGGCTTCGCTGCCCGGAGCGGCCACAGCGGCCCGCTTTGGTCTTTATGCTCCATGTCACGATAATTGAACATGAAGTCGTCCCCCAGCGAAAGCGAGCACCACCATGTCGGATCCACGTGAGGCAGTCCTCGTTTCAGGAGCCCGGACGCCCTTCGCCCGGCTCAAAGGCCAGCTAGCCAGTTTCAGCGCCGTGGAGCTCGGCGCCGCCGCCATCACCGGGGCCTTGGAGAAGGCCGGCGTCCCGGCCGCCGACGTGCAGTCGGTGATCATGGGCCATGTCGTCCAGGCCGGCTGCGGGCAGAACCCGGCACGCCAGTCCGCCATCAAGGCGGGCATCGGATGGGACGTGCCCACCGTGACCATCAACAAGGTCTGCCTTTCGGGCCTGGCCGCGATCACCGATGCCGCACGCCTGGTGCGCCTGGGTGAAGCCGACGTCGTCGTCGCCGGCGGGCAGGAATCCATGACCAATGCCCCTCACATCCTGCCCGGCAGCCGCAAGGGGTGGAACTACGGCAGTTTCACGGCCATCGACTCCGTCGACCACGACGGACTCACCGACGCCTTCGACGGCCAGTCCATGGGCGTGAGCACCGAGACCAGGAACGGCGAACTCGGCATCGATCGCGCGTCGCAGGACGAGGTCGCGGCCGCTTCCCACACCCGGGCCGCGGCAGCACGCGAGGCCGGGGTCTTCGACGAGGAGATCCTGTCGCTCTCCGTTCCGCAACGCAAGGGCGATCCGCTGACGGTCGACGCCGATGAGGGCATCCGGCCGGACACCACGGCCGAGAAGCTCGGCGGCCTGCGGTCGGCGTTCGCGAAGGAAGGCACCATCACCGCCGGAAACTCCTCGCCACTCTCCGATGGCGCCGCAGCCGTGGTGGTGGCATCGCGCGAATACGCGGAAAGCCATGGTCTGGAGATCCTGGCGGCCATCGGCGCTGCGGGACAGGTTGCCGGCCCCGATACGTCGCTGCACTCACAGCCGTCGAACGCCATCAAATCGGCGCTGGGCAAGGGAGGCTGGGCGGTGTCGGACCTGGACTTCATTGAAATCAACGAGGCCTTCGGTTCGGTGGCCTGCCAGTCGCTGAAGGACCTGGACTACCCGCTGGAGAAGACCAACCTCCACGGCGGCGCCATTGCATTGGGCCACCCGATCGGCGCTTCGGGTGCCCGGCTGGCCTTGCATGCAGCTCTCGAGTTGCAACGCCGCGGCGGAGGCAAGGCAGCAGTCAGCCTCTGTGGCGGAGGAGGCCAGGGCGAGGCCCTCCTGCTTTCCCGCGAGGCCTAGTCCCCCCGGCCCGGGAGGTTCCCACGTGGCATCGGCGCCTAAAGGCCCCTGGTGATGCCACCTTGTGTATGGGGAACCACCCGGGCAGCCGGCTGGCGGCGGGCATCGACCCGACTGACGCGTTCGGCGAATCCCCGCCCCCTCCCCAGCAGGGCAGTCAAGGCATCGACCCAGGCGGTGACCGCTCTGCCGAGGCGGCGGCCCAGAGTCTGCTCCACGAACCGATACACCAGATAGGCGGCCACCGCAGCGGCACCGATGGCGATCATCAGGACCAACGGCCGAGGCAGGTATCCGCTGAGGTGGTCGATGATCCACCAACCCCAGATCTCGTGCAGCAGGTAGATGGGATACGTCAGGGCCCCAGCCAACGCGAGTCCGGGCAGATTGATCCGGCTCAAGGGCGTCAGGGTCAGTAATGCAATGAGGGCGAAGATTCCGACGACGATGCCCCAATAGGCCTGTTCCGGTATGGCATAGCCGACGAGCGTGGTGGCTTCCTCGGATCCCTTCTTCCCCGTCAGTACGGCAGCCTGGACCACGTTCAGCCCCAAGGCCGCCCAGCGCAGCGGTGTGTGGCCGAAACGGTAGATCAGGAACAGGCACATGCCCCCGGCAAAGAGCGCAGCATGTTCGGGGATGAGGGCCTGCCGGACGAAGTTGCTGGGAATCAGGGGCGCCAGAAAGCCCACCAGCGGCCAGACGACGGCGAACGCCAGGATCCGCCGGCAGGTCACCCAGCCCAACATCATCAACAGCAGGACCAGTCCGTAGAAGCGCATTTCGGCCCACAGCGTCCAGTAGACGCCGTCGACGTAGGGGACATTGAAGCCCCTCTGCATCATCGTCAGGTTCACGGCCCAGTCGGAGAACGAGAGGCGCTTGCCCATCACGGGCCAGATGAAGAAGATGAGCACCCCGGTGACGAGCACCGCCACCCAATAGGCAGGAAAGAGCCGCCCGACGCGGGACCCGATGAATTGTGCCGGCCGCTTGCCATAGGCCGAGAGCAGGATGACGAAGCCGCTGATGACGAAGAACAGCTGGACGCCCATGTTGCCGAATACCGACAGGCGGGACAGGTACGGCCAAGCGGCCTTGGCCGGTTCAACACCCCAGTACCCGTGGTGCCATGCGGTGTAGTGGTAGAGGATGACCCCCACCGCGGCCACGAGGCGCAGCCCGTCCAGCAGGGCCATGCGCGGTTTGCTGCGGGAAACCCGGGCCGGCTCGGGTGAGGTGCTGCCCAGCTCGGATGCCGTGGTGACCGCCCCGGTGGGGGCAGGTTGCTGGAGTGTTGCCGTGCTGTGTTGCATGCCGCCCACTCCCGCCTTTATTTACCTACGTTATCAAGTCGTTACATGACACGCTAGCAAAGCGGAGACTCACTTTTTCGACAATGTGACCGGCATCACGAAGTTCTTTGGTCTCTACCACTGGTTAAACGGCGCGGCCCCGCCCACCTGATCGGTGGACGGGGCCGCGCTCGTGTTGCCTGCTGGCTACTTGAGCGTAACGCTAGCGCCGGCGGCCTCGAGGGCCTCCTTGGCCTTGTCGGCAGCATCCTTGGATGCGCCTTCCAGAACGGCCTTCGGTGCGCCGTCGACGAGGTCCTTGGCTTCCTTCAGACCCAGTGAAGTCAGTGCGCGGACTTCCTTGATCACTGCGATCTTCTTGTCGCCGGGGCCTTCGAGGATGACGTCGAACTCCGTCTGCTCCTCGGCCGCCTCTTCGGCACCGCCAGCCGGGCCGGCAACGGCAACGGCTGCGGCGGTGACGTCGAAGGTCTCTTCGAAGGTCTTAACGAACTCGGAGAGCTCGACGATGGTCATTTCCTTGAAGGCCTCAAGGAGCTCTTCAGTGCTGAGCTTCGCCATGATGGGGCGTCCTTTCAGTGGGGCGGCACGCTGTGGTGCCACGAGATTTTTGGTGGTTTGAAGGGCCCTTAGGCTTCTTCGGTGGCAGCGTCGGCAGCAGGTGCTTCCTCGGCCTCGGCGGCAGGAGCTTCGGCCGGAGCCGACGCTGCACCACCTTCTTCTTCACGCTTGGCGCGCAGTGCGTCGATGGTGCGGACTGCGGCGGAAGCCGGAGCCTGCAGGACACCGGCGATGCGGGCCAGCTGGTGTTCGCGGGACTGGAGCGCACCGAGTGCGACCACCTGAGCCGCGTCCATGGATGCGCCCTCGAAGTAGCCGGACTTGACGACCAGCTTCTCGTTGGACTTCGCGAAATCCGTCAGACTCTTGGTCGCGGCCACTGCATCGCCCTTGATGAAGGCGATGGCGGTCGGGCCGGCAAGCTGGCCATCGAACGAATCGATGCCGGCTTCCTTGGCTGCGATGCCCGTCAGGGTGTTCTTCACAACCGAGAACTTGGTGTCTGCACCAAGCGCACGGCGCAACTCCTGGAGCTGTGCAACGCTGAGCCCACGGTATTCGGTCAGGACAGCGGCGCTCGACTCCTTGAAGTCGTTGATGATTTCCTGAACAGCTGAAATCTTGATTTGCGTTGCCATAACCCTCCTTCCGGGGATTGTTTACGAGTCGGTCTGACCGGTCCACGAGCCCGGAAGGGCTGGCATAAAAAACGCCCCGCGCAGATGCACGGGGCTTGTCCCTTTTTGATGGCATTGCCGACCGAAAAAAGAAAGTCTTCGTTCACCTGCGTAGGCCGCCCAGTAGCTGGGACTTTCGGATGGCTTCCCATGCTGGCACGGGGCGCCACCGACCGACGGTCTTTGGTTCTTCCAGCTTATCCGCAGATATGCCGCAGTTCCAAATCGGCTCCGGGTGGCGTCTTCAAGATCATGAAGGCGCCACCTCAAGACTCAGCGGAACAGGCTGATGAGGATGCCGCCGACGGCCACGATGCCCGCGATGACGACGAAGACGTTGGAGGCTTTCCCCCGGAACCGGGCCAGGGCAGGAACCTTGTGGATGGCGTACATCGGCATCAGGTAGAGCACCGCGGCGATCACGGGGCCGGCCAACGACTCGATCAGTGCCAGGATGCTCGGATTGAGGATGCCCGCCACCCAGGTGGTGACGATGAGGAAGACGCTCACCCCGATCTTCAGGGCACGGTCGCTGATGCGCTTTTGGCCCGGGTCCACCATGGTTCGCACGATCGCGGTGGCCCCCTCCGCGGCACCTAGCCAGTGGCCGAAGAAGGATGAGGCGATGGCGGCGATGGCCACTGCGGGGCCCAGCCAGGCAATGATCGGCATGTCCATGACATTGGCCAGGTGCGAGAGCACCGGCAGGTTCGCGTCCTTGGCTTCCTGGAGTCCCTCGGGGCCCAGTGCCAGCACACAGGACCAGACGAAGCCCATCGTGAAGAAGACCAGCAGGGATGCCACCACGCGCAGGATGGATGAGGCCTTGTCCACCGACCCCGCGCCGTAGCGTTCACGCATCGAGACGGAGAATTGTGAGATCGCCGGGGAATGGTTGAAGGAGAAGACCAGGACAGGGATCATCAGCCACAGCGACATGGCGAAGTCGCCGGCTGCGGGGAATGCGCCGAATCCTTCGAAGGACCATGAGGGGATGAGCAGGAGGGTGACCACCAACAGCACGGCGATCAACGGGTAGACCAGCCACTGGGTAACGACCAGCATGACCTTCTTGCCGGCGACCATGACCGAGGACATCAAGAGGATCAGCACCCCGGCCAAGAGCCAGCGCGGCCACGGGTCGATACCGAGCTGATTCACCATCAGGCTTTCCACCGTGTTGGTGATGCCCACCCCGTAGATCAGCACGATGGGGTAGATGGCCAGGAAGTACAGGAACGTGACCACGCGGCCGGCGTTCTCACCGAAGTAGGTGCGGACCACCCCCGTGATGTCCTGGGCGGGGTTCGGCGAGGCGCACACGATGCGGGACAGCGCCCGGTGGGAGTAATAGGTCATCGGCCAGATCAACACCGTGGCAATGAGCAGCGGCCACAGCCCTCCCAGGCCGGCATTCATCGGCAGAAAGAGGATGCCTGCGCCGACTGCGGTGCCGAAGAGCCCGAGGGTCCAGCTGGTGTCGAACCGGTTCCAGCCCGGAACGACGGCCTGCGCGGTGGAGGTCGACTCCTCAGACGGTACGGGCGGTTGGCTCGGTGACACGGGAGAACTCCTCCATTGGCGACTCTTCAACTTCTAGCATGGAGCCCCGAGGGCCGGTAGGGCTCGCGGCCGGGTATCAGGGGTGTTGTTCAAGCATCTCCGCCCCGGAGCCGCGGGCTTTCATCATCCGGTGGTGCGGAACCTCGGGATCCGACCGATGCAGCAGCGTTGGATCAAGGAGGACTCCGCCGCCATCATCCCCCAGGACGGGGCCTGAGCGCCATTCAACCCTTCGGATGCACGGGTGCGCCCGAGGTCCGCGTCCACTCGCCTTCGACCATGCAGGCGGCGAACCCTAGCGCCTCGTTGACGAGGAGCATGTAGGAATTCTCCGCGGCGTTCCACGTATAGATGCGTTCGACCCGCGGCAGGGCCTCCAGGATCCGCCGGTGGTTGGATGCCTTGGTCCTCAGCCCGAGCTGATGGCCCCGATGTTCCGGAAGCACCAGGGTCCCCTCCTGGAAGGCGATGTGTTCCTGCCCGTCGAAGACCACCAGTTCCGTGTAGGCCACGAGATGTCCACTGGCTTGTTCGCGGGCGACGGTGACCACCGAGGTGGTCCCCTGGTTCCGTCGCCGCGCCTCCATCGTGCGCAGCCGTTCACCATCCCAGCGTGAGGGTTCGAAGCTCAGTCCGCCGGCGGGAGGGTCGGTATCCATGCGTTCGATGATCCGGCAATAGTCCGCCACGTTCGCTTCCGGTACCGGTCCCGTCCAGGACTCGAGGACATACCCTGGCCCGGCCGTGGATGCCTCCTCCTCCAGACGCGCCAAAGGTGCGTCATCCGCTGGACCGATCCAGACCCGGCTGCCGCGATCCACCAACCCCAGCGTGAAGCCGTGCCGATGCGCAAAGGCGGGCCCGGGCGACGCGGCGCTGATCCACCCGGCCCCGGATTCCGGCTTCAGGATCCCCTCCCCGGACGCGGCCGCTCCGCCCTCACCGCCGTAGTCCAGCGAGACACCGGTATAGAGGTTCAGCACGGTGCGGTCCTGCTCCAGGCACAGGTCGGCAACCCGACGGAGCAGTCGACTGCCCAGTCCTTGGCACCGCCATGGCTTCGCCACGACGAGGTCGACGTCGGCCGACTGGCGGTTTTCGGCCAGCGGCAGGAAAACCACAGCCGCGCCGATGATTTCCGCCGCCGGATGCTCCCCGCGGCATACCACGTGGATCATGTGCCTGCCGTAGGCACTGGGCTGGATACGTGCGATCTCGACGGTATCGCCGGTCACGAGGTCGTCGTGTCCCAGTTCCTCGATCCCCGCCTCCCGGAAGAGGCCACGGATCGCCGAGAATTCGGCCCCGCCAGGGCCCTGCAAGGTGGCCGGGATGGGCAGCTCCCGGAACGTGGGTTGTTCTGGCATGGTGGCCTTCCGCTGGTGGTCCGCGCGGCAGACAAATGCGTCAAACCACTGATTGGCTTTTCTCAATCAATAGTCTAACCAGCCTGGTCCTCCCGGGTAAAGAGAACAGCCCAGCAGCCTTCTCCTGCATCGGGTTAACCGAGGAACCCCCGCACCCAAAAGGGTGCGGGGGTTCCTGTGGATTCCCCTCGCGGGGAAGCCTCTGCCACTTAGGCGTCGGCGATGACCTTGGTCACGTTCGGGTCCACCGGGATGCCGGGGCCGAAGGTGGTGGCCACGGTAGCCTTCGAGATGTACCGGCCCTTGGAAGCCGACGGCTTCAGGCGCAGGACCTCATCGAGGGCTGCTGCGTAGTTCTCCGCCAGCTTCTCGGCGTCGAAGGACACCTTGCCGATGATGAAGTGCAGGTTGGAGTGCTTGTCGACACGGAAGTCGATCTTGCCACCCTTGATGTCGGTGACGGCCTTGGCGACGTCCATGGTCACGGTGCCGGTCTTCGGGTTCGGCATCAGGTTACGCGGGCCCAGGACCTTGCCCAGACGTCCGACCTTGCCCATGAGGTCCGGGGTCGCCACGGCGGCGTCGAAGTCGGTCCAGCCGCCCTGGATCTTTGCGATCAGGTCGTCGGAGCCGACGAAGTCGGCGCCGGCGGCAATGGCTGCTTCGGCCTTATCGCCGTTGGCGAAGACCAGCACGCGGGCGGTCTTGCCGGTGCCGTGGGGCAGGTTGACCGTACCGCGGACCATTTGATCGGCCTTGCGGGGATCGACACCCAAACGGAAGGCGACCTCTACGGTCGAGTCCGTCTTGGCTGAACCCGTCTCCTTGGCCAAGGCAATGGCCTCGATCGGGGAGTGCAACTTGTCGCCGTCAATCTTGGCGACAGCTGCCTGGAATGCTTTGCTGCGCTTTGCCATCTGCTTGTTCTCCTTATGCAGTCGTGGTCATTCGTGGATCGCGCTGGACCCTGCCACTACGACGCCGGTGGCTGCCACCGGTTGGAGGCTTCCGACGTCGTTCTTTGATGTTTGGTGGGTGTTCCCGCCGGTGGCGGAAACGGTAGGGCGGTCTTAGCCCTCGACGGTGATGCCCATGGAACGGGCGGTGCCGGCGACGATCTTGGCGGCGGCCTGGACGTCGTTGGCGTTCAGGTCCTCCATCTTGGTGTTGGCGATCTCGTCGACCTGTGCGGCCGAAAGCTTGCCGACCTTATCGGTGTGCGGCGTGGACGAGCCCTTGGCGACGCCCGCAGCCTTCTTGATGAGCTCTGCAGCCGGCGGCGTCTTGGTGATGAACGTAAAGGAACGGTCTTCGTAGACCGTGATCTCCACCGGGATGACGTTGCCGCGCTGGGATTCCGTGGCGGCGTTGTACGCCTTGCAGAACTCCATGATGTTCACGCCGTGCTGACCAAGTGCCGGACCGATCGGCGGGGCCGGG
>JBBSRM010000036.1:0-15470 GCA_038243055.1 Actinomycetales bacterium
GTGACCGTGATGCTGGCTCCTGCCGCCGCGGAGAGCACCGCATTGGCTTCCTCCCGGCGCGCGACGAATTTGGGGCGCCGGGACACGAACTGGACGGCGACGTTGCCGATCTCCCAGCCCGCCTCACGCACCAGCCGAGCCGCCTCGGCCAGCAGCCTGGCTCCCGAGGCCCCTGCAAATTCGGGCCTGTCGGTCCCGAAATGGGTTCCGAGGTCCCCGATCCCTGCGGCGGAGAACAGTGCATCGCAGGCAGCGTGGGCGACGGCGTCGCCGTCCGAGTGGCCGCTGAGTCCGCGTTCGCCGGGCCAATGGAGCCCGGCCAGTCGAAGTTCGCGTTTCCCGGTGTCATCGAAGGCGTGCACATCCACACCGAGGCCGGTGCGCGGGATGAGGGGCCTGGGGTTCATTCGTCCTCCTGGGAAGGGGTTCGTGGGTTGCGGCTGGCCAGCAGGGCTTCGGCCAACAGCAGGTCCAGTGTCGTGGTGATCTTGAAGGCGTCGGCTGCCCCGGGAACGACGAACACCTCATATCCGGTGACTTCCATCAGCCGGGCATCGTCGGTGATCCCTTCGGCTTCCGCCGCGCTCAGGGCCGCGGCCCCGGCATGGGCTGCGGCCAGGGCGGTCGCGTCGAAACCCTGGGGGGTCTGGATGGCGCGTAGCCCCGAGCGATCCGGGGTTCCGGTGACGAGGTGGGCCTCGGGGATGTCCACGGCAGCGGAGGCCGCCGGGTCGATGGATTTGATGGTGTCGGTGACGGCGACACCGGGCACGACTGCGGCGGCCCCTGCTGCCAGGGCCTCGGCGACCCGGACGAACACGGTGGCAGGGGTCAGGCAGCGGGCGGCATCGTGGACCAGCACGTGGTCGACCGGGCCCAGTGCTGCGAGGCCTGCCCGGACGGAGTCGTTGCGTGAGGAGCCGCCCGTTGCCGTGGAGAGCGGCGCTGCCGCATTCCGGGCGATTTCCGCGCAGACCGCGTGCAGGCGATCCTCTCCAGCCGGGAGCACCACCACCACATCGTGGGCGACCCGGGAGGCCAGGACCGCGCGCAGGGCGTGCTCTAGCAAGGTCGTCCCGGCCACTTCGACCAGGGCCTTGGGGATCCCGTGGCCCAGCCGGGTGCCGGAACCGGCGGCGACGAGGATGATGCCGACGCGGGGCCGGGTGGAGGTGGTTTCAGTCACGCGTCCAGCTTAGCGGCGGGCAGCAGAAAGGCCCGCCCACCCTGCTGGGTGGACGGGCCTTTCGATGTGCTGCTGAAGGCCGTGCCGGCTGGGCCGGACGGCCTCCCTGCCTTAGGAGGCCAGCACCTCGTCGAGGACGATTTCCGCCTTCTCCTCATCGAGCTTCTTGGCCAGGGCCAATTCGCTGATCAGGATCTGGCGCGCCTTCGCGAGCATGCGCTTTTCGCCGGCCGAAAGTCCGCGGTCGTTGTCACGGCGCCACAGGTCGCGAACGACCTCGGCCACCTTGACGACATCCCCGGAGGCCAACTTCTCCAAGTTGGCCTTATAACGGCGGGACCAGTTCGTCGGTTCCTCCGTGAATTCGGCACGTAGGACGTCAAATACGTGATCCAGGCCTTCCTGATCAACGACGTCCCTGACGCCGACCAGATCTACATTCTCTGCCGGAACCTCGATTGTCAGATCACCTTGCGCCACCTTGAGCTTGAGATACATCTTCTCTTCGCCCTTGATGGTGCGCATTTTGATCTCTTCGATCTTCGCCGCACCGTGGTGAGGGTAAACAACCGTCTCGCCAACCTCAAAAACCATCTGGATAAACCCCTTTCCCACCATCAAGTTTACCATGAAAAGCCCCTGACCTCGGCGAGTTGCCAGCCATCGCAAGGAAAGAGGACCATAATCAGCCCTTGTCATTTCGGGGATTGGTGTTATGGGCGCGCGTTCGGACGCCGCCCCCTGAAAACAGGGCAGGTTCATCCGGGGTGCGGCCGAGTCATACTTTTGTCGCGATACCGATTAGGCTGGGACCAACGCTTTTTCACGCCCTGACGCGGGATCACTCGTCCGCGGGGGTGCGACAACACCAGAGATGAACCTGATAGAGGAGTTTGTGCCGTGAACACCGCACAGAAGTTCCGCGGCCGCCGAACCGCTTCCGTTGCTGCCGTCGCCCTGCTGGCGGTCGGCCTGACCGGTTGTGGTGCCGTGAACCAGCAAGCCACCAGCCTGCACTATGCGGCATCGGACGGCATCGTCTTCGACGTCGCCGACGTCCAGGTGCGCAACCTGCTGCTGGTCACCAACAACAAGGACGAGCCGGCCCGTGCCATCGGCAGCCTCATCAACGATACGGACCAGGCAGCCTCGCTGGAACTGACCGTCGACGGAAAGTCGATGAAGATCAAGGTCCCGGCGAAGACCTCGGTCAAGCTCGAGGACGACGAGAACAAGACCGTCTTCCCCAGCGCCGGTGTCCAGCCCGGCTCCGATGCCGACGCCACCGTGAAGGTCGGACCCAACAGCGTTCAGGAGACGGTCCCCGTGGTCAACGGCGCACTCGCCGAGTACCGCCCGTACCTGCCTGAGGGCTACAACGAAGACACGGTCAAGCACCTGGAGCCTACCGAGCCGATCCTCGACAGCGAGTAACCCCCGGCAACAACAGAGATGGCCGGGTCCCCGCGGAATGTTTTCCGCAGGGACCCGGCCATTGCCGTCTCACCCGGCCAGGCCGGCGCGAACCGGCAGGTGCTCAGGACTCGAATTTATAGCCGAGCCCGCGCACCGTCACCAGGTGCACGGGGGCCGCGGAGTCCGGCTCGATCTTCGAGCGCAGCCGCTTCACATGCACATCCAGGGTCTTGGTGTCCCCGACGTAGTCCGAACCCCAGACCCTGTCGATCAGCTGACCGCGGGTGAGTACGCGCCCGGCATTGCGCAACAGCATCTCCAGCAGCTCGAACTCCTTCAGCGGGAAGGACACCGCCTCACCGTGCACGCTGACCGTATGGCGTTCCACGTCCATCCGCACCGGCCCGGCCTGGACCGTGGAGGCGACCAGTTCCTCGGGTTCGCTCTGGCGGCGCAGCACGGCCCGGATCCGGGCGATCAGCTCCCGCGCCGAGTAGGGCTTGGTCACGTAGTCATCGGCACCGATTTCCAACCCCACGACCTTGTCGATTTCCGAGTCCTTGGCCGTCAACATGATCACCGGTACCGATGAGCGCTGACGCAACTGCCGACAGACCTCGGTGCCGGATTGCCCCGGGAGCATGAGGTCCAGCAGGACCAGGTCGGCTCCGTTGCGGTCGAATTCGATGACGGCGTCGAGCCCGTTGTCGACGACCTGGATCTCGAATCCTTCCTTGGTCAGCAGGTATTCCAGCGGGTCGCTGAGCGACTCCTCGTCTTCGACCACCAGGATGCGGGTCAAATTCGGTCTCCTTCTGTAATCGTCCGGCGCGCGTTCGCGTCCCCGGTCGGATGGTCGGCGGCAGTCTCCGCGTCCCGGGCATCGCCCTGGTCGTGTGCTGCCCCGTGGGCGTCTTCGTGCCGCGGCATGCGCACTGTGAAGGTGGAGCCCTGCCCCGGGCGGGACCACAGCGTGACTTCGCCGCCGTGGTTGGAAATGACGTGTTTGACGATGCTCAGACCCAGGCCGGTGCCGCCGGTCTGGCGCGATCTGGCGGCATCGACGCGGTAGAAGCGCTCAAAGATGCGTTCCTGTTCGTCGGGGGAGATGCCGGGGCCCTGGTCGGTCACCGAGACCTGCACCAGCCCGTCACGTGAACGCACACCCACCCCGACGTTGGTGCCCTCCGGCGAGTAGCGGATGGCGTTGTCGATGAGATTTCGGAAGGCGGTCATCAACAGGTCACGCTCCCCGAAGATCCGGTCCGCGGTGTGTCCGCCGACGGTGATCGTGATTCCCTTGCCCTCGGCGGTGAGCCGGTTGCGGTCCACTGCTTCGGCCACGATCCGGTTCACGTCCACCGGTTGGCCCTGCAGGACGACATCGGTGCCCTGCAGGCGGGAAAGTTCGATGATGTCCTGCACCAGGGCTGCGAGCCGGCGGGCTTCCTTATCCAGTCGGGTGGAGAAACGCCTCACGGCCACTTCGTCATCCGCCGCGCCGTCGATGGCCTCGGAGAGCAGTTGGATGGCCCCCACGGGGGTCTTCAGCTCATGGGAGACGTTGGCGACGAAGTCGTTGCGGATGGCTTCGGTGCGGGTGATCTCGGTCCGGTCATCGGCCAGCAGCAGGATGTATTCCTCGCCCAGCGGGGCGACCCGCACATGCACCACGATGGCCCCCTGGCCCAGGGGCCCCAGTGGCAGTTCGAACTGGCGTTCCTCGATGACCCCGTCGGAACGCACCCTGCGGGCCAGTGCCAGGAGTTCCGCGTGGACCACGGTGTGCCCGCGGACCAGCCCGTAGGCATAGGCTGCCGGGTTGGCCCGGACGACCCCGTCGATGTCATCGACCACGACGAAGGCCCGTCCGACGACGGAGAGGATCTCCGCGGCGCCGTCGGGCAGTGTCGGTTCTCCGACGTCGGTGACCGCCTCGCGCTGCAGGCGGCTGTAACGGTAGGCCAACAGACCTACGACGCCCAGCGCCAGCCCCACGAGCCCGGCGACCACTATGACCAGTGCATCATCCACGGTTCCACCCTAGCCGTGCCGCTGATCGCTTCCGGTCCGGTTCGGCGGGCCCGGGGCAGCCATTCACCGAATGTTCATGCGCGAAGGCCCGGAGGTTAACGTGGGGGTGGCACTCTTGATGACTACAGTGCCCGTCCCCTGCCTTCACGTGGGGGAACACCATGATGAAAGGACACCCCCATGCGCAAGGTCTTCCAGGCGGAGCTCCTAACGATCGGCGAGGAGCTGACCCAGATGGCCGGACTCGTGGCCGATGCCATGGAACGCGCCTACACGGCTTATGCCGAGGCCGACACCGAGATCGCCCAGGAGGTCATTGCCGCGGACGCCCGGGTGGACTTCATGCAGACGCAACTCGATGAGCGGGCCATCGATGTGTTGGCGCTGCAGGGTCCGGTGGCTTCGGATCTGCGCATGATCGTCGGTTCGCTGCGCATGAGCGCCTCGCTCGAGCGGATGGGCGATCTGGCCCGCCACGTCGCCCAGCTCGCCCGGCTCCGCTTCCCGGTCTCGGTGGCACCGGCATCGGTCGCCCCCGTCTTCGCGGAGATGGCGGGACTGGACGTGCAGATCGCCCGGAAGCTGATCACCCTGCTCGAAACGCGGGATCTGGAGATCGCCCGGGAAATCGTTGCGCTCAACGCCCGGATCGACGACCTGCACGCCAGCGTCTTCAAGACGGTGGCCGGCCCCGACTGGGAGGAATCGGGACCCCGCACCGCGGATGTGACCCTGACCAGCCGTTACCTGGAACGCTACGGCGACCACGGGGTCTCGGTGGCCCGCAAGGTCAATTACCTGGTCACCGGCGAATGGGAGCCCGGCAGCGGGGCCCTCTGACCCACCCCTGACACAGCCGGGGCCGGTCCGCGTCGATACGCGGGCCCGCCCCGGTTCTTTTGTCTGGGTTCGTCCCGGGGTACGGCTATTTGCGTCCCTGGTTGGCCACGGCCTGGATGGCGTCGGCCGCGGCATCGGCGTCGAGGTAGCTCCCGCCGGGGGTGACCGGGTTGAAGTCCTCATCCAGTTCGTAGACCAGCGGGATGCCCGTGGGGATGTTCAACGAAGCGATGTCCTCGTCCGAGATGCCATCGAGGTGCTTGACCATGGCCCGCAGCGAGTTGCCGTGCGCGGTGACCAGAACCGTCTTGCCGGCCTCGAGGTCGGGCCGGATGGCACCCTCCCAGTAAGGCAGCATCCGTTCGAGCACGTCCTTGAGGCATTCGGTGCGCGGGGCGTCATCGCCCAGGTCGGCGTAGCGGGGGTCCCCGATCTGGGAGAACTCGGAGTCGTCGTCCAGCGGCGGCGGCGGGGTGTCATAAGAGCGGCGCCATTTCATGAACTGCTCCTCGCCGAACTCGGCCAGGGTCTGGGCTTTGTCCTTGCCCTGCAGGGCCCCGTAGTGACGCTCGTTCAGGCGCCAGTCACGGCGGACCGGGATCCACGAGAGGTCGGCGGCTTCCAGCGCGAGGTTGGCCGTGATGGTTGCGCGCTTGAGCAGCGAGGTGTGCAGTACGTCGGGGACGAGGCCTGCTTCGGTGAGCAGCTCACCGCCGCGGATGGCCTCCGCGCGGCCCTTCTCGGTCAGCGGCACGTCGTACCAGCCGGTGAAGAGGTTCTTTTCGTTCCATTCGCTCTGCCCGTGGCGGAGCAGGATCAGGGTGTGCGTCATGGTTTCATCCTACTCGGGCGTGAAGTCGGTTACTTTCACCGGTATCTGGTCATGAAGGGCCCTTCCGGAGGTCTATATTTTTTCCGTGGTGCAAAAGTCTCGAAGACTCGGCGGCCGGCATCAGACCGGGCGTCCCTTGGGCAACCCCACCCGCGGGACGACGAATCCGAACAGGATGCGTCGGGTGGACCGCTGGATGACCGGCACCCAGAACTTCCGGCTGCGCCCCGGCGTCACCGGGGCACCACCGATCTGCGTGGACCTGGGGTACGGGGCCTCGCCGCGCACCGCCGTCGAGTACTTCCAGCGCCTGCGCGCGGTGAACCCTCTGGTGGCCGTCGTCGGACTGGAAATCGATCCCGGCCGGGTCCTGGCCGCAAAGCTGCTGGAGGTCGAGGGCCTCTCCTTCAACGTCGGCGGCTTCGAGATCCCCACGGAACGCAATCCCCTGCTCATCCGGGCCTTCAACGTCCTGCGCCAATACAACGAGGAGGATGTGGCGGCGATCTGGTCGGGGCTGGCCGCCCGTCTGGACCCTGCGGGTCTGCTCATCGAGGGGACCTGCGACGAGATCGGTCGGGTCAGCACCTGGGTGGGCATCTCCCCCGAGGGTCCGCTGACCTTGAGCATCTCGATCCGCTTCGGGGCGGTCCAACGCCCGAGCGAGGTGGCCGAACGGCTGCCGAAGGCGCTGATCCACCGCAATCATCCCGGCGAACGGGTCCACGATTTCCTGGCGGCGGCCGATGCCGCGTGGCTGGCAGCGGCGCCCCTGGCGACGTTCGGACAGCGGCAGCGCTGGATGGCCATGTGCCGGGCTTTGCGGGCCGCAGGCTGGCCGGTACGTGATGGTCCCTCACGGTGGCGTTTGGGCGAATTGACCGTGGATTGGGCGTGCGTGGCCCCGCGGACCGGGGCGCTGGCGCTCTAGTAGTTGTAGTACCCCGGTGAGCCCTTGCCGCCGACGGCGGGCCTGACATCGGCGAGGTAGACGCAGCTGACGCAGGCGGCGATCAATTGCAGGAATCCGGCTCCACCGCCGGCGAGGAAACTGAAGACGCAGAAGACCGCGGCGACGCCGGTGAGCCCCAGCCAGAAACCCTTGGTCCGCTTATTCTCCCGCTGGTAGTTCTGCGCCGGGCGGCGGGCGGCATCGATGAAGGCCCAGAGGCCGAGCACGAGCGCGACCAGGCTCAGGGCCTTGAAGAGGTAGATCTCAAACAACAATGCGGTAACCACATCCGACAGTCTAGGTGACCCGGGTCCGATCCGTCTTTAGCGTGTACTCTCCAGCGCGGCGTGCAGATCGTTCCACAAGTCCTCGATGTTCTCAATGCCCGCACTGAGCCGAATCAGGTTCGCCGGAACCGATTCCGGTTCCCCCGGATGGCGCCGTCGGCGTTCGGCCAGGGATTCGACGCCGCCCAGGCTCGTGGCCGGGGTCCACAGGCGCAGGGCCGCCAACACCGTTTCCGCGGCCGCCTCTCCCCCGGCGACGGTGATGCACAGGATCGAACCGAATCCTTCCATCTGGGCCGCTGCCCGGGCGTGCCCGGGGTCCGCTTCCAACCCGGGATAGCGGACGGCCTCCACCGCCTGGTGGGCGTCCAGCCTCCGGGCCAGTTCACCGGCATTGGCCTGGGCGCGCTCGACCCGCACGGCCATGGTCCGCAATCCGCGCAGGGTCAGCCAGGTCTCGAAAGGCCCCGGGACCGCCCCGTGCAGCGAGCGGTAGGCATGGAGTTTGCTGCGCAGCTCGGCATCGCCGGTGAGGACGGCCCCGAGGACGACGTCGGAATGCCCGCCCATGTACTTGGTCGCTGAATGCACCACGACGTCGGCGCCTAGTTCCAGCGGGCGCTGCAGCAAGGGGGTGGAGAAGGTGTTGTCCACGACGCAGAGCACCGAGGCGGCGCGGGCACCGGCGGCCAGGGCGGCCACATCGGCGACCTCGAGCATCGGGTTGGTCGGGCTTTCGAGCCAGAGCATATCGGCGCCCACGAGCAGCGCCAGGGTGGCTTCGGTGTCCTCGACGTCGGCCAGTCGCACCTGTAGTCCGATGCGGGTCTGCAGGTCGGCCACCAGCGCGAGCGATCCGTTGTAGCTGTGCCGCGGAATGACGATGGTGCCGTTCCGGGGCAGCAACGACATGGCCGAGGCGACAGCTGCCATGCCCGAGGCATAGACCAGCCCGGGCAGCGGCGAGGATTCCAGTTGGGCCAGGGCATCTTCCAGCGGGTCCCAGGTCGGGTTGGAGAACCGCCCGTAGGTCCGCTCCCCCTGTCCCGGGGTCCCGGTGCCCACGAACGTGGAAGAGAGCACGATCGGTGGGTTCACGGGGGCATCAGGCTCGCGCGTTGGTCGTCCGGCGGCAACGACGACGGTATCCGGGGCAAGATCCTGCGGGTGGGAAGGGGACATGTCAGCATCGTAGACCGCCGCATCGGGCACCCCCGAAGTCGCGACCGCGTATTACCGGGCCGGGGCCGATAGGCTTACCGGGTGAATGAAATGCAGCGCGCGCCCGGAGCCCTGTTCGTCGTCCTCGAAGGCGGCGATGGTGCCGGCAAATCCACCCAGGCCGCCCTGCTGGTCGGTCGGCTCCAGGACGGTGGGCGCGAAGTCGTCCGCACCCGTGAACCCGGAGGCACCACCATCGGCGAGGAACTGCGTTCCCTCGTGCTCGACCACGGCCGCGGCGAAGTCGATGCCCGCACCGAAGCCCTGATGTTCGCCGCAGCCCGCGCCGCCCATGTCCAGCAGCTCATCCTTCCGGCCCTGGCCCGCGGGGCCACGGTCATTTGCGATCGCTTCATTGATTCCTCGGTCGCCTACCAGGGGGTCGGACGCGGATTGGGGACCGAGGACGTGCTGCGGCTGAACCGCTGGGCCACCGACGGGCTCCGCCCCGATCTGACCATCCTGCTCGACGTCGATCCCCTGTCCGGTCGACTCCGCCGCACACAGGGCCACGGCGCCGAGGACCGGCTCGAATCCGAGCCCGACGATTTCCATGCCCGCATCCGGCAGGCCTTCCTGGACCGGGCCAGGAACGACGACGGTGCCTACGTGGTGCTCGATGCCTCCCTGGAGGTCGAGGACCTGGCCGCCCGGATCGCCTCCGCCGTGGAGACCGCAATCC
This sequence comes from Actinomycetales bacterium, assembly GCA_038243055.1. Lineage (GTDB taxonomy): Bacteria > Actinomycetota > Actinomycetes > Actinomycetales > Micrococcaceae > Arthrobacter_H. The sequence goes on from JBBSRM010000036.1 coordinate 9,451, forward strand.
ATCATGCCGGAGCCTCCTCATGAGCGCCCCCGCCGAGCTGACCGGGGTCTGGGCCGACCTGCCGGGACAGGATGCGGCCATCGGTGCCTTGCACCGGGCCGCCTCACTGGGGGCCCCCGCCCATGCGTGGCTGTTCACGGGCCCTCCGGGTTCGGGCCGATCGAACGCCGCCCGCGCCTTCGCCGCTGCCCTGCAATGCGATGCCCCCGATCCGAACGACCGCGGCTGCGGGCAGTGCCACGCCTGTCGCACCGTCATGGCCGGAACCCACCCCGACGTTTCACTCATCGCCACGGAGAAGGTCAATTACCAGATCGTGGATGTCCGCGAGCTGATCACCCGAGCCCAGGACCGCCCCTCGGCAGGTAAATGGCGGGTCATCATCGTCGAGGACGCCGACCGGATGACCGAGCGGACCACCAACGTCCTGCTCAAGTCGATCGAGGAGCCCCCGCCGCATACCGTCTGGATCCTATGCGCGCCGAGCCCGGCAGACGTGCTGGTGACGATCCGTTCGCGCTGCCGGCCCATCTCCCTAGGCGTCCCCTCCCGTGAGGCGGTAGCCGAACTGCTGGTGCGCCGCGACGGGCTGACGGCAGAACAAGCCGATTTCGCCGCCCGGGTGTCCCAAAGCCATATCGGCATCGCCCGCCGGCTGGCCCGCGACGAGGGAGCCCGCCTGCGTCGGGACAGGACCGTGAAGCTGCCCCTGCGCCTGCAGTCGGTCTCCGATGCCGTGGTCGCCGCCGGGGATCTGGTCAAGCTCTCCACCGAGGAGTCCGCCGCCTCGGCGGAGGCACGCGCCGCCACCGACACCGCCGCCCTACGGGAATCCCTGGGCCTCGAGGCCGACTCCCCCGTCCCGCCACAACTGCGCAGCCAGTTCAAGGCACTCGAGGAGCTCAATAAGCGTCGGGCCAAACGAGGTGTCAACGACTCGCTGGACCGGGCACTGATCGACCTGACCACCTTCTACCGCGACGTGCTGACCCTGCAACTGGCCACCGGCAGCGAGCTGGTCAACGACTACCTCGGCCGGGAACTCGCGGCGGTCGCCCACCACTCCACCGCCGAACAAACACTGGCGCGTATCGACTACATTTCCGAAGCCCGCCGACGCATCACCGCCAACGTCCAACCCCTGCTGGCCATGGAGGCCATGATGGCCGGGCTGCTGCCGGCCAGGAACCAAGGAGACACCACCGCATGATCCCCACCCGACGACGGCTGCGCTGGGCGGCCGCTGCGGCCGCCTCCTTGCTGCTCCTCACTTCCTGCAGCAGCCAACCCTCCAACGACGCCGGCGCGCAGGAATCCGACGCACCCATGCCCTCGGCTCCAGCAGGCCTGGGGAAGTACTACTCCCAGAGCGTGGAGTGGACGAGCTGTTCAACGCAGTTCGAATGCGCCGAGGTGGAGGTCCCGCTGGACTACGAGCAACCGGAGAAGAAATCCATCGAGCTCTCCGTCATCAAGCTCGACGCCAGCGGGAAGAAGCAGGGAACCCTGCTGATCAATCCCGGCGGCCCCGGAGGCTCGGGCGTCGACCTGGTCAAGGATGCCGGGACGCTGATCTTCTCCGATGACCTGCGCAAGGGCTATGACCTCCTGGGCTTCGACCCCCGCGGGGTCAGCAGATCGGCACCGGTGAGTTGCCGGACCGACGCCCAGCGCGATGCCGATCGCACCCTGGAGGCAGATCCCGAGACGAAAGCCGGACTGAAGAAGCTCGAGCAGGAAAGCAAGGAATACGCCGACGAGTGTGCCGAGCGCTCCGGCGCGTCCTTGGGCCATGTCGACACGATCAGTTCCGCAAAGGACATGGACATCCTGCGGGCCGTCAGCGATACTCCGAAGCTGGACTACCTGGGCTTCTCCTACGGCACGAAGCTCGGCGCGACCTATGCCGGACTCTTCCCCTCCCACGTCGGACACATGGTGCTCGATGGGGCCATGGACCCCTCGCTGAGCAATGAAGAAGTCACGCTGGGCCAGGCCAAGGCCTTCGAGAAGGCGATCACCAGCTACCTCGAGGACTGCCTCCGAAACCAGGACTGCCCCTTCGACGGTGACGTCGACCAGGCCCGCGACCAGCTCCGGGATCTCTTCGACTCCGTAGAGGAGTACCCGCTGACCGCCGAGGACGGGCGGGAGGTCGGCATCAACGACTTCGTCGGCGGCTTCCTCGTGGCCTTCTACGAGGACGCCTACTGGCCGGAACTGACCAAGGCACTGAACTCTGCGGTTGCCGGGAACCCCACGCCGATGCTCGCGTTGGCGGATATGAGCGCCAGCCGCAACGAGGACGGTTCCTACACCGGCAATGCCGAAGCCGCGTTCACGGCGATCAACTGCCTGGACTACCAGGTGGATACGAGCGTCGAGGGGCAACGTCAGGACGAGAAGGATCTCGTCGAGGCGTCCCCGACTATCGGCAAGTACCTGGCCTTCGGCGGGCTGGCCTGCAAGGACTGGAAGTTCGAACCCACCGGAGAGGCCGCCCCGGCCTCGGCACCAGATGCCGCCCCGATCATCATCATCGGCACCACCGGCGACCCGGCCACCCCCTACCAGTGGTCCAAGGCCCTGAATAAGCAGCTCGAGTCCTCGGTGCTGGTGACCTTCGATGGCCGCGGGCACACCGCCTACGGCCGCAGCAACGAGTGCATCGGCAACGCCGTCGACGAGTATTTCCTGGACTCCACCGTTCCCGACGACGGGTTGAAGTGCTAGTGAAAGGACCGGCAACATCGCCCGTTTTGACCGCTGGTGAAATGCTCCTATAAACTATCGGCTGGTGGCCCCTGTGGTCGCCGTGCCTCCTTAGCTCAGTTGGTAGAGCGTTTCACTCGTAATGAAAAGGTCGCCAGTTCGATTCTGGCAGGGGGCTCCGAGAACCAAGAAGGCCGTTTCCCTGGATAACACCGGGAAGCGGTCTTTTTCGTGCCTTCGCCGCAGCTACCCCACCTCATGCATGCTGGCCACGGAGAGCCATCCGCCTAGCTGCCGAGAAGTGGGTTGACGGACGTCCCGACGAGAACCGAGTAGGGGAAGGGACCAGGCGGCGTCGAAAATGACCGACCGTAGCCTGCGGCACTCCCCCACCTCAAAACGGTCCAAATGGTGGATAGCCCAGTGCCCCGTAGAGACGCCCCTTTCGGGACTTTTCATCGGGACGGATCATAGGGGACACCGGATCCGCGGGTTGGCGGGGAGACATTCCGGGGTGCCCACCGTCGCGTGCCAGCAGCCGAGGGGAGGGAACTCGGTTTTCGAGTTCGACAAGACTTGGCTACGGTGTGACAAGCAGGGTGCTTCACCAGGCAGCCATTCTTCCCCATTGAAAGACTGGTAGATGAGCAAGAATCCCGCACTGAGGATTTCAGTTTTCACGCTGGCCGGACTATTGGTGTCGCTGGCATACATCCTTGCGGTGGGTTTGCTGACTGTGCAGACCATCGGCGCCCGGGACGGCGCCGTCTTTGATTTCACCAACGCGCTTGTAGCAATAACCGAGCCCCACGTCGCCTATATCCAGATGATCGCCATCGCGCTCTTGGGGCTTCTGATGGCCTACGTCCTTCTCTTCGGCACTCGTAGACAGCAGCTCTTTGATCGCATGGCGATGTCGTCTGGTTTCAGCGTGGGCACGGCAGCGCTGGTGGTCTATTCATTTGTCGGCATCAAAAGCGCCGCAGCGACCACCAGCGTCGCAGACGAGACGCTAGCTGGGTGGAAGGGCTGGATATACAAGGCCGGCAGCGACTCACCGGTGCACCTTGTCCTTGCACTGATCGTCGGATGGATATTCGCCCAGATGCTGCAGTCCTTTCGAGCATCGCAGCTAGCCGAAGAGACAACTGGCCGGCAGTAGGTCGACCCCCGGCCCGTATTCAAAGACCCCAGTCAGCGATCAAAAGGGGAAGCAGCCGCACATAGGGTGGATGGAGACCTACTTCTTGGAAGGACTTCCACATCCATAGGATCCCCGCCGCGATTGCCGCACTGATAGCAGCCCTCGCACTGGCCGGCTGCACCACCGGCAGCCAAGCGCCCGGACCGGCACCGCAAGCAGCGGCCACGAGCCAAGCGCGAGCACCGAGCCCCACCCCGACTGCCAGGCCGGCCCCGATAGTGGAAGAAGTGAACGCCAGTGCCAGTGCGGCTGGCCGGCCCGATGCGGCGTTCGATGAGCACTGCCAGGTCTGGACGATGTCCGGGGCCACCACGGAGGACCAGCAGCGGACCAACGACTTGCGTGCTGCGTTCCTGGACTCCCACAACAAGGCAAAGTGCCCCGACGCTGTGGCGCTCCCGTACTACTTCATCGAGTCCTTCGACACCGCCGATCAGGGCGAGTTGCTCCTCCACATCGACAGCACGATCAACAACATCATCTGGGACGACGGCCCCTACTCCTCCGTAACACCCCTCTCTCGAATGGCTCTGGGCGTCCTGGACGATCTGGCCGACGATCACCCGGACCTGATCCGGGTGATCGCTGCAACAGAGAATGGCCAGCGCAGCTCCTCGGTCGACCTCGACGATCTGAAACATGAACGAGGGCCCACTGGAATGCTGCGTGACTAGCTCTGATCAACACGGCAGCCACCCGGCCAGGTCGGTCGGCTCCTCCAGCCGGGTAGAGACCTCCCAGCGTAGGTTCTGACGGATGAGACTGCGCGACGCCAGCGGGTCTGGTCCGCGCCCCTCTCCCTCCTCCAACGTCACCAAAAGTGAGCTGAAACACCTCTCAGAAAATCGATTGGCTTTGAGCTCCATGTTGGCCTACTATGTCGCTTCCCACCACACGAATTACCAGGAGTACCCGCATGGCTGTCGACTACGACGAAGTCCGCCCCGATGTCGCTGAACGAAGCGAAGAAACCCTCAAGCAGGTCAAGGCGATGGACGCGCCGAACCAGAAGACTGCCGTCGAGCAATTGGACGAGGATGAGCCGCTTGATGGCGGCGAACTGCCCGGAGCAATCATTGACGATGAGCTGATCGTCCAGGTCCGACCGCAGGGTCAGGACGAGTTCACCTGCGGCGAGTGCTTCCTGGTGCGCTACCGCTCACAGTTGGCCCTCGAGAAGAACGGCGTGAAGATCTGCCGCGAATGCGAAGGCTGATCACCACCGACTAGTCATCGCCTTGCACAGGGAATGGCCCGTCACCTCGCGGTGACGGGCCATTCCACGTATCGGGGGTGAATCCGAGGGGCTACTCGAAGTCGCTCACTGCGGGGTCCGGGCCGATGCGCCCTTCGTCGCCGCGATCCAGTCCGTTGATCGCTGCGATGTCGTCATCGTCCAGTGTCACGCCCAGGGACTCCCAGTTCTCCACGATCCGGCCCGGGGTCTCGGACTTGGGTATCACCACGAGCCCGAGCGCCAGATGCCAGGCGATGACTACCTGGGCGGGAGTGGCGCCATGCTTGGCGGCGATATCGGTCAAGACCTGGTGCCCGAGCAGCTCCGAGCCTTGTCCCAGCGGGGACCACGACTGGTGGAGGATGCCACGGGAGGTCTCGTACTCGCGCAGGGCTGTCTGCGGGAAGAACGGGTGCGTTTCCACCTGGTGGATGGCCGGGACGATCCCGGTGGCCTCCTCCAGCTCCTGCAACGCCTCGCGGGTGAAGTTGCAGACGCCGATGGAACCAACGCGGCCGGACTTCTGCAGTTCGATCAGGGCCTTCCACGTTTCGACGTGCTTGCCCTGCTTCGGCTGCAGCCAGTGGATGAGGAAGAGGTCGATGAACTCCATCCCCATGCGTTCCAACGACGCGTCGAAGGCATCGAGGGTCTGCTGGTAGCCCTGGTCGGCGTTCCAGACCTTGGTGGTGACGAACAGGTCGGACCGGTCGATGCCCGAGGCGACAATGGCGCGGCCCACGCCTGCTTCGTTGCCGTAGATGCGGGCGGTGTCCACATGTCGGTATCCGGCTTCGAAGGCCAGGGAAACGACCTTCTCGGCGACGTCGTCCTTCACCTTCCAGACCCCATAGCCGAGCTGGGGGA
>JBBSRM010000037.1:0-15300 GCA_038243055.1 Actinomycetales bacterium
GAGCCACCCGCCGGTGTAGCCTTCTTCGGGCCGGTGATCAGCCGGCTGCCGGACGAAGAATCGGCCGTCGAGCTGTGGGACCACGTGGTCGGGCTGGCACGCTTCCCCGGTTTCGCGGAGCTCAAGCGAAGCCTGCGCGAGCAGCCTCAGCTCGCTGCCCTCGGAGTCGACGCCGAAACGGTCGGCCAGCAGGAGGACTGGCACGCCGGCAGCAGAAGCGACCAGTCGGCGAGGAGGGAACCATGAGCCAGCCAGGCATCCGCCATCACGAGGAGTCCATCGCCGTTCACGCGTCAGCCGAGACCCTCTACGACCTGGTCTCCGACATCACCCGCACCGGCGAGTGGAGCCCGGTCTGTACGTCGTGTTGGTGGGACGATGAGGCCACCGCCGGACTGCTCGGTGCCTGGTTCACCGGGCGTAATGAGCTGCCGCAACGGACCTGGGAGACCCGGTCCGAGGTCGTGGCTGCCGAGCACGGTCGCGAGTTCGCCTGGATAGTGGGTGGCAGCTTCGTCCGATGGGGCTTCACCATGACCCCGACAGATACCGGATCGATCCTGACCGAGTCGTGGGACTTCCTGCCGGGTGGGATCGCCATGTTCCAGGAGAAGTTCGCTAACGGGGCGGATGTCCAGATCGCCGACCGCACACAGCAGGCTTTCGACGGCATCCCGAAAACGCTCGCCGCGATCAAACGGATCGCCGAGTCCATCGCCGTAAATGAGGACGTCCGGTCATAACCGGCTCACTCGGCGCGTCCAACCTCCCCGCACCGATCGGTGACTGGTCGTCCACGAGACCTGCCGGCGTGTTTTTTCTGCCCGCCACCATTGAGGACCCAGGTGTCAGGTTCCGCAGCGCGCGGAACCTACCGCTCATGACATATATCCGAAGCTCCGCGAGGCTCCCGCCCCACGAACGGCTGACACAAGGCGAAAGTTCTCCCCAGGCACCTGCGGAGCTGCGGAGCTGCGGAGCTGGGGAGCTGCGGAGCTGCGGAGCTGCGGAGCTGCCAAATGGTGGCGCGAAAACCGAGCCATTCAACGACGCGACCCACCAGGCGAGAGGCTCTCATCCTTCTCTCCTCCCTGTCTCATCTTTGTCTCATTTACGTTTCCTAAAGTTGTTCACCAGAGCAACGAGAGGGAATCATGTTTACGTTTTGGATGGCCTTGCTGGCCAATGTCCTGGGAACCGCCGTCCTGGTGTACGTCGTCTACTTCCGCAGGCACCACCGCAGGGATCTGGCGCTCGCCTACGTCGCTTTGAGCATGGGCATCTTCGCGGTCACCCTGCTGCTGACCACCAGTGACGCCGGAGCGGGTCTGGGTCTGGGGCTGTTCGGCATCCTGTCGATCATCCGTCTGCGGTCCAACACCCTGACCCAGGAGGAAGTGGCCTACTACTTCATCGCCCTGGCCATGGGGCTGGTCAATGGGCTGCACCCGGATCCCGCCTGGCTCGCGCCGACGATCACCGCTGCCCTGCTGCTGGTGATGTTCGTCGCCGACCACCCCCGCTTTGCCGCCACCACGACCCGCCAGGTCGTGACCATGGACACCGCCTACCCGCGCAGCGAGGACATGGATGCCGCCCTGGAGCAGTTGCTCGGAGCGCGCATCCTGCGCACCGTGGTGCTTGAACTGGACATGGTGCGCGACACCACCGTCGTGGACGTCCGCTTCCGCGAACTGCCGGCCACGGCACCACGGCCTCGACGGGACACTGCCGCCGCGGCACTCCGCGAGCAGGAAACCACCGCTGCCCCCGTGCCTGCACCGGCGGAACGGGAGTACGCCAACCAGGGCCAAGGGTCCAAGTGAAGGCCCGGCAGGCGTTGGAAGCCGCCGTCGCCGCCCGGGAACCAATAGGGCTTCAGGAGGTCAATGAGGGTGCTGCCTTGCAGACCCGCGTAGACCATAAGTACCTGCTGACCCCGGAGCAATTCACTGCCCTCGCAGCGAAGCTGGACGATAGTTTCCGGGTGCTCACCATCGATGGCCGGCGCACCTTCCGCTACGAATCCGTCTACTTCGACACCCCGGGATTCGAGCAGTACCGCGCCCATCGACAGGGTCGCCGGCGCCGCTATAAGGTCCGCACCCGCACCTATGCCGACACCGGCCTGTGTATGTTCGAGATCAAGACCAAGGGTCTGCGCGGAGCGACCGTCAAACACCGGATCCCGCACCAGATGGACAACGCCGGGCGGATCACCGACGATGCCCGCGCCTTCCTGGACGGGGTGCTCGACACCGAATACTCCATCTCCCCCGCCGCACTGCAGCCGGTGATGGAAAGCGACTACCGCAGGGCGACGTTCGTCGATCCTGTCGATGGCGAACGGCTGACTTGCGATGTGGATCTGGTCTACACCGACGCGGCCCGCGTATTGCATGGTCCCGAGCTCTTCGTGATCGAGACCAAGACAGCCTCGGGTCAGGGAGCGGCATCCACGGCGTTATCCGAACTGGGCATCCGCCCGGTCAGCATGAGCAAGTACTGCGTGGGCATCGCCATGTTGAACCCCGGGCTCCCGGCGAATAAGTGGAGTCGCCTGCTGCGGCGCAACTTCGACTGGGCCCCCGCGGCCCGAGCCCCTGCACGGCCGGTTCCTGGGCTGGGCCCCGGTTTTGAACCCGGGCCGGGACGCTAGCGGACCGCCACGTGGGCGGTGGCCGATCCGGGAGCTATTTCGGTGTGCCCCGCGTCGCGGATCAGTGGCCCGGCACCCGCAGTGGCGGCGCTGGCCAGCAGCTCGACCTCCCGCATCCACGTGACGGAGACGTCGTGTCCGGCCCGGATCCAGTCGGTGTGGCGTTCCGGTCCGAGCTCCAGCACCCAGGCGAAGAGTGCATGGGCCGCTTGGGCTGCGGCCTTTCCGGTGCTCATTTCCAGGTCCTGGTTCAGCACGATCACCGGCAGGCCAGCGGCCACCGGTTCCGTCGTGCCCGCTGGCAGCTCGGTGCCGGAGACCTGTAGCCGGGCCAGGGCCTTGGGCAACGCATCCATGGGCAGTGGCGGCAGGGCCATCGCGGCGGCCCGGCCGTGGGTGGCTTCGATGGCTTCGGGATGTGCCGTGGCTGTCTTCGCATAGTTTTTTGCATCGGCCCGGCGCACCGATTTGGTGACGGGGCCGGACAGCCACCTCTCCCAGGCGGGATTGGAAGGATCCGCAGCACAGGCCAACACCGAGGCGAGGGCCACTGCTGCGATGCCATCGGGTTCGGGGGCCGGGCTTTCGCGGTCCACGAGCAGGACGATGACCTGGACCAGTCCGGTGGAGGGGGCCCGGGGTTCTGCGCTCATGCGGGGAGGACTTTCGTGGTGGAACGGTACGTGCCTTCACCGATGGTGCCACAGACACGAACGACGCCGACCCGGGCTGGAAAGCCCGGGCCGGCGTCGTTCAACACGATGCGGATCTAGATGATCGTGTCGCTGAGGTGGTCAGGCGTCCCGAAGCGGTGGGCCGTGATCGAGATCGCCTGTTCACGCAGGAACGGGAGCAACTCGACGCGTCCTGCGGCAACGACCGGGTGGTCGTAGATCGCGACGTCCGGCTTGCCCTGCGTCGCGGCGTAGGTTTCCTGCGAAGAGGCGCCGATGTAGCGGATCCTGGTGCCGGAATCGGGTCCGGTCCGGCGGGCCAGACGCTCGACATGTGCCTTCCACATCCGGGCGTCCTCGACCGCTACCTCGATGCCCTCGGAGCGCAGGGCGGCCAGGACACGGGCTGGCAGCTCGGTCGTGACGCTGACGCTGATCCCCGCCCCCGGGCGTTCGGTGGTGCCGATGCAACCGCTGGCCCCGGCACTGGAGGTGGCCTTATGGGCGCGGAGCCCGGCGGAGACCACCCGCAGCAGCTCGGCCATCCCGTGACCGGAGGTGCCTTCCTCGTAGCGCACGGTCACCGGGACCGGGCGGTAGCGGAAGATGTTGCGTTCGGCCTGCAGCATGGAGACGTCCTTGACGGCCCCGAACTCCTTGACCACCTGGTGGTAGTCGGTCGCCCGGGCGGTCTGCAGCCAGGCGAAGTCGGCGGGGTCGATGGCATTTCCTGCCGCAGGGCCGGTTTCGGCCGCAACGACACCGAGGATGTCGCTACCTCCGGCGACCTCCGCGTTCGAGGTGGCCGAGGTGTTGGTTCCCGTCGCGGTGCGCACGGTGGCGTGGGAGACGGCTGCGTGGGATTCGGCGGCGGCTTCCGCCTCGGCGCTAACCGGCGCATCGGTCCATGAGCCCATGCCGACCAGGTAGTTCGGCCCACCGGCCTTGGTCCCGGCACCGACGGCCGACTTCTTCCAGCCCCCGAACGGCTGCCGGCGCACGATCGCCCCGGTGATGCCGCGGTTGACGTAGAGGTTGCCTGCCTTGACGTTGTCCAGCCAGTACTCCAGCTCGTCGGGGTCCAGCGAGTGGAGCCCCGTGGTGAGTCCGTATTCGATGTCGTTGACGATCTCCACGGCTTCCTCGAGGGTCTCGGCGGTCATGACGCCGAGGATCGGGCCGAAGTACTCGGTCAGGTGGTATTCGGAGCCACGCTGCACGCCGGTGCGGACGCCGGGGCTCCACAGCTGGCCGGTGTCATCGAGTTGACGCGGTTCCAGCACCCAACGTTCGCCGGCGCCCAAGGTGGTCAGCCCGCGCAGCAGCTTGCCCTGCGCCGGTTCGATGACCGGGCCCATCTGGGTTCCGGCGTCGTCCGGGTAGCCGACCTGTAGTGAACGGACGGCATCGATGAGCTGGCTGTGGAAACGCGGCGACTTGGCGACCGCTCCGACCATGATCACCAGCGAAGCCGCTGAGCACTTCTGTCCGGCGTGTCCGAAGGCGGAGGCGGCGACGTCACGTGCTGCCAGGTCCAGGTCGGCCGAGGCCGTCACGATGAGCGCGTTCTTGCCCGAGGTCTCCGCCAGCAACGGCAGGTCCTCGCGGAAGGAGCGGAACAGCTCGGCGGTCTCGTAACCGCCGGTGAGGATGAGCCGGTCCACCTTCGGGTGCGAAACCAGTCGCGTCCCCAGATCGCGTTCGGAGAGCTGGACGAAGGAGAGCAGTTCGCGACCGATCCCGGCGGCGTCGAGCGCCTCCCAGATGGCCTGGACCATGATGGCCCCGGAGCGCGCTGCCTGCTTGGCGGGTTTGATGACGACGCCGGAGCCGGCAGCCAGAGCCGAAAGGGTGGAGCCGGAGGGGATCGCGACCGGGAAGTTCCACGGAGGGGTCACCACCGTCAGACGCGAGGGCACGAAAGTGGCTCCGTCGACGGCGTCCAACGCGCGGGCTGATTCGGCGTAGAAGTGGGCGAAGTCGATGGCCTCGGAGACTTCCGGGTCACCCTGGTCCAGGGTCTTGCCGCATTCGGAGGCCATGACCTCGAGCAGTTCACCCCGGTAGGCGGCCAGTCGTTCGCCGGCGTGATGCAGCACCCCGGCGCGCTCGGCACCGCTGAGCTTGCCCCAGGATTCCGCTGCTGCATGGGTGGCCGCGATGACGGCATCCACCTCACCGGTGGTGGTGAGCAGGTGGGATTCGATGGTGTCGCGACCCAATGTGCTCTGTGGCACCCGCGCCAGGATGTCGTTGGCCCAGGCGCGGTTGCCGGCAAGGTCGGGGTCGGTATCCGGGGTGTTGGAGAACTTCCGCTCCCCCGAAGCGTATTCGGCGACCTCCGCAGCGGCGATCTCCGCGTCGTACGTGCTGCGGTCCTGGATGCGGTTCGGCGTGGGGACGATGTCGCTCATGTCCTCCAGGGAGGCCCGGAAGCGATCCGTCTCCCGTTCGAAGAGGGCTTCGTTTTCGTGGAGTTCGAAGACGGCGGACATGAAGTTCTCCTGGCTGGCTCCTTCTTCGAGCCGGCGGATGAGGTAGGAGATCGCCACATCGAATTCCCCGGGGTGGACCACCGGGGTGTAGAGCAGCAGGGATCCGACGTCGGCCTTCACGGCTGCTGCCTGCCCGGTGGCCATGCCCAGGAGCATCTCGAAGTCGATGCCTTCGGAAATTCCGCGGGCCTTGGCCAGCAGATGCGCCAGGGCGACGTCGAAGAGGTTGTGCCCGGCGATGCCCAGGTGCACGTTGGCGGTGTGCTCGGGCCGCAGTGCGTAGTCGATCACTGCTTTATAGGAGGTGTCCGTGGCCTGCTTGGAATGCCAGGTGGCCGCCGGCCAGCCGTGGATATCGGCTTCCATGATCTCCATGGGCAGGTTGGCGCCCTTGACCAGGCGGACCTTCACCGGTGCACCACCGGAGGCGACGCGGTCTGCGGCGAACTCCTGCAGTTCGATCATCGAGGGGAGGGCGTCCGGCAGGTACGCCTGCAGCACGATGCCGCCTTCGACATTCCTGAACTCGGGCAGGGCCATGAGCTGTTTGAAAACGGCCATGGTCAGGTCCAGGTCCTTGTACTCCTCCATGTCCAGGTTGATGAACTTGCGCGGGGAGGAGTCCCGGGCCTGCCGGTAGAGCGGGGTCAGCTGCTCCACGATGTTCCCGACGGCTGCGTCGAAGTCCCAGTGGTTGTGCGGGGAAACGCTCGAAGAGACCTTCACGGAAACGTAGTCGACGTCAGGTCGACGCAGGAGCCTGGAGATGCCCTCCAGCCGGCGACCGGCTTCCTTCTCGCCGAGGATGGCCTCGCCGAGCAGGTTGATGTTCAGCCGCACGTCCTCCTGTTGGATCTTCTCGATGGCCGGGCCGAGCTTGGCATCGGTGGCATCGACGATCAGGTGGCCGACCATTTCGCGCAGGACGCGACGGGCGACGGGGATCACCACGCCGGGGAGGACCGGGGCCATGACCCCACCGAGGGCGACGGCGGAACGCATGTACCAGGGCAGGAAGGAGGGGACCTTCGGGGCCAGCGCGCGCAGATTGCGGGCGGCAACATGCAGGTCCTCCGGGCGGATCACGCCGTCGACGAAGCCGACGGTGAAGTCCAGGCCCTGCGGATCCTTCAGGACTCCGGCCAGCTGGCGGGCCGAGGCATCGACGGGTTGCTTGGAACCTTCGGTTAGCCAGTGGCGGACCAGTGCGATGGCGTCGTCGGCCAGGTCCCGGGGGGAAATGTTGTCCGTCCCGGCGGAAGGAGAAGTAGTGGTCACGTCAGTGGTGCTCCTAGCAGAAATCGACCGGTGGGAAACCGGCCGGCGCGACATGGGGCAGAGTCCCCCATCAAGCAAGTATCCAACGCTCATGAGTTAAGGAAAAGCGACGAATAGTGAAGGATGATGTTAAGCGAAGTTGAATCGGCGATGAATCGTGAAAGGGGTCACCATGCTGGAGGTCAGGAGGTTGCGCCTTCTACGCGAATTGAGCATCCGTGGCACGGTCTCCGCGGTCGCTGCGGCGCTGAACTACAGCCCGTCGGCCGTCTCGCAGCAGTTGTCCCTGCTCGAGAAGGAAGCCGGCGTGGCACTTTTGCGCCGCAGCGGTCGAATGCTGGCGCTCACCCCGCAGGCACAGGTGCTCGTCGCCCATACGACCGAATTGCTCGCTGCACTCGAACGCGCCGAAGCCGCCCTGTCCAGCACCTTGCCGGCGATCTCGGGGACCGTGCGTCTGGCCATGTTCCAAAGTGCCGTACTGGCGTTGATGCCGTCCGCCCTGGAGGCGTTGCGCACCGAACATCCGGGCATCCGCGTGGAGATGACCCAGCACGAACCGGAGACGGCACTGCATGAGACGTGGGCCCGTGATTTCGACTTGGTGGTCGCCGAACAGTACCCAGGCCATGCGGCCCCGCACTACCAGGGGCTGGACCGGCGCCCACTGGCCTTGGACTCCATCCGACTGGGCGTGTCCGCCGACACGAGCAGCCCATCGGCGGTGGGGTCATTGGAGCAGGCAGCGGCCCAGCCCTGGGTCATGGAACCGCGCGGCACCGCGTCGCGCCACTGGGCCGAACAGCTCTGTCGCAGCGCGGGCTTCGAACCGGACGTCAGGTACGAATCGGCGGATCTGCAAGCGCATATCGCACTCGTGCAGTCCGGACATGCGGTGGCCCTGTTGCCGGATCTGGTCTGGGCCCACCGCGAACCGGGGCTACGGCGCATCGAAGTGCCCTCCCGCCCGTGGCGGACGACCTTTACGGCCGCACGGGAATCGAGCACCCAGAATCCCGCCATCACGGCGGTCCGCAAAGCCCTGGAGGATCAGGCGGACGCATTGGCGCAGGATTCCCCGCACGTGGTCACGGAAAGATAACGCCCCCGTGATGCCAATCACACAGATCTTTGACAATGCCCTACCCTGATAAACACACACTCGCATCGCCCGGTAGTTGACATTGGTTGACAGTTGGCCGGCGTACCCCTCCGGGAAACCCCCGGACGCACATTCCACCTTCCAGCCAAACGAGGAACACCATGTCTGAACAAGCATTCCAGCTTGTGGCCATCGTCATATATCTCGCCGCAATGCTCGGGATCGGCTACTACGCCTACCGCCAAACCTCCGACCTCGACGACTACATGCTCGCGGGCCGCGGGCTCAAGCCCGGCGTCGCTGCGCTTTCCGCCGGCGCCTCCGATATGTCCGGTTGGCTGCTGCTGGGCCTGCCGGGCGCCATCTACGCCTCCGGACTGATCGAAGCCTGGATCGCCATTGGCCTGACCGTCGGTGCCTGGCTGAACTGGAAGTTCGTCGCCCCGCGCTTGCGCTCCTACACGGAGATCTCGCAGAACGCGATCACCATCCCCAGCTTCTTCGAGAAGCGGCTCAAGGATAAATCACATGTGCTGCGCATCGCCGCCTCCGCGATCATCCTGGTCTTCTTCACCTTCTACGTCTCCTCCGGCATGGTCGCCGCGGGCAAGTTCTTCGAGAGCTCCTTCGGCTGGGAATACACCGCCGGCATGGCCACCGTCGCAGTGATCACCCTCGCGTACACGCTCTTCGGCGGCTTCATCGGTGCCACACTGACCGACGTTGCCCAGGGACTCCTGATGTTCGTTGCACTGATCACCGTGCCGATCGTGGGCGTCATCGCCACCGGCGGCATCGGCGCCACCGTGGACGGCATCAAGGCAGCCAAGCCCGGGGCACTGAACATCTTCGACGGATTCGGTGTGGAACCGACGGGGCTCTGGCTGCTCGGCATCATCTCTGCTGCGGCCTGGGGCCTGGGCTACTTCGGTCAACCGCACATCATCGTCCGGTTCATGGCACTGCGCAGCCCGGCCGATGCCAAGGCAGGCCGCCGGATCGGCGTGAGCTGGATGGCCATCTCAGCAATTGGCGCCGTCGCCACCGCCCTGGTCGGCATCGCCTACTTCGCCGACGATCCGGCCAAGGAGATCACCGACCCGGAAACGGTGTTCCTGCTGCTAAGCCAGATCTTCTTCCACCCCTTCCTCGCCGGCCTCGTGCTCGCGGCGGTGCTGGCGGCGGTCATGTCCACGATCTCCTCGCAGCTCATCGTCTCCTCCTCCGCCCTGGTGGAGGACCTGTACAACATCGTCGGCCGGGAATCGACGGCCAAGAAGCAGGTCATGCTCGGACGTGCCGGCGTGCTGGTGATCGCGGTCATCGCCTTCCTCATCGCCCTGGACCGCGAAGCCAGCGTCCTGGACCTGGTGGCCTTCGCCTGGGCCGGCTTCGGTGCGGCCTTCGGCCCGCTGGTGCTGCTGAGCCTTTACTGGCGCAAGCTGACCAGTACCGGCGCACTGAGCGGCATGATCATCGGCGCGGCAACGGTCTTCATCTGGGCCAAGATCCCGGTATTGACCGACAACGTGTACGAGATCATCCCGGCGTTCATCCTCAACATCGTCGTCGCCATCGTCGTTTCGAAGATGACGGCCAAGCCCAACGAGCTCATCGACGAGGAGTTCTCCGCCATGGAGGACCAGGTCGCTGCGAAGCCCCGCGAGGTCTCCAGCAAGTAGACCGTTCTGGTCGCCTCGGCGGCATGCCACCATCCGTCCCCGCTCCCGGGGTGCTTGGCGGCATGCCGCCGTTGTCGTCTCCGGGAGCTCCGGCGCCCTGGGCAGCCGCCGTGGCCACGATTTGACCACAAGTTCCCATAGGTCCCGCGCTTGTCAATTCTTGCTGGTAGCATTTCGATACGTCACGCCGGGGGCTTCCGCCCTCCGGGGGCACCGACCCCCACATCAACGTGGGGCTGCAAGGAGGAGAATCACATGGGATTTCTAGGATTTCTACTTCTCGGCCTGATCTGCGGGGCCATCGCGAAGGCGATCCTGCCCGGTAAGCAGGCGGGCGGCTGGATCGCCACGCTGATTCTGGGTGTCATCGGCGCCTTCCTCGGCGGCTGGATCGGTGGCGCACTATTCGGCGCGGACATGAGCGAGTTCTTCAGCCTGTCCTCGTGGCTGTGGGCCATCATCGGCTCGTTGATCGTCCTGGTCATCTGGGGCTTCATCACGGGTCGCCGCAAGGCCTAGGCTCCAGCGGCATCAACGAAGGAGGTGGCCATCCCGCACGGGGTGGCCGCCTCCTTCGTTTCCGCCCGTCTCACGGCCCCCTGCTTGTCCAGCGGTTCGCGGCTAAGCTGAAACCATGGCCTGGAACCGCACGCAACAGCACGTGCTCGCACTGGCGCCGGACGACGTCTGGCGCATCATTTCCGATCCCTCCAGATTGCCCGATTGGAATCCCGCGGTCAGGTCCCTGGCCCCCGCCCACGACGGCGCACTGGTTCCGGGCACCCGGCTGGCCTTCACCCCCAACCCTCCGCTCCTCGGTGCAGTGCACTCACGCACGGCCCCGGACGCCGTGATCACCCGGAACCAGGCGGGCGCCGCCTTTGCCTGGCGTCAACCGCAGCCCGGCGGTGGTCTGCTGGTGCACTGGGAGATCGCCGACCATCCAGTCGGAACCCTGCTGACCCAACGGGTAGCCATCGAGGGCTACGGCTCCCGGCTCTTCACCGAGTCCAACGCCAAGCCCCTGGCATCCCACTTCGCCGAAAACTGTGCCCGTCTCTACCAGTTGGCCGGTGGAACAACGGATCCGGCCCGCCGCGTGGTCATCGCCGGGGGCAGCGGTTTCCTCGGCATCCGGCTGGCCGCAGATTTGTTCTGCCGCGGCCTGGATCCAGTGATCCTCACGCGCAGCGCGGACCCCGTTTCGCCGTTCCGCCAGGTCAGCTGGGACGGTCGCAGCCAGGGCGCCTGGACCGCTGAGCTGGCCAGCGCCGACGGCACCGTCAGCCTGGTCAACCTCGCCGGCCGGCTGGTCGACGCCCGCCCCACGTCACAGAACATCGCCGACCTGCGCGACTCCCGGGTCGATGCCACCCGCGCCCTCGTCCAAGCCAGCCGCAAACACGCAGTCCCCCTGGAACGCTGGGTCCAGGCCAGCACGACGGCCATCTATTCCGACGCCGGTGACCAACATCTGACAGAGGATTCGCCGTTGCCCGAGGCGGGCGATGCGCTGCCGCAGATGACCGGTGTCGCCCGGCCGTGGGAGGAGGCTCTCAACGGCGCCCACGCAGCCCGGGCCACGATCCTGCGCACCGGCGTCGTGCTGGAACAAGAAAGCCCCGCCTTCGACCGTCTGTCGCTGCTCGCCCGCACCGGATTGGGCGGCCAGATCGGCTCGGGACGCCAATGGGTCAGCTGGATCCATCTGGATGATTGGCTCCGCATCGTCCGGGCCGGCCTCGGGCTGGAACCAGGGGTCGAACTGGACGAGGGGCTCGTGATCGCTGCCTCCCCCTGCCCGGTCCGCAATGCCGAGTTCATGGCAGCCCTGAGATCTGCGCTGGCGCCGGGTCCGCTGAAACGGTTCTCACTGCCGACCCCGGAGCCGGTGCTCAAGTTCGGTGCCGCCGCCCTAGGCACCGACCCTGCCTTGGGCCTGACCGGACGGCATGCGACGTCGAGGCGGCTACCCGAAGCCGGTTTCACGTTCACCTACCCCGAGCTCGATGGCGCACTCGCGGCCATCACCGGATAGACCGCCATGATCACGTACGCGTTTATGAACTCACCGATCGGCCGGCTGCGGATCTCCGCCACTGAAAGTGGTCTGGCCGGCGTGCACATGGAAAACCATGCGCACCAGCCCGCGGGGCCGCCGGAGGGCACCGAGGTCCCCGGCTCCGCCACCCCCGGGACCATCACGCAGGCCATCGCCGAACTGCACGAGTACTTTGCCGGCACCCGGACCCGTTTCGGGGTGCCGTTGAACCCCGGCGGCACCGAGTTCCAACAGCGGGTCTGGGCCCTGTTGCAGAGCATCGACCATGGAACGACGCGCAGCTACGGGCAATTGGCCGCGGATCTGGGTGACCCGCATCTGACCCGAGCCGTCGGCACCGCCAACGGGCGCAACCCGCTCTCGATCATCGTTCCCTGCCATCGCGTCATCGGTGCCGACGGGTCGATGACCGGCTACGGCGGAGGAGTCGACCGCAAGCTCTTCCTGCTCCGGCTCGAGGGCGTCCTGCCTTCGGCCGAGGACCAGCCCTCGTTGTTCTGACGCCCCAGGAGGCACCATGCGTACTGTCGCCATCGTCTACTACGGCCGGCACGGACCCACCCGCGCTTATGCCCAGGCGCTTGAGGACGCCCTGCGCGGTGCCGGCAACCTGGCCGAACAGATCCAAGTGCGCGACGCCGCGGCCAATGACGTCGTCTTCTACGACGGATTGGTCCTGGTCGGGCCGCCACGCTTCGGTCGCCTGCATGGCCTGGCCCTGGCCCGGGCGCTCGCCCCCGAACGCAACAGCGCCGTCGTCGTCATCGGCGGAAACCGCCCGGCAGAGTCCTACCAACGGCTGTTCCGCCCCAGCGAGCTGCCCAGCATCTCCTTCTTTCAGGAAAGGTCCCACGAGGACACTTCAGTGATCTTCTCCACGGTGGCCGGTGTGCTGGACTGGGCCCAGAAGCTCTAGGACCGGACGGAGGCTGCAACGGCCTACCGTGGAAGCAGCAGCCCCGCACCGACACCAGGAGAAGACGATGACGAGCACCGATCCCACCGAAACCGCGCAGGAGCTGGACATGCGGGAACTGCGCAAGCCCGACCGGCACCCGACGGTTTTCGCCGCATATACACAGTTACCGGTCGACGGGTCGATCGTCCTGGTCAACGATCACGACCCGGAGAACCTGCGCGTCGAGTTCGAGGCCGAGCATCCCGGAAGCCACGACTGGAAATATCTGGTCCCCGGACCGGATCAGTGGCACATCCGCATCACCAAACTGGCCAGCACACCGCTGCCGCGGGTTCTGATCGACACCAACACCGTGGCGGCCGCGACCGGGGAACCCGATGTCTCCGGCGCCGTCTGGAACATTCCGGTGCGCGAACGCGACCTGGACTCGAACATCATCTCCCTGGAGCCTGGAGGTTCCATCGATTCCTACGCCGGCCCCGAACTGGACGTCCTCATCCACGTCCTGGGTGGCGAGGGCACACTGGGCACCGAGCGGGGCGAAATCGCCCTCTCCCCCGGAGCCCTGGTCTGGCTGCCGCGCAGGTCCCTGCGGGCGTTCAAGGCCGGACCGGGTGGGCTGCGCTATTTGACGGTGCACCAACGCCGGCAGTCCTTGGTGCTGCGGACCACGCGGCCCGACGCCCCCGCCTAACAGAACCCGCCTCCCCGGGACGCGGCGGGGCTGGGTGGCTTCGTCTCGGGTCAGGCTTCCGACTCGGTCACGACCCGCTCACCTGCACGGATCTGCACGAGCGTCAGATCCAGCAACGGGGTGTCCACCTCCAGCGACCTGGCCCTGAGCTGCAGGTCACCCAGAATGTGTTCGGCCTCCGTCGCGTACCCGGCGGCCACATCACGGTAGAGCGATGAGGTGAAGGCAGACCCCGGTTCGGTGAGGAGTCCGACGGCCTGTTCGTGACCGGAGGCCTTCGTGGGGTGGCCGGCAGCTGCGGCAACGGCCTCGGTTTCGGCGATCGCGGCGTCGATATGGGCGCGGCCACCGGCTGCGAGGATGTTGCCCACGCTATTGCGGAACAGGCAGGTGATGACCCCTGCTGCCGCGATGAACACCCATTTATCCCACAGCGCCTGCAGCACGTCATCCGTTTCGAAGAGCTCGAGGCCAGGGACCTGCAGCGTGTCCGCGACCGCGGCCGGGACGGTGCTGCCGTCGAAGGTTCCGATCGTCATGGTGGCCAGGGAGGTCATCTGCAGCACGGAACCGTCGTCGTCCAGCTTGGCAATGATCTTGACCAACCCGCCCAGCGGAGTGCCGGTGGGAAGCGCCCGGATCAAGTCGATGTGACGCATCCCGTTGAGGAAGGGGATGACGGTGGTGTCGGCCCCGATGAACGGTGTGGCATCGCGTAGCGCGGCGTCGAGCCCGGTGGCCTTCACCGCCAGCAACACCAAGTCAAACGGTCCCGCGTCCTGATCTGCGGTGATGGCCGGCACCGGCATGGTGCGGTCGCCGTCCGGGGCAATGAACTTCAGCCCGTCGCGACGTAGTTTTTCGGCCCGGGAGGCTCGGACGAGGTAGGTGACATCGCGGCCGGCTTCCAGCAGACGCACACCAAAGGCACCGCCGGTCGCACCGGCCCCGACGATCAGAATTCTCATATCGACATTGTCCTCCCCGAACATGCCAGAATGGCAACATGGATTTGAGTTACTTCTGGACCGGCTGGGAGCCGGTCATACACACCCTGCTCATCGGCATCGTCGGCTACCTCGTGCTGGTGATCCTACTGCGCGGGACGGGGCCGCGCACCATGGCCAAAATGACACCCCTGGACTTCGTCATCGCCGTCACCCTGGGGTCGACCTTCGGCCGCACCGTCACGGCAGTCGATGTCAGCCTCGCCCAGGCAGTAGCGGCACTGGTGCTGCTCGTCGGCGTGCAGTGGGCACTCGCCGGTGTCCGGGCGCGCTGGAATATCATGCGCCGTGTACTGGACTCGCCACCGGTGCTGCTCTACTACAACGACGAGCTGCAGCACAGTGCGCTGCGCCGGCACCGGCTCACGGAAGCCGACGTCCACACCGCGGCCCGCCAGTCGGGGCAGGGGTCCCTGGCCGACGTCCAGGCAGTGGTCCTGCAACAGGACGGTTCCCTTGGAGTCATCACCAGCTCCGCGATGGGCGACGGGTCCAGCATCCTGCCCTACGCCGAGCACGAGCGGGATTAAGCCCTGGGACACAAAAAGGGCTTCCCGGTTCCAATGAACCGGGAAGCCCTTTTCCTGTGGTGGAGGTAAGGGGATTCGAACCCCTGACCTTCTGCATGCCATGCAGACGCGCTACCAACTGCGCCATACCCCCGCAGGTTGTCCCCGCCGTCGTCTTCCGACGTCCGGGACGATTCAATAATCTACAGCACCCGCACC
>JBBSRM010000038.1:0-15144 GCA_038243055.1 Actinomycetales bacterium
ATGGGCGGGCTAATGGCACTGGTGCAGTCGATCATGGGCTCGATCATCGCCCCGCGTGAACGTGGACGCTATGCCGGCTACATGGGCGCCGTCATGGCGGTGGCAACTGTTTCCGGCCCGTTGCTCGGCGGGATCATCACCGATTCCCTCAACTGGCGCTGGACCTTCTTCGTCAGCGTTCCGCTGGCGGTCGTCGCACTGATCCTGCTCCAACTGAAGCTGCATTTGCCGACCATCAAGCGCACCAACATCAGCATCGACTACCACGGTGCCGTCCTGGTTTCCGTGGCCGCAGCCCTGCCGATGCTCTGGGTGACCTTCGCCGGGAGCGAGTACGACTGGATCTCCTGGGAGTCCGCCGCCTTCCTGGTCGCCTTCCTCATCGTCGCCATCCTGGCGGTCATCGTCGAGCTGCGGGCCCCCGAGCCGATGATCCCGATCCGGATGCTGCGCAACCCCACCGCGGCGTGGATGATCGTCGCCAGCATCGGTGCCGGCGTTGGCATGTTCGGTTCGGGCGTGTTTTTGACCCAGTACTTCCAACTCGGAGCCGGGCGCACCCCCACCGAGGCCGGACTGATGACCATTCCCATGATCATCGGACAAATGCTCTCGGCCATGATCGGCGGACTAATCGTCAGCCGCATCGGACGGTGGAAGCCGGTGATGATGATCGGCAGCATCATCATGCTCATCGGCCTCGTCGGGCTGGGCACCATCAACCACGAGACCTCCTACCTGTACGTCGCGATCTTCATGGCGCTCATGGGTCTGGGCATCGGCTCGCTGGTCCAGAACGTCGTGTTGGCGGTGCAGAACACGGTCGACGTCACCGAGGTCGGTGCCGCCTCGGCGGCCATCGCCTTCTTCCGGTCCCTGGGTGGGGCGATCGGGGTCTCCATCCTCGGCGCCGTGCTCACGACCCGGGTCAGCACCAACATCTCGGAAGGGCTGGAAAAGCTGGGCATTCCTGCCGACGCAATGTCAGCAGGAGGCGGGGACACCGAATTGGACATCAGCGGGTTGCCGGCTCCGATCCAGGAAGTGTTCCACAATGCCTACGCCGATGCCTTCGGCTCCATCTTCATGATCGCCGCCATGATCGCGGCCGTCTCGGTCATCGCGATCGCCATCGTGCGCGGCGCCCCGTTGCGCACCACGGTGGCCATGAACCCCTCGCCCAAGACCCCCGTGCCCGACACGGCTCAGGATGAGGACGGAACCCCGGACGACGAAGGGTCAGCGCAGCAGGAGACCACGCCCACGACGCCACCATCCACCGACCACGAGGACTAACGACATGGCGAAGCAGGAGACGAACATGCAGGACGTCGAAACAATGAAGGCCTTTGTCCTTCTGCACCGCGATTCCTCCACCGTGGAACCGGCCGTGGTGCCGGTCCCACGGATCGAGGCCGACGAACTACTGGTGCGCGTGCAGGCCATCGGCGTCGGAATCCATGATTCGTACTTCCTGCCCGAGGATGCCCAGTACCCCTATCCCATCGGGATCGAGGCAGCTGGCATCGTCGAGGAGGTCGGCCGCGATGTCACGGGCCATGCGCCCGGCGACCGCGTGTCCTTCGTCAGCGCCATGCAGCCACATGGAGGCACCTGGGCCGAGTTGACCGCCGTGAAGGTGGGCTCGATGATCGTGCCGATACCCCAGGGCCTGGGCTTCGTCGAGGCGGCTGCGGTTCCCGTCGCCGGAAACACTGCGTTGAAGGCGCTCCACACCTTGGCCGACGTGCCGGCAGGTGGGTCGTTGTTCATCGCCGGCGGCTCGGGGGCCATCGGCACGTTCGCGATCCAGCTGGCCCGTCAGCGGGGGTTGCGGGTGGCAGCCTCAGCTTCGGCAGCCAACCATGACTACCTTCACTCGATCGGGGTCGAGAAGACCGTCGATTACCACGACGCCCGGTGGCGCGAAGAGGTACTGGCCTGGATGCCCGGCGGGGTCTCCGCGGTGATGGCGGTGCAGCCCGGCACGACGGCGGAGAGCCTGCCCGTACTCACGGACGGGGGAACCCTGGTCTCGATTTCCGGGGACCCCCTCGTCTCCGAACGGGGGGCGCACCTGACCGGACTCCCCTACCAGCTGGTCGTGCGCGCAGAGCTCGGCGAACTCATGGCGCAGATCGCCTCCGGGGAGCTGCACCTCGAGCTCGAGCGGGTGTATCCCTTCGACGAGGCCCTGGACGCCCTGGCGAAGGTGCAGACCCGCCGGGCTCGGGGGAAAGTCGTCATCAGTCTGGATTAGTTGAGGCGCCCCTGTTGCGCGTCGAAACCCGCGGGCGTTTGAGTTCGTTGGAAATTCGCCCTCGAGAAATGGTAGGGGTTCGCCGTTCGACCACCACTCGGGAGAGGACAGAAAAGGCCGCGGAAGCAGCAACGGCCACGGAGCACAACCAGCGCGCTGTTCGCCCGGAAGGCCGAAACGACGTATGTCGTTGCGGCCTTCCGGCATGCGCCTCTCGTGGTCCCTCAGCACCAGTTGGCGTCGTGTTAGTCAACGGCGCAGTCGCGCAAATCAGCACGCCGTTCTCCTACCGAGCCAGCAATGAGTGTTGGTTCGCCAGGAAACACTAACCGCAGGTGAATTCGTGTCCTGCCTTCGGGCGACCTGGGCGACTAATTCGTGATCGATGACCGCACCTGGCAATTCCGGGCCATCGACCGGATCGGACTCATCGAGTTCCTCCACCACGGATTGCGCATCCGGCGCATCTAAGACCTGAACAGCCTTGAGGATCTCCTCGCTCGGTTCGGCCGCATCCCGCGGACTCCGTAGTAATCCTGCCCCACTACTTACAGTCATCCATTCTTGTCGAGGGACCGACAGGCTGAACCGTCCCTCCGGCTTCCTTAGCCGCCTCGGTCTCGCTCCGTATGAGGTCCGCCTCGGCATCCACGTGAGGCGCTGAAGCCGGCTCGAGCATCTGCTCCCGGGAGTACTGCAAGGTGACCATCACCACGGCGATAATGGGTGTCGCGAGGAAGGCCCCGATGATGCCGAAGATGGAGCCGCCCGCGGTCACGCCCGTGAGGACGACAGCTGGGTGGAGCTTGAGAGACCTACCGACCAGGGCCGGTTGCAGGACATTGCTCTCGAGTTGCTGCACAAGCAAGACGATGCCAAGCACGATCAGCGCGGTGACCCAGCCATCGGACAGGAGCGCCACGAAGGTGGCCAGTAATCCGGTTGCGACCGCGCCGATGACCGGCAGGAACCCGCCGAAGAAGATCAGGACCGCCAGGGGCAAAGCGAGCGGGACACCAAGGATCCATAGGCTGAGCCCGATGAAGATGGCGTCCACGAGCGCTACGGCAGCCTGTGACGAGACGTAGGCGGACAGGGTCTTCCAGCTCCTCGAGGACACCTCGGCGGCGTGTGTGAAGACCGTGCCGGTCGTCCAACGCAGGAGCCATCCGGAGAACCTGTCGCCGTCCTTGAGGCAGAAGAACGTGAGGACCATCGTCAGCAGGATCGTCACAGTCACAGTGCCGACCGTCCCGAGGCCGGAGGAAACCTGAGTCAGGATCTCGCCAGCGTTCTCCTGCAGCCAGCGCAGTGCCGAGGTGAGGAGTTCATCAACGTCGGGAACGGCGAATGGAAGCGAATCCGCGAACTGGCCAAGATTGCCCACATTGTCCACCGCCTTGTTCGAGAGTTCCCGCACGCCATCCACGGAGAGGGCCGTAGCGGCCCATCCGACTCCGATCGCTGCCGCCAGCAGACCTACGACCGTGATGACGGCGGCTACCGCCCCCGGGACGAACCGGCGCAGGAACCCATTCACGGGCCAGAGGATCGAGGCCAGAAGAAGGGCAAGGATCAGCGGAAGCACGATGACCCATAGCGCGGACAGGAGGTAGTACATACCGACGATCGCAATCGCGACGACGAGGACCCGACCGAGGATGGCAGTCGTCCTCGAGAGAACCAAGAGCAGGGCTCCGCTGCGGATGCGCTGCGGCATCGGGCTCGAGGGCGTAGCCCCGTGCCTTCGCTCGTCGGCACTGTCTACCGTCTGTTCCTGCTCGTCGGTCATGCTTGTCCTTCGATCGTGGTCATTCCTTGGTCGAACTGACGGCGACACCAGCGTCCGCCCAATTCGTCGTCATTGGAGAGCTCAAAGCAAGCTCCGAGGAGCCCGTAGGAGTTCAGCATCTTCGAAGCTTCATCCGGGCTGAGGTCGTCTAGAACGTTCGCGTCATTGGTGCGGTTTCCTCATGCTGGGATTCCTTGCACTGCAGTTATTCGAACACCATTCCACCGATTCATGGCCGTGCCCCAGCCTGGCAGCACTTCCAATTATGCTATGTGCTGGATCCCGTCCGGGAGCGGCGATTATTCGGTCTACCGCCCACCCTGGATAGTGCTAAATGGCGTGCCCGGGCCCGACCGTTTTTATTGAATCCCGACTGTCATATTCCTGTACCTACATACTTCTTTTCCCTTCTCTTCCATGTTGCATTGCACACTTTATAGTCGCCCGAAGATCTAGTATTCGTTTACCCTGGTCTTTACGCGGTCATTTCGGTTGAGCTGCCTATGGGTCTCCCGACAATGCCCGCCCTCCCTGGAACCTGCGCCGCACCCCTATCCTTCGTGGGTCATTGCCAGAAGAAGCCGCCCACTCCCTCAGGACGCGTCGGCTATCCGATCTTGGCCATCGAGAACCCGTCCATGTGCACGCGGGTCTTTCGGGCGGGCCTGGGCGGGTCACCGCTCGACGGTGGTCTCCTTTCGCCGGGCCGCGCGTTCAGGAGCAAAGTGCCTGGGGGCACTCTTTACTGTGGCGGAATGTCCCAATACGTTGATGTCGCCTTATCGTCCTCGAGCCAGCCCGTGAGGGTGCTCCTGGCCGGGCGGACCTGTAAAGTGGACGCCACTTCCCTGCTCCGGTTCGAGCGAAGGACGGCAACCTTCGATGTCCAGCAGTGACTTAGGGAAACGAGACTTGTGCCCGAGCCTGGCCTCCGGAGCCACCGCGGTGGTCATATCCAGAGCTTCCTCGTCCAGACGGTGCGACGGACCAGCGACAGCGCGTAACCACACTGCGAGGTCATACTATTTCCCTCTGCCAGCAACTTGCGATCAGTGTTCGCGGACACGGAACAGCGCTTCCTGGGTCAGCGCAGCAGCTGCCCGCGGCTGCTGCACTGAAAACCTGGCAGCGCCTTGCCCTGCGAAATACAACACAACGGGGTCCGGCGGCACAACCAGTTGCAGCCGACCATGGAGGAGGTGGGCGGGCTCTGGTCGGCCACGCGGGCTCGCCTTTGAACAGCAGCAGGCCGGGTCGCGACTTACCTGCGGCCCGGCCTGGAACATCGAACGTCTAGCGCCAGGCGTTGCCTGACTTTTCCTCGTAGCCCGCAAAGGCCTTTTCCAGACCGGTCAGGACCTCGGCGGATGTCTCGAACAAGGCCTTGAAGCGTGGCTCGTCGACCTTGTCGACATCCTCGCGGAGATGCTCGGCAAGCTCCGTCAGCCGTGCACGAACCTGCATGGTGTGCCGTCGCGGATCGTTTTCCGCGAGAGTCTTCGGGTCAATCATGGGGTACCTCCATTTCGTGGCCCCGGCACGGATGCCGGGCCCGAACGAACCATCGTCGTTGATGGCTTAACCCCATGATCCCACCAGTTTGGTGCCCCGAACGGGAAAGGTCTCCGAGATCACCTTGAGCACAAAAAAGCACCGTCGGTGCATGGGCCAGGCCATGCGCACGACGGTGTTGATTACCTGATGGGGCCTACGGGGCCGGGTTGATCACGCGCCCCCACGTGGACTTATTGCCCCAGATGTTCTGGCGCAGGCCCTCCAGTTGAAGGATCTGTGAGTGGTCCACGAACAGGTTCACTTCGTTCCCGTAGTTCTTGATGTACCACTCGAAAACCGGTCCGTCTGCGGCCTCGAACATCACCTTTTCCAACCCCACCGAGTTGATGATGGACGCGGCGGCGCCGGTGTTCCACTCGGTGACGTTTTCGGTGATGCCTTCGGATTCGATCATGATGATGTCGGCGCCGGCATCCAGGCATCGGGTCGCACGGTCAGTCAGGTCGCCGATGTCCTTCATCGACTCCGCTGCCAGCTCTGCTTCCCCGGAGTCCCCGCCGGAACCGACCTGGATGCCCAGCTCAGGCTTGGCTTTCAGACCGGCCTTGGTGACTTTTTCGACCAGACGCAGCAGGCCGGTGGTGTTGAGCATGATGAAACCGGTGGAAATTTCGATGGTGTCGAAGCCAACGTCCTTGGCTTCCTTCAAATACTGGTCCACCGCGTCGTTGCCGTAGCGCAGCACGGTCTCGATCCATCCTCCGGACGAGACGTAGGCTCCGTTGTCGTGGGCGATGTCACTGAATTTCCTGACCTGTTCGGGCGAAACCAAGGCAAAGGATCCTCCTGCCCATTTGATGCCGTCCACCCAGGGGCCGGCGACGTCGAAGACGTCTTGCAGGTGCCGGGTACCGAAGGTGGCGTAGTAGGGCGCACGGATCTCGGTCAGCCCAAAGGTGCGCGGCTTCGACGGGCGGTACGCCCGGGGAACGAAGTTGAATGAAACGTCTTGAGAAATCTCGTGGGTCACAATGTCTCCTTAGAAAACTCGTGCCTGTTCGGGCTCGAGGGGTTGTTCAGGACCGCTGGGTGCTGACCTGGGCCAGCAGGGCGGTCAGGTCCGAGACCTGGTGCTCGTCGATGGTGTGCACCGTCTCGGCGATCCTGTCGCGCAGCTCGTTGCTGGCGAAGGGTGAAGCGAGGGCATCGAATTTCCGCCGTGCACCCTCCCAATCCAATGGGTCGTCATGGAACCCCTGGTAGGAATCCCGGACCGAATGGAACCGCGTTCCATCGGCCAGAATGATTTCCAGGTCAGCGGGCATGTGCTGCGGGAAGCGCCGGGAGAATTCCGGGTCCTCGCTGATCTCCACCTTGCCCATCAGATCCTGCACGTCCCGGGCGACGATGCGCGCGGGGGTGTACTGCTCGGGGGTCACCTCACCATCCAATAGAGCGACGGCAAGCATCCAGGGCAGGGAGTGGTCGGCTTCCTCCTTGGCGGTGATGTTGCGCTTATCGCCTTCCTCGCCGCCACCGATGATGTTCCATGCGACATCGAAGGTACGTAGCCGGACCGATTGCACCGAGCTGGCGTCGAAGCCTTCTTGGCTGCGGACGTCCAGAGCGGCCTCCAGTGCGGACTGGGAATGTATCTCGGCGTTGTGCTTCTTGATGATGGTGCGCAGCACGCTTTCCAGATCCTCTCCCGACCAGTCGATGGTGAAATCACCGGCGATGGATTCCTTGAAGCCCTTATTGCCCTCGAAGACCTGCGCCGGGCCGGTGATGCCGCGCGAAGCCAGCAGTGCCGACCAGGCGCCTTCCTTCGATACGTGAGGGTAGGCGAGCCCCTTCCAATGGCTGAGGTCCCCCGTCCGGGTCACGCGCAGCGCGTTGTTGGCGGTGCCGGCCATCGCGATGGCGTTGGCCGTCTGCGCGGCGGAGAGACCCATCGCCTTGGCCGCGGATGCGGCGGCTGCGTAGGCGCCTTGGGTGGTGTGGTCGAACCCCTTGTCACGGACCGGGGCGACATCGGAGAGGCGGGTATGGACCTGATAGGCGACCGCCAGGGCATCCAGGAAGGTCTTGCCGCTGGCCCCGACCATTTCCGCCGCGGCGAGCGCCGCTCCCAGGTTGTCGGACGGGTGGTTGGTCTCCTTGGGTGCCAGATAGGAATCCATGAAATCCAAATAGCGTGAAAGCGCCGAGTTGAAGAAGGCCACCCGTTCGGCAGTGGACTTCCCGCCTCCGATCATGGTGGCCTGCTCGGTGCCTCCCAGATCCTCCAGTAGACCTCGGATCGAGGAGATGGGCTCGGCGTCGAGGGCTCCGATCGCGACCCCGAGCGTATCCAGGACATGGATTTTCAGCTGCTCTCGCGCTGCGGCCGACATCTTGGCCGAGTCTGCTTGGTGGACGAAGGCTGCTAGTTCCTGTACCTCAGTCATGTGGACTCCCAACTGTTGAAACAGAACCCTAATTATTTATTAGGTCTACCTAACTTAGTTTAGTCACGTCGTTATGCTCTATCAAGAGGCTGGGTGTGTGAGGTTGAACGGCCCACACGACGGATGCCGGCCGATGGAGCAGCGGCGGGAGCCCTCGCGCACCCCAAATATTTGATTTATGGTGAAGGAGATTACTCCCGAACGAGGTGGGCGGATTCACGATGGCCATGGTGCGGGTGCCGAAAATTCAGGCGTCCACCACTCCGGCCCCCGCCCACGCGAACGAGTCGACCTTTTTCCACTCGGGAGTACCGTTCATTGAGCTGGAGGAGTTTCATCATGTGCGCATCGGGTCCGGTCAACGACGGCGTTTCGCCGATTGCTCTTTCAGACATCGAGCAGGCCAGGGAACTGCTCAGCGGCGTGACATCCTGCACGCCGATCGAAACCAGCTCCTCGGTCAGCGAACTGGCCGGGGTGCCGGTGTTCCTCAAATGCGAGAACCTGCAGCGGACCGGTTCCTTCAAACTGCGCGGCGCGTTCACGCGGCTCTCGGCGCTCAGCGAGGCCGATCGCCGACGCGGGGTGATCGCCGCAAGCGCAGGCAACCATGCCCAGGGGGTGGCTCTGGCCGCCCGCGAGTTGGGGATCGATTGCCTCGTCTACATGCCCATGGGGGCAGCCCTTCCCAAGGTGACGGCTACCCGTGCCTACGGTGCCGAGGTACGTCTGGCCGGTGGTGATCTAGCGGAATCCATCGAATTTGCCCAGGCGGAGGCCGCGACCAGCGGGCGCGTCTTCATCCCGCCGTTCGACCACGTCGATATCGTGACCGGCCAGGCCACCCTGGGCCTCGAAGTACTGGAACAGGTTCCCGACGTCGGGACGATCATCGTCCCCACCGGTGGCGGAGGCCTGCTCGCCGGGGTCGCCACTGCCGTACACCTATCGGGGTCCCGAGCCCGCGTCATCGGCGTGCAGGCCGAAGGAGCGGCTGCCTTCCCGGCATCACTGCTCGAAGGGGCGCCGGTACGTCTGGCCAAGATGGCGACCATTGCAGATGGGATCGCGGTGCCTTCGCCGAGCGAACTCACCCTGGGGATCGTACGCGATCACGTCGCCGAGATCCGTACGGTGACGGAGGAGCAGATCGGTGAGGCGATGCTGCTGTTGAGCGAGCGGGCCAAGATGGTCGTGGAGCCATCCGGCGCCGCAGGTGTCGCTGCAGTGCTCGAAGGCGCCGAGGACCTGGAGGGGCCCGTTGTCGTCGTGCTCTCCGGTGGGAACGTCGACACCCTGGTGCTCAATCGGGTGCTGCAGCATGGTCTCGTGGCTGCCGGGCGCTTCATGCAGATGATCGTCCGTGTACCCGACCGGCCGGGATCGCTGGTAGAACTGCTCACCGTGCTGGCGCGCACCGAATGCAATGTGGTGAACGTCGAACATGACCGAACGACCAGCGGGCTGGCGGCAACCGAGGTGCAGATCGGCGTCAAGGTCGAGACCAAGGGCCAGGAACACAAGGTGGAGATCGTTTCAGAACTCAAGCGGCTCGGTTACGAGGTCTCGTACCCCGCCTTCGAAAACGCCTGAGGCCCCTACGCCGAGGCTCGGCGGCCGGCTTCCTGGACCAAGGCGATCGTCATCTCCAACGCCTCCCCTCCCAGGCGGTACGACGGGCCGGCGACACCGATCTGGGCGATCATGACCCCGTCGGCGCCGAAGACCGGTGCCGCCACCGAGGTCAATCCCGCTTCGAATTCCTCCAGCGACAGTGCGTAGCCGCGCTGCGCCGTCGTCGTGATTTCCTCGGACAGCAACTTGCGGTCGGTGATCGTGGAGGCGGTAAAGCGTTTCAACGCCCTGCGCAGCAGCTGCTCACGGCTTGAGGCGGGCTGGAAACCCAGCGAGACCTTACCCGGGGACGTGCAGTGCAGCGGGGTTCGGCGACCCAGCCAGCTGCGTCCGACCACGGAGGAGGCGGGCAGGATCTGGTCGATGGTCACCGATTCCCCACCCTCGGTGACATTCAAGGTGACCGTTTCCAGGCATTCGCCGGCCAACCAGACGCACGCCTGATGCACCTGCGGGCTGAAACTGGCGGTCGTCGGGACGGCTTGGGCCAGTCGGACGAGGCCGTGGCCCAGTTGGTATTCGGTGCTGTCCGAGCGCTGCTCGACCAGGCCGTGGCCGGCCAGGGTGCTCAGGATCCGGAAGGCCGTCGACTTATGCACGTCGAGTTCCTGGCCGACGGCGCTGACGGTGCTGGCTCCTTCGCTCGCGAGGAACTCCAGGACGATGGCGGCACGATCGACGGACTGGATGCTTCCTCTGGCCATGCGTTCACTCGGTGCCGTCATGGCGCTCACGCTACCAGTGCGGTTCCCTGCGGAAGGTTGGTTGGCAACTTCATCGCTCAACCCCGCATCCTCTGGTTCTCGGGATCGAACACGGGGGTCCGGCCGGCGCTGAGGACGGTGACCCGGTGGTGTTCGGCCAGGTACTCGACCAACAGGTGGTTGCCTTCCTGCGCCTGTTCCGGCGGGAGGTAGGCCATGAGCAGGTAACTGCCCACCGAGGGCCCGTCACCGGCACTGGTGACGAAGGAGCGGCGTCCCCTGGCATCGGTGATGGCTTCCCCCTCGACGGTCAATATCGGTTCGCTGCCGCTCGGGTACCGCGCCGGCCCCGCACCGGCTGCCGGTGCATCCAGTCCCAGCGTGCACAACACGGCAGCGGGATTGGTGTCACGGGCCCGCAGGTAAGCGGGTTTGCCGATGAACCCGGCGTCCTTGACCCGTGGCAACGCCAGCCCGGCCTCCACCGGATTGTAGTCGGCCGAAAGTTCGGCACCCATGAGCCGATAGCCCTTCTCCAGTCTCGCCGAGCCCCCGTAGACGCCGATTCCTGCCGGACGGAGGTCGAAGGGGCGACCCGCTTCGGCGATGGCATCCCACAGCCGCAGGCCTTGATCGACCTCGGTGTGCAGCTCCCAGCCGAGCTCACCAACGTAGGAGATGCGCAGGGCCAACACCGGGATGTCGCGCACGGTGATATGGGCCGCGGTACCGAAGCCGAAGGCGGCATCGGAAACATCGTTGGCACTCACCGAGGCCAGGACCTCCCGGGCCTTCGGCCCCCAGAGCCCGACGGTCGCCGTGGCCGCCGTCAGATCCGCGAGGTGGACGGAACCATCGGCGGGCAGGTGGCTGCGCAGCCAGGCGACATCGCGCCCCGCGTCGGTGGCCCCGGTGATGACCCGGTAGTGGCCGATCCCCAGCCGGACCAGGGTGAGGTCCGAACGGAATCCACCGTAAGGATCCAACAGCGGGGTGTAGATGATGCGTCCGACGGGTCGATCGACCTGGGCCATGGCCAGGGACTGCAGGAAGTCCATGGCGCCGGGCCCGGCGACGTCGAACTGGGCGAAGGCCGAGAGATCGATCATCACCCCGCGGTCACGCAGGCAGAGGTGTTCGGCGGCGCTGATCGGCGAATGCCAGCGGGCATCCCACTCCTGGGACCGCCGCGGGACCGCGTCGCTGAACTCGGTCAGCAGGTCGGCATTGGAGGCGAACCATTGCGGGCGTTCCCATCCGGCAGCCTCGAAGAACTCGGCACCGTTGTCGATATGCCGCCCGTGGATCGGCGAGCGCCGTAGGTCGCGGGCGCTGAGGAACTGTTCGCGCGGGTGCACGATCCCGTAGGTCTTCGGGAACCCTTCCTCGGCGCGGGCCCGCACATAGGAGCGGGTGCGTTGGGAGGGGTGGAACCGGGCGATGTCGTCGGCGTGCAGATCGACCTCGGCCGAGCCCCCGGTCATCCACTGGGCCAGGTACTTCCCCACCGCGGGTGCCTCGCGGATCCACACCGCTGCGGCGGACCAGAGCCCTTCGACTTCGGGGGTGGGCCCGAGCAGGGCCCCGCCGTCGGGGGTCAGTGAGAGCAGCCCGTCGATCGCCAGGCTGCGCTCCAACCCGGGTTCGCGCAGCATCGGGAACAGCTGCCGGGCATGCTCGAGGGGTTCGGAGAAATCCGCCTCGCTCAAGGGGAGCTGGGTCGGGGACAACGGGACCGTACCCACCCGGGCCAACGATTCGGCTTCATGCAGGATCGTCCGGTGGGCGTAGGAACCGATCTGTAGTTCGCCCCACCGTTGGCGTTCATACATCTTGGCGGTCATATCGCGGATGATCGGGGTATCGATCTCCACACCGCTGGCCTCGAATCCGGGGATGGGTCCGAGGTTGATCATCTGATGCACGGCAGGGGTGAGCGGAAGAGCGGCCCCGGCCATCGCGCCGATCTTCGGGGACCAGACCCCGCAGGCGATGACGACGGTGTCGGTGGCGATGTCCCCTGCACTGGTGCGCACCCCGGTGATGCGTGCCGGACCACCGGACACCGCGGGTTCGGTGAGCAACCCGGTGACTTCGGTGCTATCGAAAAGTTGCAGCGCATCGGCGTCGAACGCTGTCTTGCGCAGCAGTTCCCCTGCGAGAAGGGGGTCGACGACGGCTGCGGCGGGGGTGTGGAATCCCCCGGTCAGCAGCGAGGTGTCGATCAACGGGGCGAGTTCGCCGATGCGTCGGGGATCGATGAGTTCGGCGTCGACGCCCCAGGATTTCGCGGAGGCCAGCCGACGGCGCAGTTCGTTGTGGCCGGCGTCGTTGCGGGCGACTTCGATGCCCCCGCAGGTGGTCAACGTGCCCAGGTCCCTGAACTGGTTCATCGACTCCACGGTCAACTCGGTGACGTTGCGGTGGTGGTCCACGGGGAAGATGAAGTTCGAGGCATGGCCGGTGGAACCGCCCGGGTCGGGCAGCGGACCCTGGTCCAGCAGGACCATGTTCCGCCACCCGGCCTCGGCGAGGTGCTTGACCAGTGAACTGCCCACGATGCCGGCGCCGATGATGACGACGTCGGCGCTACCTGGCAGACTCCCACCGGATGGCTTCCCGGAGCGGGGCGTCTCGTCGGTCGGCGGGGGTGTCGGTTGCGTTGACTGGTTCATGGCTGCTCCTGGTTGGTCCTGGTTCGAGGTGCCTTCAGGCCTTCGGCGTCTCCTTGGTCGGGTCGATGAAGGGTTTGCGCACCACGATCCCCTGCCGGGCGCCTTCGGGGGTATGCACCACCACGGTGGTCCCCTCCGCGCTGAGGCCGATCGGCACCATGGCCAGCCCGATGTTCTGTTCCAGTCGCGGTGAGAAGCAGGCGCTGGTGACCTGTCCGAGCTCGTCGCCACCGGCTTCGGAGACCGGGAAGGGTTCGATCATCGAGCCATCGTTGTAGCTGCCCAGTGGTGGCCCGTCGATCTGCAGGCCGACCATCAGCCGGGTGATGCCTTCGGCCCGGATGCCGCGCAGGGCCTCCTTGCCGACGAAATCGGCTTTCTGATCCAGATTGATCATCCAGTTGTAGTCGTAGCCGACCTCCAGCGGGTTGGTGTCCAGGGTGATGTCGCAGCCGTAGGCGAGCATGCCGGCCTCGATGCGGCGGATATGGCAGGGGCCGATCACACGCAGGTCGTGGGCCTGCCCGGCTTCCCAGACCATGTCCCAGAGCTTGCCGCCGTCGCGACTGGCGTTCTCCAGGTAGATTTCATACCCGGTTTCCCCGGTGTACCCGGTGCGGGAGACGACGACTGAGAGGTCCCCGAGCGTCCTGCGGGTCAGGTAGTAGTAGTCAAGGTCCAGGATGTCCTCCCCGAAGAGGTCGGCCATCAGGCCCTTGGCCTTGGGGCCCTGGATCTGGATCGGGGCGACGTCGACTTCCTTCACCGAGACGTCCCAGCCGCCGGCATGGGCCAGACCCATCGCCCAGAGGTGGACGTCGCTATCGGCGAGCGAAAGCCAGAACCTGTTCTCCTCGACCCGCAGCAGGATCGGGTCGTTGATGATACCGCCGTCGGCCGCGGTGATGAAGACGTATTTGCACTGTCCGACGGCGCATTTGTCCAGGTCGCGCGGGATCAGGTAGTTGGTGAAGGCGAACGCGTCGGGACCGCTGATTTCCAACTGCCGCTCGACGCCGACGTCCCAGAGGGTGACGTCATTGAGCAGCGACCAGTATTCGGAGACCGGATCGCCGTAATGGCGGGGGTGGTACGTGTGGTTGTAGACGCTGTAGGCAGCCACCCCGTGCTCACGGGACTTCCAGAAGTAGGGCGACTTGCGTAGCCGGGTATATAAGGTCACCGCAGGATGCGGATTGACGAGCGAACCCGTGCTGACTGATTGGAATGCACCGGTATCTGTGGTCTCGGACATGCTCACTCCCTGAACTGGCCCCCCGGCGCCGGCCTCATTGCCGATTGTTGCGCATGGTGCGCAACACTGCGCCATGTGCAACCAGTGTGACCCTGAATCATGGCAGGGTCAAGGGTCATTGACCCCGCCGGAACACGGCAGTCGGGCCCCGCGGGGTGCAGGATCCGACATCGACCGGAAAGGGCCCTGTCAGGGGGATTTGAGCTCGTCGGCACGCACCAACAGCACGCCGGCGACGATGGCGACGCCGCCGAGCAGCTGGATCGGTGCCGGCAGCTGACCCAGCAGCAGCCAGGCCCACAGCACGGCGAAGAGGACCTCGGTCAGCGAGATGAACGAGGCGACCTTCGATCCCAGCGCCCGGGCGGCCATGATCCCCGAGACATAGGCCAATACCGTGGACAGCAGGACCAGGCCGGCCAAGGCGACCCACCAGGTGGTCTCGAAACCGGCGAAGCCCACCTGCCCGAACGCCGCGGTGAACGGCAGCAGGCCGGTCACCCCGAACAGCAGCATCAGCAAGGCCCCGACCAGCAGGCCCCCGGTGGCCAGCACCAGCGGGGGCAGCGAATCGTTGGCCTTGGCCGTGACGAAGAAGTACACGGCCAACCCGACCGCCGCGCCCAGCCCCCACAGCACCCCGATGACATCGATCTTCTGCGCTCCGGCCAGATCGAGGACCAGCATCAACCCACCGAGGGAAAGCAGCGTACCGGAGATGGTCAGCGGCTTGGGCATGCGCCGGCTGTTGGCCCACAGGGCCAGGACGATGAGCACCGGTGCCATGAACTCCAGCAGCAGGGCCACCCCCACGCTCAAGCGGCCGACGGCCTGGAAGAAGGCGAATTGGCAGACGCC
>JBBSRM010000039.1:0-15053 GCA_038243055.1 Actinomycetales bacterium
CGGGGCCGACCATACGACGGCAGCGGTGAACACCGCTGCCCTGATCGAATGCGTCGCCGGTGCCCCCGAGGGCACCCGGGTGCTCAACAGCGCCGACCCCGACGCACCCAGCGGTCTGGACATCGCCCGCACCGTCGCCGCGCACTTCGGTCATGACTGGCAAGAAGTCCTCCTGGACGATGGCGCCCCGCAGGGCCTCGGGGCCCACCCCTGGGACGCCCGGCCGGCCATCGTGCTGGACACCACGGCGTCCCGGGACCTGGGCTACGTTCCGGTGGGAACGTATGCACAAACCGTCACCGCCGAACTGGATTGGCTGGCCGGGCTGCCACGGGAGAGTTTCGACGAAAACCCCCACTTCGCCGACTTCGCCGAGGACTACGCCGCCGAGGACAGCTACCTGCAACGGTTCCCGGAGCTGTTGGCGCGCCGCTGAACCGTCGTCGTATCCCTCCGTGGTGTTCGCCCACGGGAAACCTGTCAGAGGTAGCGCCGGGGGTTTGGGATACTGGGGGCATGGAACCCATCGGCACGGCCCGCCCCACCTCGGAAAAGAAGATCACCCTCAAGGCCAGCACCCTGTCGCTGGCCGTCATGGTCACCGTCTTCCTGGTGGCGGTCGTCTTCGCCGCCAACCAGAACGACGTGATCGGCTGGATCGTCGCCGTGATCTCGCTGGGCTGGTTGCTGTTGGCTGCCTTCCTGGTCTTCGGTTTGCGCCGCGGCGCCCGCAAGGTCAGCAGCCAGCTGCAAAACGCCTCCGCCTCCATGGCAGCCCGCGCCCGTCAGCCGGAGGCCTCCGAGACCGTCGTCGTGGACGAGGGCTCGCGGACCCGTGACCTGAAACTGGAGCACTCCTTCAAAATCGTCCAGGTCCAGGCCGGAGTCATCAAGGAGCACCTGGACGCCGGCGGGGACGAAGCCCGCGGCATGGTCGACCGGGCCGTGGAAACCATCGAGATCACCGCGCATAACGCGCGCGAGATGATGAAGCCCTCCGGTGCAAACGATCCACTCTCCGGGGAAGTCATCGACTAGGAATTCTTCGGTAAGCTGGATCAAGTGAGTACAGCAGAGGAACAGAACCAGGCCAAGAACCCGGGCGCCGTGCGCGTCGCCTCCGTCAATCTCAACGGCATCCGCGCCTCCTATCGGCGCGGGATGGCCGATTGGCTGAAGGACCGGGACATCGACATCCTGACCATGCAGGAAGTCCGCGCACCCGATGACATCGTGCGCGAACTGCTGGGCGACGACTGGCACATCCTGCACGCCGAGGCAGAAGCCAAGGGCCGCGCCGGGGTGGCCATCGCTTCGCGCCAGGCGCCGAAGGCCACCCGCGAGCATATCGGCGAGGACTACTTCAAGACCTCCGGCCGCTGGGTCGAAGCCGACTTCGACCTCAACGGCGAGCAGGTCACCGTCGTGAGCGCCTACGTGCACTCCGGGGAGGTCAACAGCCCCAAACAAGACGATAAATACCGTTTCCTCGAGGTCATGACCACCAAGCTGCCGGAGCTGAAAGCTGCAGCGAAGCATGTGCTGGTCACCGGTGACCTCAACGTCGGACACACCGAACGGGACATCAAGAACTGGAAGGGCAACGTCAAGAACTCGGGCTTCCTGCCGGAGGAACGCGCCTATTTCGACCGCTTCTTCGGTGAGGAAATCGGGTTCAAGGACGTGGCCCGTGAGCTGGCAGGCGACGTCGACGGCCCCTACACCTGGTGGTCCTACCGGGGGAAGGCCTTCGACAACGACACCGGTTGGCGTATCGACTACCAGATGGCGACCCCGGACCTTGCCGCACTGGCATCCAACGCCGTCGTCGACCGCGCGCCGACCTACGACACGCGTTTTTCCGACCATGCACCACTGGTCATCGACTACCAGTTCTAGGAAGACCCCACCATGACTGACAATGCTTCATCGGTCGAACGCCGGCCGCGCGTCCTCTCGGGGATGCAACCCTCCGCCGACTCACTGCACCTGGGCAACTACCTCGGTGCGCTCGTCAACTGGGTCAAGGCGCTGGATGACTACGACGCCTTCTTCTTCGTCCCCGACATGCATGCGATCACCGTCGGCCACGACCCGGCCTCGCTGCGTGAACGAACCCGTACGACCGCCGCCCAGTACATTGCCGGGGGCATCGACCAGGACGCGGCAACCCTGTTCGTCCAGTCCCACGTCCCCGAGCATGCCCAACTGGCGTGGGTGCTCAACTGCATCACCGGGTTCGGTGAGGCCGCGCGCATGACGCAGTTCAAGGACAAATCGGCCAAGGGCGGGCAAGACGCCGTGAGTGTTGGCCTGTTCACCTACCCGGTGCTGATGGCAGCCGACATCCTGCTCTACCAGCCGCACGCCATCCCGGTGGGCGACGACCAGCGCCAGCACGTGGAACTCGCCCGCGACCTGGCCCAGCGGTTCAACCACCGCTTCGGGGAGACGTTCAGGGTTCCGGAGCCGCTGATCCAGAAGGAAGGCGCCCGGATCTACGATCTGCAGGATCCGACATCGAAGATGTCCAAGTCCGCGTCGAGCCCGAACGGGCTGATCAACATCCTCGACGACCCGAAGGTCATCACCAAGCGGATCAAATCCGCGGTGACCGACAACGACACCGTCATCGCCTTCGACCGGGCGGAAAAGCCTGGTGTGTCCAACCTGCTGGAGATCCTCTCGACCATCACCGGCAAGCCGGTGGACGCACTGGTCGAAGAATACGACGGCAAGATGTACGGGCATCTGAAGGTAGACGTCGCCGACGCCGTGGTCTCCCGGGTGGAACCGATCCGCCGCAGGACCCTGGAACTGTTGGACGATTCGGCCGAGTTGGATCGCCAGCTGGCCGTCGGGGCGGCCCGGGCCCGGGAAGTCGCCTCCAACACCCTGGACGCGGTCTACTCGAACATCGGGTTCCTGCCGGCGCGCGCGGAGACGTCCTTCAACGCCGCGGGGACCGATGATGGCCAGAGCCTGCGATAACCGATGACGCTCCCTCACTCGGGTACCGCGATCCCCGGGGCCACCGGCCCCGGGGACGAGGGGGTCAGTGTGGGTGTCGTCATCCCGTTGCCCGAACCCCACTGCTCGGAGCTGAGGCAGCATCGGCTGTCCTTCGGGGACCCCGTGGCACGCAGCATCCCGCCACATATCACGCTGATCACCGGCGCCCGGGCCGCCGACTGGGCCGCCGCGCGCGCCCATGTGCGTCGCGTCGCCGCAAGCACACCGCCCTTCCGACTCAGGCTCCATGGAACCGCCACCTTCCGCCCCGTCTCCCAGGTGGTCTTCCTGCAGGTGACCGAGGGCTTCGAAGAATGCGTGTCGCTGAACCATGCACTGCAGGCCGGGCCGCTGCAAGCGCGCACCGAATTCCCCTTCCACCCGCATCTGACCCTCGCCCATGAGCTGGCTGAGGAACAGATGGAGCGCGCGTTGACCGGCCTGGCCGACTACGATGCCACCTTCGCAGTGGATAGAATCGGGTTGTTCGAATACGACGCCGAAGGCCTCTGGGCCCTGCAGGAGGAACTGAGACTTGGCCAAGACGGAGCGCATCCCGATCCAGCGTAGGAAAGGCAGCCCCCCAGCCATCGCCTATAGCGACCCGGCCCGATCAACGACGGATCTGGGCGCGCTGACCTCCCCGCTGGACCGGGCAGCTCTGCACACCAAAGCCATGCACCAACGTGCTGCGCTGGGGCGTGCCCGCCGGGAAAAGGCCGGGCTGCCCAAGATCGCGATCGCCGGGTTCGGTTCCCTGATGGGCCGCTTGAACTCCTGGAAACCCATGCGTGTCTTCACCCTCTATGCGCAGCGACATGGATCCGTCATGGCGGCAGGGGCCGCCTATAAGATGTTCTTCTCCATTGCGGCACTTCTGGTCGTCGGTTTCTCGATCCTGGGCATCCTCGCCAGTGGCAACCAGCAACTGCAGGACTTCGTGGTCCAGGGCGTCTCCAAAACCACCCCCGGGCTGATAGATACCGGGGAGGGGGGACTGGCAACCCCCCAACAGCTCTTCCGCACGCGGGGATTCGGCTGGGCGCTGGTGATTTCCACCGCCGTTTCATTCCTGACTTCGTTGCGCTGGATCGCCGGCCTGCGGGAGGGCATGCGCGGGGTCTTCGGCCTGCTCAAAT
Organism: Actinomycetales bacterium; assembly: GCA_038243055.1. Taxonomy (GTDB): domain Bacteria; phylum Actinomycetota; class Actinomycetes; order Actinomycetales; family Micrococcaceae; genus Arthrobacter_H. The sequence goes on from JBBSRM010000039.1 coordinate 4,152, forward strand.
CGCAGTCCAACGTCGTCCTGGCCAAGATCAAGGACCTGGGAGTGCTGCTCCTGCTGGGAATCAGCCTGATCCTCACGACGGGCCTGGGCGTCATCGCCAGCACGGCCCTCCAGACGATCATCGATTTCCTGGACCTGGAGTCCACCTTCTCGGTGATGCTGACCAGGGTTGCGAGCCTGGTGGTGATGCTGCTGCTGGACTCGGTGGTTGCGGTGATCCTGTTCCGTCTGGCATCGGGGATCACCATGCCGCGCGTGGCCCTGCTGCAATCCGCATTCATCGCCGGAGCCGGATCCACGATCCTGCGCTACTTTTCCTCGCTGCTGCTGGGCAGTGCGAGCAGCAATCCGATCCTCGCCCCCTTCGCCGTGATCCTGGGGCTGTTCATCTGGTTCTACCTGCTGAGCCAGGTGTACCTCCTGGCGACGTCATGGGGCGCGGTGACCACCGCGGACATCGTCGCCGCAGCGCGGCGCGGCAACCCAAAGGGCCTGCGTTCCCGCTCCGCGCAAATGCGCGCCCCGGCACCGACCGGTAACGCGCCGGTGGGATGGACGCAGGGCAGGCCCTAGGAAACGACGAAGGCGCCGCCCCGCAGCATGCCGGGGCGGCGCCTTCGATCTGCGTCGAGAGCCGTGGTGCCTAGACCGAGCGGGCCAGAATGGCCTGCTTCACCTCGGAGATCGCCTTGGTGATCTGGATGCCACGGGGGCAGGCTTCGGTGCAGTTGAAGGTGGTGCGGCAACGCCACACGCCTTCCTTGTCGTTGAGGATCTCCAGGCGCATATCGCCACCTTCGTCACGGGAGTCGAAGATGAAGCGGTGTGCGTTCACGATCGCCGCCGGGCCGAAGTACTGCCCATCGGTCCAGAAGACCGGGCAGGACGAGGTGCACGCAGCGCACAGGATGCACTTGGTGGTGTCGTCGTAGGCTTCGCGCTCCTCGGGGGACTGGTAGTGCTCAGCCGTCGGGGAGTGGCCCTTGGTGATCATGAAGGGCATGATCTCGCGGTAGGACTGGAAGAAGGGTTCCATGTCAACGATGAGGTCCTTCTCGACCGGCAGGCCCTTGATGGCCTCCACGGTGATGGGCTTATCGGTGTCCAGGTCCTTCAACAGGGTCTTGCACGCCAGACGGTTACGGCCGTTGATGCGCATGGCATCGGAGCCGCAGACGCCGTGGGCGCAGGAACGTCGGAACGACAGCGAACCGTCGATCTCCCATTTGACCTTGTGCAGGGCGTCCAGCACGCGGTCGGTGCCGAACATCGTCAACTGGAAATCTTCCCAGGTCACGTCTTCGGAGAATTCCGGTTGGTATCGGCGCACCCGCAGGGTGATGTCGAACTTCGGGATCTCCCCGCCGCCGCCGACACCGGGGGCCAGGTCGACCTTGGATGCTGGTTCGGGAATCTCGCTGCTCATTAGTACTTACGCTCCATCGGCTGGTAACGGGTGAAGATCACGGGCTTGGTATCGAACCGGATGCCCTCGATGCCCTCCATCTGCGCGGACTCGTCCTTATAGACCATCGAGTGCTTCATGAAGTTCTCGTCGTCACGGTCCGGGAAGTCCTCGCGGAAGTGGCCGCCACGGGATTCGTGACGGTGTAGGGCGGAAACGGACATGACCTCGGCCAAGTCCAGCAGGAAGCCCAGTTCCACGGCTTCGAGCAAATCCAGGTTGAAGCGCTTGCCCTTGTCCTGGATGCTGATGTTCGCATAACGCTCACGGAAGGCCTTGATGTCGGCCAGCGCCTTCATGATGGTGTCCTTGGAGCGGAACACCTGCATGTTGGTGTCCATGGTCTCCTGCAGGTCCTTGCGGATCGCCGCGATGCGTTCGGTGCCGCCGGCGTTGCGGACGACGTCGAGCATCGCCTCCGTGGATGCCGTCGCGTTCTCCGGCAAATCGACCCAATCGGCCGTCTTGGAGTATTCGGCGGCGGCGATGCCCGCACGCTTGCCGAACACGTTGATGTCCAGCAGCGAGTTGGTGCCCAGGCGGTTCGAGCCGTGGACGGAGACGCAGGCGACCTCACCGGCGGCGTACAGGCCGGGGATGGTGAACTCGTTGTCCTGGAAGACTTCGCCCTTGATGTTGGTCGGTACGCCGCCCATGACGTAGTGCGCGGTCGGGAAGACCGGCACGGGCTCCGTGTAGGGCTCCACACCGAGGTAGGTGCGGGCGAACTCGGTGATATCCGGAAGCTTGGCGTCGATATGCGCCGGTTCCAGGTGCGTCAGGTCCAGCAGCACATAGTCCTTATTCGGGCCGCAACCGCGACCTTCACGGACTTCGTTGGCCATCGACCGGGCGACGATATCGCGCGGGGCCAGATCCTTGATGGTCGGGGCGTAGCGTTCCATGAACCGCTCGCCCTCGGAGTTGCGCAGGATCGCACCTTCGCCACGGGCCGCTTCGGAAAGCAGGATCCCCAGCCCGGCCAGGCCGGTCGGGTGGAACTGCACGAACTCCATGTCCTCCAGCGGGATGCCCTTGCGGAAGGCGATGCCCATGCCGTCTCCGGTCAGGGTGTGCGCGTTGGACGTGGTCTTGAAGACCTTGCCGGCACCGCCGGTGGCGAAGATGATCGACTTGGCCTGGAAGACGTGGATCTCGCCGGTGGCCAGATCGTAGGAGACGACGCCGGCAACACGGGTCTGCAGGTAGGTGGTGCCGTCCTCGCGGGTGGCTTCCTCCTCGACGGTGAGCAGGTCCAGGACGTAGTACTCGTTGTAGAACTCGACGTTGTGCTTCACACAGTTCTGGTAGAGCGTCTGCAGGATCATGTGCCCGGTGCGGTCCGCGGCGTAGCAGGACCGGCGGACCGGGGCCTTGCCGTGGTCGCGGGTGTGGCCGCCGAAGCGACGCTGGTCGATCTTGCCCTCGGGGGTGCGGTTGAACGGCAGACCCATCTTTTCCAGGTCCAGGACCGCCTCGATGGCCTCCTTGGCCATGACCTCGGCTGCATCCTGGTCAACCAGGTAGTCGCCACCCTTGACGGTGTCGAAGGTGTGCCACTCCCAGTTGTCTTCCTCGACGTTGGCCAGGGCGGCACACATGCCGCCCTGCGCGGCGCCCGTATGTGAACGGGTGGGGTAGAGCTTGGTCAGCACAGCCGTATGGGCCTGCTGGCCGGATTCGATGGCAGCGCGCATGCCAGCGCCACCGGCGCCGACAATGACGACGTCGTACTTATGTACCTGCATACCGGATGTTCCCTCTTCTTTGAATCTTGGTTTCGGCGAAGCTTGCCGGGACTACTGGCAGACCGCCAGCGTGGAGCCCGGGATGCACGGATCGAAGGTGAAGATCACCAGCGTGCCGAGGATGACAATGGCCGCCGAGCACAGCACCAGCACCAGCTGGAGCCAGAACCGCGGGCGATCCTTTTCGACGTAGTCGTTGATGATGGTGCGAACGCCGTTGGTGCCGTGCAGCATCGCCAGCCACAGCATCGTCAGGTCCCAGAACTGCCAGAGCGGGTTGGCCCACTTGCCGGCGACGAACCCGAAGTCGATGGCGTGCACGCCGTCACCGACCAGCAGGTTCACGAAGAGGTGGCCGAAGATCAGGATGACCAGCAGGACGCCGGAGATGCGCATGAAGAGCCAGGCGAGCATCTCGAAGTTGCCGTTCTTGGACTTGGAGCGCAGATACTTCGGATCGATCCGAGTCGAGCGCGGTGCAACGAATTCCGTGGGAGCCATGGCTTAGTAACCTCCGAAGGCGAGCGACAGGTGACGGATGGCGAAGCCGATCATGACAACGACCCACACGATCAGCACGCCCCAGAGCAGCTGCCGATGGTACTTGGGGCCGGACTTCCAGAAGTCAACCAGGACCAGGCGCAGACCGTTGAATGCGTGGAAGACGATCGCGGCAACGAGACCGAGCTCTCCGACGGCCATCAACGGGTTCTTATACGTGCCGATCACTGCGTCGTAGGCGCCGGGGTCGACCCGCACCAGTGCCGTATCGAGTACGTGCACCAAAAGAAACAAGAAAATGACGACACCGGTGACCCGATGCCCTACCCAGGACCACATGCCTTCGTGGCCGCGGTAGAGGGTGCCTGACGATGTCTTCGACACTGAATTTACCTCCATGCATGCAAGGGCGTTCGTGTGGCGTGCACACAAAAGATTGGCGCCGGTGCGTAAGCGTTCCTAGCCTGATCCTAGACCACGGGGCCTGTCAGGCTTCGTCTCCACCCTACCTGTGTGGCGAGCCTCACGCCGACCGCCGTGACGAGGGGGAACACGCGGAATCCTGCGGAAAATACGTGACATTTTCATGCCCTAAATCGAGCCCGTCCTCCAGCGAATCGGCTCGGTGATCGCCTACTGTGGGATTCATGAATGAAGACCTCCTAGCGCGCTTCCATGGCGTCATCCCCGCCGGCGGCGTGGGAACGCGGCTGTGGCCGCTCTCCCGTGCGGCCGCCCCCAAGTTCCTCCATGACCTCACCGGGTCGGGGACGACGCTGATCCGTGCGACCTATGAGCGGCTCGTTCCCCTGGCGGATGAGCGCATCATGGTGGTGACGGGACAGGCCCACCGCGAGGCCGTCCAGTCGCAGTTGCCTGAACTGAGCGAAACGAACCTCGTGCTCGAATCCGAACCGAAGGATTCCGCGGCGGCGATTGGCCTGGCAGCGGCCATCCTGCACCGCAGGGATCCGGACATCATCATGGGGTCCTTTGCCGCAGACCAGGTCATCGGGCCGGTCGAGGTCTTCCAAGAGGCCGTCCGTGAGGCCATCCGCACCGCAGCCACCGGCAAGATCGTCACGATCGGCATCAAGCCGGCCTCGCCGTCGACCGCTTTCGGCTACATCCGCGCCGGCGAAGCCCTCGACGTGGAAGGGGCACCCAGCGCAACGTCGGTGCTCGAGTTCGTGGAGAAGCCCGACGAGGAAGTGGCCCAGCGCTATGTCGCCAGCGGTGACTACCTGTGGAACGCAGGGATGTTCGTCGCTCCCGTGTCCTTGATGCTCGAGCACCTGGAACGCAACGAACCGGAACTGCACGCCGGGTTGATGGAGATCGCCGATGTTTGGGATACCGACGAACGCGATGCCGTGAAAAAGCGCATCTGGCCGACCCTGCCGAAGATCGCCATCGACTATGCGGTGGCCGAACCGGCCGCCGCACAAGGCGACGTCGCGATGATCCCCGGCGAGTTCACCTGGGATGACGTCGGTGACTTCGCGGCCATCGGCCGGTTGAACCCCGCCAGCGAGGCCACCAACCTCACCGTGCTGGGGGAGGGGGCCCGGGTCTACGCCGACGACGCTTCCGGCGTCGTGGTCTCCGACACTAAACGCATGATCGCCCTGATCGGCATCAAGGACGTGGTCGTCGTCGATACCGGGGATGCCCTCTTGGTCACCACGAGCGACCACGCCCAGTCCGTGAAGAAGGCCGTCGAGGCACTCAAGGCCTCCGGCGACCTCGACGTGCTCTAGGCGGTCCCACGACCGCCGGCAACGGGCGAAATGATGCGTTGCAAACTCGGTGGTTGCCCCGACGACGTCGTAAGGTCGCTGGTGTGACTTACGATTCCTCGAGGCAGACGACCTATCCAGCGATCGGGCCCTGGGCGGAGCCGTTGCTGCCCCAACTGGTGGACTTCCGACGCGACCTGCATGCGAACCCCGAACTCTCCTTCGAGGAGACCCGGACGACGGCACGCATCCTGCAGGAACTCAAGGATGCCGGTCTGGAGCCGACGGCCCTCGAGGGGACCGGGCTCTACGTCGACATCGGCGAGGGGGAGATCGCCTTGGGTCTACGCGCGGATATCGACGCCCTGCCGATCCTGGAGGAAACCGGTCTGGACTACGCCTCGAAACGCGAAGGCGTCTGCCATGCCTGCGGGCATGACATCCACACCACGGTCATGCTGGGGGTGGCCTTGACGCTGGGACGCATGCACGAGGCCGGTGAACTCGGCGGGAGGATCCGGGTGATCTTCCAGCCGGCTGAGGAGACCATGCCCGGCGGAGCATTGTCGGTGATTGCCCAAGGGGTCCTCGAAGGGGTTCCGCGCATCTTGGCCCTGCACTGCGAACCCCGGGTCGACGTCGGAACGATCGGGACCCGCATCGGCGCGATCACCAGCGCCAGCGACACCATCAAGATCGAACTTTCGGGCCGCGGCGGCCACACCTCCAGGCCGCATCTGACCGAGGACCTGGTCTTCGCCCTGGCGGAGATCGCCGTCGGCGTGCCGGCGGTGCTCAACCGGAGGATCGACGTGCGCAGTGCCGTGTCGGTGGTCTGGGGCCAGATCCACGCCGGTTCGGCTCCGAACGCCATCCCTGCCGCGGGCTACCTGGCCGGGACCATGCGCTGCCTGGACGGGGACGCGTGGGAATCGGCCGGAGTGCTGCTGGACGAGGTCGTCCGCCAGGTAGCGGTTCCCTATGGTGTCGACGTGAAGCTCGAGCACACCCGCGGTGTCCCGCCGGTGGTCAATGCCGAAGCGGAAACCGATTTGATCGAGCGGGCCGCGCGCGCCGAGATCGGCTCGAAGGCCATCGTGCTCATTCCGCAGTCCATGGGCGGGGAGGACTTCGCGTGGATGACCCACGCCATTCCCGGTGCCATGATGCGCCTGGGAACGCGCACCCCGGGAGGGGAAACCTATGACCTGCACCGCGGTGACTACATCCCGGACGAGAAGGCCATCGAAACCGGCATCCGGGTCATGGCTGCTGCCGCCCTGCGCGCCATCGATCCTGGACAAAGCGCCTGATCGAGCTACCAATAGGTAACAAAAGGTCAACGATATTGTCGTGTCAACTATTTGCGGTGGCAGGTCGGTCCGCGTGGGGCATACTGTATTTTCCGTCACGTCTTCCTGCCATGGGAGGTCGGACGCGGTCGGCACCCACTCGGGGCAGGTAGATCACCTGGTCTATTGAGGGGTGGCCCCGAAGCATCACTCGTCACTGGAGGAACCTTGAAGAAGTCACCACGCACCCTGAAGCGCTCCACCGGCCAGCTCGCCGCCGTTCTGGGCGTTTCCGCCCTCGTTCTGACTGCCTGCGGGGCGGCCCCGGAATCCGGCGGCGATGATTCGAAGGCGTCGAGTCACCCCGGCGCCGCCGACTACACCGGCTGCATGGTTTCCGACTCCGGTGGCTTCGACGACCGGTCCTTCAACCAGTCCACGTACGAGGGACTGATGAAGGCCAAGAAGGACCTGGGCATCAAGACCAAGAAGGCGGAGTCACAGGCGGCCACCGACTTCGAGCCGAACCTCAACTCGATGGTCAAGGGCGGCTGCAACCTCACCGTCACCGTCGGCTTCCTGTTGGCCGACGCGACGAAGAAGATGGCCGAGGCCAACCCGGACTCGCATTTCGCGATCATCGATGATGATTCGATTAAGGCCGACAACGTCAAGCCAATCATCTACGACACGGCTCAGGCGGCTTTCCTGGCCGGCTACCTGGCAGCCGGGACGTCGGAGACGGGCAAGGTCGCCACCTACGGCGGCATCAACCTGCCGACGGTCTCGATCTTCATGGACGGCTTCGATGAAGGGGTGAAGTACTTCAACGAGGAGAACGACAAGAAGGTCAAGGTCCTGGGCTGGAACGCCGATAAGCAGAACGGCACGTTCACCGGCGACTTCGAGAACCAGGGCAAGGGTAAGACCACCACCACCAACTTCATCAACGAAGGCGCGGACATCGTCATGCCCGTCGCCGGTCCGGTGGGCCTGGGCACCATGGACGCCGTCAAGGAAGCAAATTCCAACGGCAAGGATGTCAAGGTCATCTGGGTTGACTCCGACGGCTACAAGACCGTTCCCTCGGGCAAGGAATTCGTGCTCACCTCGGTCATGAAGCTGATGGGTGAGGCCGTGGAAGACGTGGTGACCGAGGATCTGGACGAGAAGTTCGACAACGCCCCGTATGTCGGAACGTTGGAGAACAAGGGAGTCGGTCTGGCACCGTTCCACGACTTTGATTCCGACGTCTCCGATGACATGAAGTCGCAATTGGACGACATCAAGGCGGACATCATCTCGGGTGACATCAAGGTCGAATCGCCTTCCAGCCCGAAGGAATAATCCACGGTCGGTCCCGATCCATCCAGAGGATCGGCCGGGACCGACCACCAGGCACAGAACGCGCCGTCCGAGGTTCGGGGTGACCCCGACGTCGGGCGGCGCGTGCTCGCTCGCCGCCACACGTTCGCGGCTACGCTAGGGTCGACGGCGCGCTGGCCCCATGGCCAAACCATGGCCTCGGCGCCGGATGAGAAGGGAACACGGTACAGCACGTGAAATTGGAACTTCGCGGAATCACGAAGAAATTCGGTTCATTCACTGCCAACGACAACATCGATGTCGTCGTCGAGGATGGACAGGTCCACTCGCTGCTCGGGGAAAACGGCGCCGGCAAGTCCACCCTGATGAATGTCCTCTTCGGCCTGTATGAGGCAACGTCCGGCCAGGTGCTCATCGATGATCAGCCCGTGAGCTTCAACGGCCCGGGCGACGCCATGAAGGCCGGCATCGGGATGGTCCACCAACACTTCATGCTGGTCCCCGTCTTCACGGTCGCCGAGAACGTGGCCCTGGGTGACGAAAACACCCGAGCTGCGGGAATCCTCGATCTGGAGGCCACGCGTCGGAAGATCCGGGAGATCTCCGACCAGTTCGGCTTCCATGTGGACCCCGACGCCGTCATCGAGGACCTGCCGGTCGGCGTCCAACAACGCGTGGAGATCATCAAGGCGCTCGTCCGTGACGCCAGGATCCTGATTCTGGACGAACCCACGGCAGTGCTGACCCCGCAGGAAACCGATGAGCTGTTGAACATCATCAGGCAGCTGCGCGATAACGGGACCTCGATCGTCTTCATTTCCCATAAGCTGCGCGAGGTCAAGGCGATTTCCGATGTCATCACGGTCATTCGCCGAGGCAAGGTCGTGGGCAACGCGGATCCTGACGCCCCGGCGACCGAACTGGCCTCGCTGATGGTCGGTCGCGCCGTGAACCTGGCCACCGACAAGGAACCGGCAAAGCCCGGCAAACCCACGTTCAGCGTGGAGCACCTGACGGTTCTTGCCCCCACCGGGCAGGTCATGCTCGACGACGTCAGCTTCGAGATCTCCGAAGGTGAGATCCTCGCGGTGGCTGGCGTCCAGGGCAACGGCCAGACCGAATTGGCTGAGGCCATCATGGGTCTGGAGGACCACGCCACCGGCAAGATCATGCTGCAGGGGGAAAACCTGCTGGGTCGCACGGTGAAGTCCATCATCAACTCCGGCGTCGGATTCGTCCCCGAGGACCGCAGCACCGACGGCCTCGTCTCGTCGTTCACGGTGGCGGAGAACCTGGTGCTGAACCAGTACGACAGGCCACCGTTCGCCCGCGGACTGAACATGCTCCCCGCAGTGATCAACCGCAACGCCGACGAGAAGATCGAAGAGTACGACATCCGCACCCAGGGTGGGCAGTCGAACGCCGGAACGCTGTCCGGAGGCAACCAGCAGAAGGTCGTCATGGCCCGGGAGCTTTCCAGGCCCCTGAAACTGTTCATCGCCTCGCAACCCACCCGCGGCGTCGACGTGGGTTCGATCGAGTTCCTGCACCGGCGGATCGTGGAAGAACGCGACGGCGGAACGCCGGTCATGATCATCTCCACCGAACTCGATGAAGTTGCCGAGCTAGCCGACAGAATCGCCGTTCTCTATAAGGGACGGCTGGTGGGCATCGTGCCCGGGGACACCCCGCGCGACGTGCTGGGCCTGATGATGGCCGGCGCCTCCGCCGACGATGCCGGCGCTACGACCCCGGGCGCCGCCCGGATCCCGAACCACGAAGAGGAGTCCGGGAATGAATGATCCCGCCGACCTGACACCCAAGGACCCTGCAGCAGGAGGGCCCCCCGCGTCGCCGGAGGGCGGCGGATCCATTCCCGGCGGCGCCGCCGCAGGAAACACTCCCGCCCAGCTGGCCGAGGCCGGGCCGCCGGACCCCGGCGCCTCGTTGATGCAACGCATCACCCAGGGCAATGGGCTGGTATCGGTGCTGGCGATCGTGCTCTCGCTGATCGTCGGCGCCATCCTGATTGCTGCGACCGACGAACGGGTCACCGAAGCGGCGAGCTACTTCTTCGCCCGACCCCTGGACATGCTTGCCGCCGTCTGGGCGTCGGTCTCCGAGGCCTATGGTGCGCTGTTCCGCAGCTCCGTCTTCAACACGCAGGCCGACGGATTCGCCAATGCGATCTACCCGCTGACCGAGACGTTGACCGTTTCCACGCCGCTGATCCTGGCCGGGCTGGGCGTGGCCCTGGCGTTCCGGGTCGGCCTGTTCAACATCGGTGGCCAGGGGCAGATCATCGTCGGTGCCATGCTGGCCGGCTGGGTCGGCTTCACCTTCGAGCTGCCCGTCGGCATCCACCTGCTGCTGGCCCTCGTCGCCGGCGTCATCGGCGGCGCCATCTGGGGCGGCATCGCCGGGATCCTGAAGGCCAGGCGCGGCGCCCACGAGGTGATCGTCACGATCATGCTCAACTACATCGCGCTCTACCTCCTTCTCTATGTGTTGACCACCACCGCCTTCCAGCGTCCCGGTTCCAACAACCCCGTCAGCCCCGCAGTCCACGACTCGGCGACCTACCCGTTGATCTTTGGTTCGGGGTTCCGCTTGCACTACGGATTCGTCGTGGCACTACTGGCCGTCGGATTCGTCTGGTGGCTGCTGAACCGTTCGACCGCGGGGTTCGAACTACGCGCCGTCGGGGCCAACCCGCTGGCTTCACGTACCGCGGGCATCAACGTCCCGCGGGCCTACACCACCGTGATGGTGATCGCCGGTGCCCTCGCGGGTCTGGCAGGAACCGCGCAGATCTCCGGCACCGAACACTCC
>JBBSRM010000040.1:0-14974 GCA_038243055.1 Actinomycetales bacterium
AGTTCGGCGGCTTTTCCAGCAGCAAGAGCCGTCGCCGCACCCGCCAGAAGCCCCGAGGCCTCGGCAGCGGTCTCGGCAGTTGCCGTCGGAACCGTCGCGAGCTGGTCGATTGCGGACTCGATTTGACCGGGAACGGTGCATCCGACAGCGGCGCTGAACAGCCCTGCCTCGTCCTCAAGCGCTTCCTCTTGGGCTGCGAGGACTTCGGCATGGAAGCGGCGGGTGGGCTCGAACAGAACGGCAACCCCCAAGCCCTCTCGTGCGACATCCGCATTGACCAGATCACCCTCCAGGTAGACCCCTGCCAGCGTGCGATCGTAGCGGTCGGTGCGTTCGACGTCGTACTCGAGCTGGACTCTGGTTCCGACAGGAAGTCGCTGACGCAAATACTCGGTAGCTTCGGGGCCCAGGCACTCCACCGGGGTGTTGGGCTTCTTGGTCTCGGGGGTGTCGACATTGAGCAGACGGATGGTCTCCTCGGCCCCGTCGAGCGACGCCACGATCGTATCGCCGTCAATCACCCGGACCACGGTGGCATCTGTCCCGGAGCGGGACGGAGAGGTCACGGCTGCCGAGCCGCCTGAGGTGCATCCCGACAACACGACGGCGACAGCCAACATGCCAACGGCAAGCCGCGGTTTCTCCCACCATGGCGACAGGGTCACCAATTTCTGCACCGACATTGGCTCCCCCAAGGTTTACCGCGAGCTACGAATACTTGAAAGTATAACCTCAGCCCGAGTCGATCACGACTCCTTTTAGTCACCCTTCCCGTGGCTCTTGCCGGACTTCTTCTTCTCCTCTTCCTTCTTCTTCTCTTCGGCCTTCTTCTTTTGTTCCGCGGCCTTGCTCTTCTCCTCGGCGGCCTTCTTCTTCGCCTTTTCAGCGGCCTTGCTCTTTTCCGCGGCCTTGCTCTGATCTGAAGAGTTCTTACTCTTATTCGCGTCCGACTTGGACTTTTCCGCGTCGGCCCTGGCCTTCTGTGCTGCCTCGGCCCGCTCCTGGGCGGCACGCGCCTCAGCGGCACGCTGCGCTGCGGCGGCGCGTTCGGCAGCAGCCTTCTCCTCGGCCGCGCGTTGTTCCGCAGCGATCTTGGCCAGTTCCTTCTTCTTTTTCTCTTCGGCCTTCTTCTTGGCCACCAGCTTGGTGTGGACGCCTTCGACTTCACCCAGGCGCTTCTTCGCTGCGCTGACGGTCCCGGAGATTTCCTTCTCCCACCGGGTCTTCTCGGAGGCGTAGACCACTGCCTGTGCGGTGCCTTCCTCGACCTTCATATCGGTCAGCGAGTCCTCGGCTGACTGGCCGTCCTTGACGACTGACTTCAGGTCATCAATCATGTCCTCGGCTGACTCGACACTGCTCGGCGGGGCCTTCGAAACGGACTTCATCCGCTTCATGGCCGGTTCGACCGTTGCGGCGATGGTGCACTCATTGGAGCCGTCGAACAACCCCTTGCCGCTGTCCTGCGCCGTGTCCTGGGCCTCCAGGACACGATCGTAGTAAGGGTTGTTGGGGCTCTGCTTCTCGGCAACAGCGAATCCCGCCTTGGCAACCTCAGCGTTGACGAAGTCGCCGGAGGAGAACGCAGCCGCCTTGTTGTTCCTGCGCTTGGGGGGCATGTCGTCGTCGTATTCGAGGCGGACCTTCTTGCCCTCCGGCAGCATGGTCTTCAGGTTTTCGGTCGCCTGCTCGCCGAGGCATTCGGCATCGTCGCCGCCGGCTGGAGCCAGGACGTTGAGCAGGTCAACGGTCTTTTCCTTGCCATCGACCTCGGCGATGAAGGTATCGCCGTCGACCACGCGCACGACGACGCCGCCGAATTCCGGCACGTGGTTGTCCTTGAAGTTGATGCGGCAGCCGGCCAGGGACGTCGTGATGACGAAGATTCCGGCGACAACGGCCGCGACCCTCTTCAAGGGGCGGTTGTTCAAGAGCGATGGTTCCACCATGCGCTGGCCTCCAGTGGGTTGCGGGTGGTGTGACCACGGACCGTGGACTACCGAATGTAGTGCCACGTACCGGGTTAGGCCAAGGCCACCCGACAAGTACGACGGCGGCCCGGTGGGGCCACCTGGATCTATCGTCCGAGGTGCGCCGATGGCGCTGCTGCTTGCGGAGGTACGGGGTGGATCCCGATTCCGCGCATCCCGGGCCTCGGAGCGGGGCGCAACCGGGATGCCTTTCCACAAGGATTTTACCGTGGATCCGCCAACAACCCCACATCGACGTTTCGGGCCGCTAGCAGGGAGCCTGGGCCGGGGCGCTGAATGCCGCCGCCGATCGCAGCGTGGCCGCCGCCTCTTCCGGGTTGATCCGCGCCAGGGTCATCCCGGCCGTCAACAAGGCGAACAACAGGCGGGCGCGTCCGCCGATAGGGGCGTCGCTCTCGGCGCTCACACCCTTCGGCGGGGCCGGATCGGCGCCATTTCCCGGCAGATCACGGCGCAGGGCCGCGGCGAAGGCCCCGGTCACTTCGACCCGGTAGGCCTCCATCGCGGCACGCACCGCTTCGTCGCGGCTATTGCGCCCCGATGAGGCGGTGAGCAACAGGCATCCCCGCTGTTGGCCGACTTCGCCACGCATGGCATCGGCCAGGGAATTGAAGTAGGCGCCGAGTCCCGTGGCCCCGTCTTCGGCAGTGACCAGGACCTCGAGACGGGGACGGACCACCTGGTCCAGATAGCTCTGCACGGCTGAGTCGAAGAGCCCCCGCTTGGAGCCGAAGGCGTTGTAGATGCTGGAGCGGCCCAACCCGGTGGCCCGTTCCAATTCGGGCATGGCAGCGGCGTCATAACCAGCGACCCAGAAGACGTCTCGTGCCGCTTGGATGACCTCATCCATGTCGAATGCCTTGCTCCGTGCCACGTGCCTCCTCCCGGCCCCGGCGGGTCCCCCGGCATTGCGCTCGGGGTGAACTTCGCCTCGAAGTCTTTATTTTGTATCGATCGTTCTAATACTATAGACCTATCGCAGTCAGCGACACCATCTACTTGTAGGGAGCAATTCCATGACTTCCAGTACACAGATCCAGCTCGCCAACCGCCCCACCGGGTGGCCCGATCACGAGAACTTCCGCACCGCCGTCGTCGATCTTCCGGCACTGGGCGAAGGCGAAGTCCGCGTCTCCAACGAGTTCATGTCGGTCGACCCCTACATGCGCGGTCGGATGAACGACGTCAAGTCATACGTGCCACCGTTCCAGGTCGGCGAGGTCATGGATGGCGGGGCCATCGGCCGCGTCATCGAGAGTCGCGACAATTCCCTGGCCGTGGGCACCCCGGTCCTGCACAACCAGGGCTGGCGCGATGTCGCCCAGGGCCCTGCCGCCGGATTCCGCGCCGTGGACGAGCTGCCCGGCCTGTCGTTGTCCGTCTACCTGGGCGCCTTGGGCATGACCGGGTTGACCGCCTGGGTCGGCCTGCTCGAAATCGCCGGGATGAAAAAGGGCGATACCGTCTTTGTTTCCGGCGCTGCCGGTGCCGTCGGCACCATGGTCGGTCAGATCGCCCGCCTGAAGGGCGCCGGCCGGGTCGTCGGCTCGGCCGGTAGCCAGGAGAAGATCGACCTGCTCACCTCGAAGTACGGCTTCGACGCGGCCTTCAACTACAAGGACGGCGACATCGCCGGGCAGCTGGCCCAAGCGGCACCGAAGGGCATCGACGTCTACTTCGACAACGTCGGCGGCGAACACCTCGAGGCGGCCCTTGGCGCGTTGAACTACGGCGGACGCGTGGCGCTGTGCGGGGCGATCTCGCAGTACAACGCCACCACGCCAGCAGCCGGCCCGCGCAACATGATGAACCTGATCGGCCAGGGCCTCACGCTGAAGGGCTTCACCGTCGGGAACTACGCGCAGCACCTCGGCGAGTTTGCCGAGCAGGCGGGCGCCTGGCTCACCGCAGGCGACCTCGTGTTCGACGAGACCGTGGTCGAGGGACTGGAGAACGCCGTCGACGCGTTCCTGAACCTGATGCGCGGCGCCAACACCGGCAAGATGGTCGTCAAGCTCTAGCCGAAGCCGGCATCCTCGGGCCCCGGCTTCTCAACCATTGGAGTCGGGGCCGGAATCACGCGGAGACCACCGGCAAGTCGGACCACTCCGTCGTATAGCGGGGCGAAGCAAATTCCCGCTTCATCGTCCAGGCCGCCGGCTCGGCCAGCCCGGCATGGCCCAACCCGATCGCTGTCTGGCCGAAGCGGGCGCGCACATCACCGAGCAGCGTACCCATCTGCCGCTCCTCCCCCTCGGCGGCGAACGCGTCGAAGGAGGCCTGGCCGTCTGCCGGCTCAAGGCCTGAGAGCACGACCCCGGCCCGCACGTAGCGGGTAGCGGGGACCAGGCGTTCGCGCATGGCAGCGACGGCGGCCCGGGTGAGCACGATCGGATCCTGCGTCGGCGCCGCCAACCGAACGGTGGCCACCGGGTTCGCCCCCGGCTGATCCGTCTGGCCGGCGAAGCGGCTGACACCGGCACTGACGGTGAGCATCGTGGCCCGCAACCCCTCGGCGGCCATCCGCGCGGCCCCGCGTTGGGCGTAGAGCGCCATCACCTGATCCATGTCCGAGGCCGTGGTCACCGGGGTGGAGAAGCTCCGTGAGAACATGATCTGCGCCTTATCGGCTCGCTCCTCGACCTCGGGAATGCACGGTGTGCCGTTGAGTTCAAGCACGGTGCGCTGCAGGACCACCGAGAACTTCTTGCGGATCAGCAACGGGTCCGCAGCGCGCAGGTCGGCGATCGATTCGATGCCCAGGGCGTTCAGCCGTTGCCCGTTCCTGGCCCCGACGCCCCATAAACCGGTAACCGGAACGCGTGATTGGATGCGGCGGATCTCCTCCGGCGGGACGCTATCCAGCGAACAGACCCCACCCAGGCCGGGGTTGCGCTTGGCCACGTGGTTGGCGAACTTCGCCAGGGTCTTGGTCGGCGCGACACCCACGCAGACCGGAACGCCGACGTTTCGCCACACCGCCTCCCGGATGAGGTGCGCGCTTTCCCGCAGGGAAGCCTCGTCCCCGGGCAGGCCGATGAACGACTCGTCGATCGAGTAGACCTCCTGCCAGGCCCCGAATCGTCCGATGACCTCCATGACGCGGGCGGACATATCGCCGTAGAGCTCGTAGTTGCTGGAGCGGGCCACCAACCCCATCTCCTCCGCACTCCCGGCGACCTGGAACCACGGGGTGCCGGTCTTGATGCCGAGCCGTTTTGCTTCCGGGGATCGGGCGACCACGCAGCCGTCGTTATTCGAGAGCACGACGACGGGACGCCCTTCCAGCCCCGGGTCGAAGGCCCGCTCGCACGAGACATAGAAGTTGTTCACATCCACCAGGCCGATGCGTCCGCGCCCGGAGCCCGGATCAGACATGGTGCAGGCAGCGGGTGACCACGCCCCAGACGGTGAGGTCCTCCAACGCCGCGACGAGGACCGGCTCCGCGGAGGGGTCGTCGGTGCGCAGACTGACACCGCCGGCATCGATACCCAGCCGGCGGATGACCATCTCGCTTTCCAGGACGGCTATGACGACCCGGCCATCGCGCACCGGCAGCGATCGATCCACGATCACCTCGTCTCCGTCGCAGATGCCCGAGCTCGCCATCGAGTTTCCCGAAACACGCATGATGAACGTGGAGGTCCGGTCACGGATCAGATGCCGGTTCAGGTCGATCCCGCCGTGGAAGTAGTCTCGGGCCGGGGACGGGAAGCCGCTGGCCTGGCGTTCCGCCGTGGGCTCACCGGTGCCGTCATCGCCGGGCATGGTGCCGGGAGGCGGGACGTACACGGGATCCTGGCCGAACACAGCAACCCCCTATAATAGAACAAAGTTTCGATGACCAGCGTAGCACCGGATGCCCCGGTTCCCGAGCCGTCGTCGTGCACCAAAAAAAACCGGCCCCGATCGATGTGATCGGGACCGGTTTTTTGGTGTGTGAAACCTAGGCGTCGACGGTGATGACCGTGACGACCGGCTTGCGGCGCATGGCACGGTCGGACCAGCGCACGAGGGCCTGGGAGATCGCACGTTCCGCGTCGGGGCCCGTCTTGACGCCCTTGAGCCCGGTGAGGGTCTTCTCGACGATGCCGACGGCCTTCCCGAGGTCCTTATCGGAGAAGCTGAAGCCAACGGGGAAGAACTCGGGGTCCTCCTCCAGGGCGCCGGTCTCCGGGTCCACGATGGCCAGCACGGTCAGTGCGCCGTCCTCGGCCAGACGGATGCGGTCCTGCAGGGACTCCTCCGTGGCTGCACCGGCGACCATGTTCTCGACGTAGACGTAGTCTGCGGGGACGTTGCCCGAAACGCGGGCGACACCGTCCTTGAGGTCAACGGTCACGCCGTCTTCGAGGACCAGCGCGTTCTTGGGATCCACACCGGTGCGGATCGCCAGTTCGGCGTTGGCCTTCAGGTGGCGGTGCTCGCCGTGGACCGGCATGACGTTCTTCGGGCGCACCAGGTTGTAGCAGTACACCAGCTCGCCGGCGGAGGCGTGCCCGGAGACGTGGACCTTCGCATTGCCCTTGTGCACCACGTTGGCGCCGAGCTTCGTCAGGTCGTTGATCAGACGGTAGATCGAGGTCTCGTTACCCGGAACCAGTGAGGAGGCCAGCAGGACGGTGTCGCCCTCGACGAGGTCGATGATGTGGTCCTGATTGGCCATGCGCGCCAGGGCCGCCATCGGCTCACCCTGCGAGCCGGTGCAGATGATGACGACCTTTTCCGGCGCCATCTTGTCGACCTCCTTGAACTCCACGAGCACGTTGCGCGGGATCTTCAGGTAGCCCAGCTCGCGGGCCGTGCCCATGTTGCGGACCATCGAACGGCCCACGAAGGCGACCTTGCGCCCGTACTTATGCGCGG
Source organism: Actinomycetales bacterium (assembly GCA_038243055.1). Taxonomy (GTDB): domain Bacteria; phylum Actinomycetota; class Actinomycetes; order Actinomycetales; family Micrococcaceae; genus Arthrobacter_H. The sequence goes on from JBBSRM010000040.1 coordinate 6,859, forward strand.
AGTCGATGACCTGCTGGATGCGGTGCACATGCGAGGCGAAGGAGGAGACGATCACGCGGCGCGGTGCGGTGCGCATGACGTTGTCGATCGCCGGCAGCAGATCGGCTTCGGCGGCCATGAAGCCCGGGACCTCGGCGTTGGTGGAGTCCGGCAGGAACAGGTCCACGCCTTCCTCGCCCAGACGGGCGAAGCCGGCCAGGTCGGTGATGCGGTGGTCCAGCGGGAACTGGTCCATCTTGAAGTCACCCGTGGCCAGCACGGTGCCGGCACCGGTGCGGATCGCCACGGCCAGGCCGTCGGGGATGGAGTGGTTCACGGCCAGGAACTCGAGGTCGAAGGGACCGAACTTCTTGCGTTCGCCTTCCTTGACCTGGACGACGTTGGGCTTGATCCGGTGTTCCTGCAGCTTGGTCTTCACGAAGGCCAGCGTCAGGCGTGCGGAGATCAGTGGGATGTCCGCGCGCTCGCGCAGCAGGTATGGGATGCCGCCGATGTGGTCCTCGTGGCCGTGGGTGAGCACGAGGCCCACCACGTCGTCCAGGCGGTCACGGATCGCCGAGAAGTCCGGCAGGATGACGTCGACGCCGGGGTGGTGTTCCTCGGGGAAGAGGACACCGCAGTCGACGATGAGCAACTTGCCACCGTATTCGAAGACGGTCATGTTGCGGCCGATCTCTCCCAGGCCGCCCAGCGGCATGACCCGCAGGGCTCCCTTGGCGAGGGCGGGCGGGGTCTGGTGCTGCTTTTTTCTCAAGAGTGTCCGTTCTCTGTGCTGTTCTGGTTTCTTCGGTATCCGGCCGGCAGCATCATGTGAACAGTCGACGCCGGAGCGAACCGGGAAAATCAAGGGCTTCAGCGACCCACGGGCGGCAGAAGCATATCTGTCTCGACTTTACCACCGCTTCGGCGCTGAGACACCGCCGTCCGCGCACAGCGTGGAATCCACGAGCTCCCGGAGGACGGTTCGTGCTGTTGGCCGGTCAGTCCGTGGGGTCCTCCAGCCGATGGCGTTCCAACGCCTCCCGCTCGTCATCCGCCAGCGCGCGGGCCCCGGCACCGTCTGCTGCCAACGGGACGATGACCGTGGTGCCAACAAAGACGGTCGTCCCGTTCTGGACGCCTGTATGGCGCAGGGTGAAGGATTTCGTGCCGATGCGCTCGATGCCCAGACTGATGGTCATCGACGGGATGTATTCGGCCTGAGCCAGATAGTCCACGGTCATCGATGCGACGACGACACCCAGCAGCAGCTGGGCAAACCCGTCCTCGACACGGGTCCACCGCACCCTGGCTTCCTCCATGAGGGTGACGATGCGCGCGTGGTTCAGGTGGCCGTTGGCATCCTGGTCGGACCAGCGCAAGGCAATGGTGAAGTCGGTGGAACTCATGACTTCACCCTACCGGCGGCCACCCTCGACCTCTCACAGCAATCTGCATGCGTATAGTTCACCACTACTACGCTTCGTGACCCGCATCACACGGAAATCGTCGATCAGGAGGTTCGATCCAGTGCCAGAGGAACCGAGCACGAACCAAGCACAGGATGCGCCGCCGCAAGTCCGACGGCGAATGGACCGGACCCGAACAGTCATGCGGCGGGTGGAGGAGAACTACCCACACAACATCCACCCCGGTCTGGTGCCGGGCATCTCGGTCAACGAGCAGCGCAGACGCTACGGGACCGACCGCGTCGTCTTCAGCGTGGCCGCGGTACTCATCCTGGGTTTCATCGCCTGGGGCGTGATTTCCACCGACTCACTGACAGCTGTCTCCGATGCGGCACTGGCGTGGGTAGTAACGAATATGGGCTGGCTATTCAGCGCCCTGGTGTCCGTCGTGTTGCTGTTCATGGTCTTTATCGGCTTCAGCCGGTACGGAAGGATCCCCCTAGGGGTGGATGGCGAGAAGCCCGAATACTCGAAGTTCTCCTGGATCGCCATGATGTTCTCGGCAGGCATGGGCATCGGGTTGTTCTTTTTCGGCCCCTTCGAGCCACTGACCTATTTCATCACCCCCGCGCCCGGCACCGCCGATCCAGAAACCCGCGAGGCCATCCACAAGGCCTTGGCCCAGACCCTGTTCCACTGGGGCCTGCATGCGTGGGCGATCTACGCGCTGGTCGGGGCAGCCGTCGCCTACGGCGCCTATCGCCGCGGACGGGTGCCGCTGATGTCGTCCATCTTCACCGTGCTGCTGGGCAAGCGGCAGACCGATGGCCTGCCCGGACGAATGATCGACATGTTCGCCATCGTCGCCACACTTTTCGGCACGGCAGCCTCACTGGGCATCGGCGCCCTGCAGGTCGGTCGCGGCGTGGAGATCGTCTCGGGCATCGGAAAGCTGCCCAATGCGGGGCTGATCATCATCATCGCGATCCTGACCGCGGGCTTCGTCGCCTCGGCCGTCTCCGGCATCGGGCGCGGCATACGCTGGCTCTCCAACATCAACATCACCCTGGCGTTCCTGCTCGGCATCTTCATCTTCGTCACCGGCCCCACCCTGTTCCTGCTGAACCTGCTCCCTGCCGCGCTGAACGAGTACATTGCCGAATTGCCTCATATGATGAGCAAAGGCGCTTCCTGGGGGCAGGAATCGGCCGACTTCGCGGCCGAGTGGACGGTCTTCTACTGGGCCTGGTGGATTTCCTGGTCCCCGTTCGTGGGCATCTTCCTGGCCCGCATCTCGCGGGGTCGGACCTTACGTGAGTACGTGCAGTACATCCTGGTGGTTCCGACCCTGGTCTGCCTCGGCGCCTTCGGCGTCTTCGGTGGAACGGCCATGTGGATGCGGATGCAGGACAGCAGCATCGGGGTCGACGCCGGCGCCCAGGACCTGTTCTTCGAGGTCCTGGACCGCCTGCCGTTGGCCGGGATCACCCCGTTCCTGGCGATGACCTGCGTCTCGATCTTCTTCGTCACTTCCGCCGACTCCGCCTCCGTGGTCATGGGCATCCTTTCCCAGCGGGGCAAGGAGGTCCCGGACAAGAAGGTCACGGTCTTCTGGGGGCTGGCCATGATGGGCATTGCCGTGGTGATGCTGCTGATCGGGGGCGGAGAAGCGCTCAAGGGACTGCAGAATCTCATCATCGTCTCGGCCCTGCCCTTCGCCGTCATCATCCTGTTCTTGATGGTGGCCTTCATCAAGGACCTGACCACCGACCCGATGATCATCCGCGGGGCGTACGCCGCCAAAGCCATGGAGGACGCCGTGCTGACCGGCATCGACGAGCACGGGGACGACTTCGAACTATCAGTCGAGGAGTCCCCCGAAGGAACCGGCGCTGGAGCGGGCTTCGACTCCCACGATCCGAAGGTCACCGACTGGTACCAGCGCACCGACGCGGACGGGCACCCCGTGGGCTACGACTATTCGGACGGCGAATACACCGACGGCGAGACCCCATCCTCCTCCGACGACCCCGATGGCGAGGCATCCACAGACGAAGGGAGTCCCGGTCCTCGCTAGGCCTTGACGGTTCGACGCCGGCCCGAAACCGGGGGTGACGCTAGCGTGGGGCGTCGGGGTCGGCGGGGGCCCGGCGCCTGCTCTCGATGATCAGTTCCTTATTGCGCAACAACCGCAGAGCGGTCACCAGCAGGAGACCGCCGAGGATGTTGAACAGCACCGTATAGCCAAACCAGCCCAGCCAATCCCCATAGCTCACGGAGACACCGGCATGGATGGCACCGAAGATGATCAGCGAGTCGAGGATGGAGTGGAAGAGCTGCAGCCCGGCCAGCAGGAAGCCACCGGCCACGGCAGCCACGATCTTGGCCATGTCCGACCGGGTGCCCTGCTGCATGCGGGTCATCAACGTGATGGTGCTGCCGCCCAGAACGGCCAGACAGACGGATTGCCACCCGAATCCGGCATCGATGAAGTGCCGGGCCGCCGTCTCGAGCTCCGGCCGGAATTCGGGAAAGGCCCGGGCAACGAGCCACATGAAGAACCACCCGCCCACGAGGTTCATCACCAGCGTCCCGGACCAGAGCTTGAGCAGGCTGGCGAAGCTGGCCTGCTTGGCGGCAAACGCCGTGATGGGCACCAGAAAGCCTTCGGTAAACAGCTCGCTTTTGGCCAGTAGCAACGCCACGAATCCTATGCCGAACGCCAGCCCCGCCAGCAGGTGGCTATGTGTGGCGTGCATGACCGCCAGGTAGGCCATGACACCGGTTCCGACTTCGAAGCCGCCGAACGTCCCGGTGACCAGGATGATCGTCCACGACCTGGCGAGGCGGCCCGCTCCCTCCTCGACAATGCGATCGTAGGAGTCTGCGATCTCGTCTTCGACCGGGGCCTCGCTCTTCCCGAGTTGTCGACGGCGTTGGTCAGCACTCATCGGGCATCCACTCTCCAGGTGCCGCGGCTGTCGTCGCGGGCTAACGCAATCCTAGGCCCGCGTCGGCAGTAGCGCGAGGATGCCTTGTTCGACGCAGCTAGTAGACGATGTTGAAGACCCAGACCGCCAGCGTCATGGTGGTCAGCGTGGTGAGGACCAGTGAGATGAGGTTCAGCCAGATGCCTGCCTTGAGCATGTCGGAGATCTCGACGTAGCCGCTGGAGTAGGCGATGGCGTTCGGCGGGGTGGCCACCGGCAGCATGAACGCACACGTCGCGGCAATGGCGACGGGAACCACCAGGAGCATCGGGTCCAGCCCCAGCCCGACGGCAACGCCTCCGATCAGCGGCAGGAAGGCGGCCGCGGTAGCCGTGTTGCTGGTCAGTTCCGTCAGGCCCAGCACGATCAATGCCACGGCGGCGACCAGGATCACCACGGGCAGGAAGCCCAGGCCGCCCACCTGTTCACCGACCCATTTGCTCAGGCCGGTTTCGGTGAACTGTGCCGACAGCGCCAGCCCGCCGCCGAAGAGCAGCAGGATGTCCCACGGAAGTTCCTTTGCGCTGCCCCAGTTCAGCAGCGGGACGCCCTTGCGCAGATTGGCCGGGATGATGAACAGGGCCACGGCGACGCACATCGCGATGACGGCGTCTTCGATGGAGGTGCCCGGCCAGAGCAGCGGGACGGTGATCCAGGAGGCAGCGGCGAGCACGAAGATCACCAGCACCAGCTTCTCGCCGACGTTCATCCGGCCCAGCTTCTTGTACTCATCGGAGATGAGCTTGCGTCCACCGGGGATCTCGGTGATCTCGGGCTTGAAGATCACGAAGGTGAGCAGGTACCAGGCCAGCACCATGAAGATGACCGACATGGGCACACCCACCAGCATCCACTGGCCGAAGCCGATGTTGATGTCGTGGGCCTGTTGCAGGTAACCCACCATCAGGGCGTTGGGCGGGGTGCCGATGATGGTTCCTAGCGAGCCGATGGAGGCGGAGTAGGCGATGCCGAGCATCAGGGCGATCCCGAATTTCGGCGGGACCTTCTTGTCATCGCTCATGCGCGCGGTCAGGGCCAGCACCGACATGCCGATGGGCAGCATCATGACCGCCGTGGCGGTGTTGGAGACCCACATGCTCATGAAGCCGGTGGCGATCATGAACCCACCGATCAGTTGGCGGGGTTTGGTGCCCACCAGCAACACGGTTGCCAGCGCGATCCGCCGGTGCAGGTTCCACCGCTGCAAGGCCAGGGCCAGCATGAAGCCACCCATGAACAGGAAGATGATCGGATTCGCATATGGCTTGGCCGCATCCGTCATGCCGGCGACGTTGAGCACGGGGAACAGCACGAGCGGAAGGAGCGCGGTGGCGGCCAGCGGGATCGCCTCGGTCATCCACCACACGGCCATCACGGTAGCCACCGCAGCCGTCAGCCGTGCCGGTTGCGCCAGGTCGCCGGGCAGGAGGAAGAACACGACGACGGCGAGGACCGGACCGGCGAACAGCCCGATCCGCTTGCGCATCAGAACGGCAGGACTTTCCGCCGATTCGCGCAGCCCGGGGGCCTGCTCGGCATCGTCCGTCCCGGTGTCCTGCTCCGGATCGGTGGTGCGGGTGTCTGGTTCGTTCGACGGCGTTGTCATCGGGGCCCCTCATCTGACGCGGACGGGATGATTCCGTCCCGTCCGCCCACTATGACCGATCGGGGCACTCCTGCCCAGAGCACCACGCGGGACGGGTCGGACTTCAGGAACGCAATGCCGCCAGGGCGAACCCCACCATTTCGGTGAAGGTCTCCTCGCGCTCCTGCGCGGTGAGGTCGGAGCTACCGGGGCTGCCGTCGGAGACGGTGCCCAGCATCAGGGTCTCGATGCCCTCACGCATGCCCACCGCATACAGGGCAGCGGCTTCCATCTCCACCGCCAGGGTTCCGGCCTCGGCGAGCCGGGCCATGGCCTCGGGATCGCCGTTGTAGAAGTCGTCGCTGGTCAGCACGGAACCGACATGGACCTTCTTCCCGCTGCCCTCCCCGTGCGCGACGGCGGCGCGCAGCAGCCCGAAATCGGGGGTGTGGCTGATATGCACGCCGGGGAAACGTACGGCGGTCATGGCCGAGGTGGTGTGCGCCGCGGCGGCAGCGACCACGTCCCCGACCTTCAAATGCGGTTGCATGCTGCCCACGGTTCCGACCCGGATGATCCGCTTCACCCCGTAGAACCTGGCGAGTTCGGTGGCGTAGATGCTGATCGAGGGGCTGCCCATGCCCGAGGCCATCACCGATACCGGCTGGCCGTCAACGGTGCCGGTGTACCCCAGGATGCCGCGGACCTCGGTCACCAGGCGCGGGTTCTCCAGAAAGGTCTCCGCAATGCGCTGGGCGCGCCGCGGATCCCCGGGCATCAGCACGTGGGGTGCGAAGTCGCCGGGTTCTGCTGAGATATGCGGGGTGGCCATGACGCTCCTGGATGGTTGGGGTGGTTGCACGGGACGATAGCATGACCGACATGGGAACCTGCTCACGATGCGCAACGCCATGACCGGCCGCCGCGAACGCTTCCGCGATATTGCCGAGACCTTCAGCCGGCACGGTTTGGGCTTCCTGCTGGCCGCCCTCGGGGTGGACACCCGCATCCTGGGTCCGGCGGCCCGATTCCCCACAGGCCAGGGTCAGGACCAGGGTCTCCCCCAACGACTGCGCCTCGCCCTGGAGGACCTGGGGGCCGTGTATGTGAAGTTCGGGCAGGTCCTTTCCACCCGCTCGGATCTGTTGCCTGCGGAGTACGTGGCGGAACTGGCCAAACTCCAGGACGGGACCCCCTCGGTACCTTTCAAGGACATCCGCGAAGTCATCGAGGCCGAACTGGGCCCCGAGGCCGCGAAGCTCCTGTCCACCATGGATCCCTCCCCTCTGGCCACCGGCTCCATCGGCCAGGCCCATGTGGCGACGGTCCAGGGCCGTGACGTCGTGGTCAAGGTGCGCCGCCCCGGCATCGTGGAACAGGTCAACAACGACCTGGAGATCATGGCGGAGATCGCCAAGCTCGCCGAACAGGCCTCTGCGACCGCCCGCGGGCTACATCTGGCAGATACCGTCGAGGAGTTCGCCGCGACGCTGCGCGGGGAACTGGACTACCTCGCGGAGGGCCGAAATGCCGAACGATTCGCCCGGGATTTCGCCACCGATCAGAAGGTCCACATCCCCGACGTCTTCTGGAGCACGACGACGTCGCGGGTGTTGACGCTTCAGCGCATGCGCGGGCTGAAGATCACCGATGTGCAGGGCCTGCGCGCCGCCGACCTGGACCCCTCCGAAGTGGCCTCCCGAGCGTGCAACGTGCTGCTGCGCATGGTCTTCGAACACGGTTTCTTCCATGCCGATCCGCATCCGGGGAACTTCTTCGTCGAGGCCGACGGACGCTTCGGCATCATCGACTTCGGCATGGTCGGACACGTCAGCGACGATCTGAAACACCAACTCGTGAAGCTGCTGCAGGCCATCGTGGTCAGGGACCCGCACCGCATGACCACCGCCCTGCTGCGCCTATGCGGCGCGGGACAGAGCACCCGACGGGCCGAACTGCAATCGCATCTGGCCAAGCTGTTGGACCGCTACGCCGATCAGCCACTCTCCGAGGTCCCGCTGACAAAGATCGTCAATGACGTGGTGGCCATGCTGCGCCGCCACCAACTACGCCTTCCCCCGGATACCGCCCTGCTGATCAAGATGCTGGCCATGGCCGAAGGACTCGGCCAGGAGATCGACCCGTCCTTCGAC
>JBBSRM010000041.1:0-14773 GCA_038243055.1 Actinomycetales bacterium
GGGTGTGCTCATGGTCAGATCCAGCCACGCCGAACCGGGCGCACCCCCTGAAACCGCCCGGGAACTGGCTGCTGAGCTTTCCCTGATGGCTGAATGGATCGGTCTGGAATCGGTGCAGGTCCAACTGGAGGGTAACCTTTCACTAGAACTGGCCAAGACGGTGGGGACACGAAGCACGGGAACTTGAACGGGCCGCCGATCGTGTCTCCCGTAGACTGGACAAGCCAGAATTCCTGTGCCTGAGATTTGGAGCTACCACGTGGCATCACTGCTAGAACGCGTCCTGCGGAGCGGCGACAAGAAGACCCTGAAGCAACTGCGCGGCTACGCGGAGGCCATCAACCTGCTTGAGGACGAGTTCCGGGCCATGTCGGATGCGGATCTGCGGGCCGAAACCGAGGACTTCAAGAAGCGCTTCCAAGAAGGGGCTTCGCTGGACTCGTTGCTGCCCGAGGCCTTTGCCGCAGTGCGCGAGGCTTCCGACCGCACGCTGGGCATGCGGCACTTCGACGTCCAGCTCATGGGCGGGGCGGCCTTGCACCTGGGCGACATCGCCGAGATGAAGACCGGTGAAGGCAAGACCCTGGTGGCGACCGGGCCCGCCTACCTGAATGCCATCTCCGGCCAGGGCGTGCACATCATCACGACCAACGACTACCTCGCCGAATACCAATCGGACCTCATGGGGCGCGTCTTCCGGTTCCTGGGCATGACGACCGGTTGCATCCTGTCCAACCAGGATCCTTCCGTGCGCCGCCAGCAGTACGAAGCAGACGTCACCTACGGGACGAACAACGAATTTGGTTTCGACTACCTGCGCGACAACATGGCCTGGAGCAAGGACGAACTCGTCCAGCGCGGCCACAACTTCGCCATCGTCGATGAGGTCGACTCCATCCTCATCGACGAGGCCAGGACCCCGCTGATCATTTCGGGCCAGGCGCAGGGGGATGTGAACCGCTGGTTCAGCGAGTTCGCCCGGCTGGTGAACCGCCTGGAGATCGATACCGACTACGAGGTCGACGAGAAGAAGCGCACCGTGGGCGTGCTGGAGGCGGGGATCGAGAAGGTCGAGGATCATCTGGGCATCCACAACCTCTACGAAGAGGCCAACACCCCGCTGATCGGCTTCCTGAACAACGCCATCAAGGCCAAGGAATTGTTCAAGAAGGACAAGGACTACGTCGTGATCAAGGGCGAGGTCATGATCGTCGACGAACATACCGGCCGTACGCTGGCCGGACGCCGCTACAACGAAGGCATGCACCAGGCGATCGAGGCGAAGGAAAACGTCGAGATCAAGGCCGAGAACCAGACGATGGCCACCGTCACGCTGCAGAACTACTTCCGCCTGTATGCCAAGCTCTCCGGCATGACCGGTACCGCACAGACCGAGGCGGCCGAATTCATGGGCACCTACAGCATCGGTGTCGTGGAGATCCCCACGAATAAGCCGATGGTGCGCAAGGACCAGTCGGATCTGATCTACAAGAACGAAATCGCCAAATTCGACGCCGTCGCCCAGGATATCGTTGAACGCCACGCCGCCGGTCAGCCGGTCCTGATCGGCACCACCAGCGTCGAAAAGAGCGAATACCTCTCCCGCAAGCTGGCCCAGGAGGGCGTCCGCCACGAGGTGCTCAACGCCAAGCAGCACGCCCGTGAGGCCGCCGTCATCGCCCAGGCCGGCAAGAAGAGCGCGGTCACCGTGGCCACCAACATGGCCGGCCGCGGTACCGACATCATGCTCGGCGGCAACGCCGAGTTTTTGGCCGTCGCCGACATGGAGCGCCGCGGGCTGGATCCCGAGCGCGACTCGGAGGAATACGAGCGGATCTGGGACGACGTGTTCGCCGCCGCCCGCGAGAGCGTGAAGGCCGAGGCCGACGAAGTCCGCGGACTGGGCGGACTCTACGTTCTGGGCACCGAACGCCACGAATCCCGCCGCATCGACAACCAGCTGCGCGGCCGTTCCGGCCGTCAGGGTGACCCCGGGGAGTCCCGCTTCTACCTGTCCATGACCGATGAGCTGATGCGCCGCTTCAACGCCAACGCGGCCCAGCGGATCATGAACAACCCCTCGATGCCCGAGGACATGGCGCTGGAGTCGAAGATCGTTTCGCGGGCCATCGAAACCGCCCAGGGCCAGGTCGAGTCGACCAACGCCGAACAGCGCAAGAACGTCCTGAAGTACGACGACGTCATGAACCGCCAACGTGAGGCCATCTACGGCGACCGCCGTCGCATCCTCGAAGGTGGCGACCTGCAGGAGCAGGTCCAGCACTTCCTGGAGGACGCGATCAAGGCCATGGTGGCCGAGGCGACGAGCTCGGGGCACGGCGACGACTGGGACTTCAAGCAGTTGTGGACGAACCTCGGGCAGTTGTACCCGATCGCGTTGACCACTGACGAGGTCCTTGAAGAAGGTGGCGGCCCCGGCCGCATCACCCCGGAGTTCCTGCAGGAGGAGATCCTCTCTGACGCCCGTGTTCAGTACGAGGAGCGCGAACGGGCCATCGGTGCGGAGAACCTGCGTGAACTCGAGCGCCGCGTGGTCCTGAGCGTGATCGGACGCAAATGGCAGGAACACCTCTACGAGATGGACTACCTCAAGGAGGGCATCGGCCTGCGGGCGATGGCCCAGCGCGACCCGTTGGTCGAATACCAGCGCGAGGGTTTCGTGATGTTCCAGACCATGATGGAGGCCATCCGCGAGGAAAGCGTCGGCTTCTTGTTCAACCTGGAGGTCGAGGTCGCCGCGCCGACACCGGTTTCCCTGCCCGGGGTCACCGACGGACGGTCCAATACCACGACGCCGGTGATGAACACCCCCGGCCTGGACGCGCCGGCCCGCCCGTCGACGTTGCAGTACACCTCACCCAGCGAGGACGGCGAGGCGGAATCCCACGTCGAGCGCTCCGCCTCCGGGGAGGGCAAGAACAAGGGCAAGGCCAACCGGGCCGAGCGTCGTTCGAAGAAGTCCAAGCGCAGCTAGCCCAACTGCAGGTCGACAACGGTCCAGTGTCCGTGTCGCCGCTCCACTCGGAGAGCGGCGGCACGGACACGGTTGTTTTCGGCCACCACGAGGCTGGCCTCGTAGGCGCCGGTGGCCACCGGGCAGAGCCGGGTGCGTCGGATGGTGGTGTTGCGACGGGACCGGGAGCCGTCGTCGGGTTGCGTGGCGTTGATCAGGGCGACCCGACACCGAAGCTTCTCGTACTGGCCGGCTTCGAGCCAGCGGGCCAGCTGATGGACCGGCCGGACCCCGGACATCGATTCGAACGCGGCGAGTGCGACCATCCGCACAATCGTCTGCACATGGGCGATTTCTTCACGCCGGGCCGCTTCCACCGCTTCGTGCCGCGCCGCGGGAACCGAGGGGTCCAGAGCGGCCCCGGTCGTGGTGGAGCCGGGATACCGGTGTGTGGCCGCCGGGAGGAGGTCGGCGAATTTGCGGACCGGCAGGGGGCGGATCATCGCCCCCGGTGATCCTGCGGAGAACCCGAATCCTGCCCCGGGCCTGGGGACGATGTTCGGTGGCTGGGGTTCAGGTTGTGCTGGCTGACTCATGGCTCCTACTTTCCGTTCTGGTCCAGCTCGGCCCGCGGCCGGGTCAAGACGGTTCCGATGTGCAACAGGTCGGGGTCCGGGCCGATGGCTTCCCGGTTGGCGTGGTACCAGCGGGGCCAGTCGTGGGCGATTTGTGCGTCGCTTGCCCCGGGTCCGGCCATCCTGGCGGCGATCAACCAGAGCGAATCCCCGGCACCGACCACCACCGTGCTCCCCGGGTCGGCCGCATCGGCTGGTTGGCCCATCAGCCGGTCCATCGGTGCTGCCGGAGGTTCGGCGTTCCACTGTGGTGTTGGCAGCCGCCGTTCGGCCCAGGAAGCGGTGGGCACCGTCGGCTCCGGGGCCGGGGCCGCCGGATCGGGCATCGGAGTGCTGAAGGTAGTTGTTTCGGTTGAGGCGGCCGGGGCGGCAACCGGAGCGAGAGCATGGGCCGACGGGACCACCAGGAGTTGGGTGCCGAGCAGGGCTGCCGCGAGGCGACGCATGAAGGCCGGTGAAAGGCGTGCGGTGTGATCGGCCGCTGCTGCCTGTCCACACCGGCGCAGGACTTCACTCAGTAAAGCCGCGAGGAAGCTGAAGAGCCACCACACGATGACCGCCAGTCCCAGGAGAACACAGGAGAGCGCCGCTCTGCGGTCCCAGCTGGCGGGGGAGCGCGTGGCGGAGTCTCCCCACGGGATGCCGCTGTGGAGCCAGGCGGCTCCGCAGAGGGCCAGCAGGATCCCGCAGAGCCCGATCAACACCCCGGTCAGTACCGACGTCGTCTGCTGGGGGTCATCCGCCCACCGTCTCGTCACCCTGACCACTCTTTCGTTTAGATGCCGTTTGCTATCATTTGATGTTGCTTGAGGTCGATCATTGCATTCGTTGTCGTCGCTGTCCAGAGTCGGCATGAAATCCGTGGGAATAGGGTAGGCCCATGCGCTGGGAGTCTTTATTCGCCGATCTGGAGTCCCAATTGAATGGCGCCCGGGCGCGCGAGCGCACCGTGGAGATCCAGGAGATGGTCCGGATCGAGCGGTCCCAGCTGCGCCTTTGGGACTACCTGGCCGGCCAAACCGGTGCGGAGCTGGCTCTTGACCTGCTATCCGGTCAGCGGTTGCGTGGGGTGCTGGTTCATGTGGGGGTGAATTGGTTGTCGCTACTCGAGGGCAATGCTGAATACCTGGTTCTCGCTACCGGCGTCAGGTCGATCGAAGTGGCTGGACAGCGTGCCGCGATCGTGGAGGAAGCCACGGTACGACGCCGGGTGAGCCAGGGTGCTGCCTTGCGTTCACTCGTGCGCGACCGGGCCCGGGTCACGGTGTGGGCAGTGGATGGGGCCGCCTTGGGGACCGGGACCCTGGACCATGCCGGCGCCGACCACTTGCGCCTGGCCCGGCATCCGGCCGACGGGTACCGCCGCGACACCGAAGTCAGGTCCGTCGTCCTGCTTCCCTTCGCCTCGATCGCCGTCCTGCGCCATGAGGCCTGATAGCAGCCGAATATCCACAGATTGGCCCAGACCCTTGGGCGGCGGAGGTTTAGTCATTAGTGTTGACGATCAGGGAGGGACCATCCACCGGAGCTTCTCCCACCATCGCGGCCTGTGTCATCGCAGTCGGCGGGAAGCAGAGGCAGCGTGGCAACCGATGTACAGCACAGCGAACCGGCGCGCAGACTGCGTAAACCCGGGTGGAGGGACCCGCGGCTGATCGTTGGGATCCTCTTGGTCGTCGTCGCCGTGGCAGGGGTCCTGACCCTGCTGTCGTTGCAGAACAAGACGGTGCCGGTGTACGTGGCCAACCAGGACATCAGCATGGGGGAGAAGATCGAATCCTCCGGGCTGGACGTCGTCGACGTGCGCCTGGATTCCGTCCAGGACCACTACCTCACCGCGCGGGAGGCTCCTGCCGAGGGCCTGCAGGCCAATACGTTGATCCGCAGCGGCGAACTGGTGCCGATGGCCTCCATTGGCGGCCGCGACCCGCAGGGCCGTAAACCCCTGTCCGTCGAGCTGTCCCGTGACCTGCCCGTGGCAGTGGCGGTAGGGACGCGCGTTGACGTGTGGTCGGCCGAGCGGGGAGCGAACTCCACGACCTACGAGGAGCCGAAGAAGCTTCTGGAAACCGTGGAGGTCAGTGCCATCCATGAGCTCGATTCCGGTTTCGGAGGAACCTCGGGGCAGGTGGTTGAACTCCTCGTGACCGATGAGGACCTACCCGATATGATCTCCGCACTGGCCAATGAAGCGCAGCTGACCGTGGTCTTCGCCGCCGGCGGATCCACCGAATGAGTATTGCCGTCGTCGTCTGGGGCCGGGCGGGGGATCTGGCGGACCGTCTTGAACGGCTGCGCGGAACGGTCACCATCGTGCGGCACTGCGAGGAACTGAGCGAAGTCGTTGCCTTGGCCGAATCCGGCTTGGCCGATGCCGCGCTGCTCCTGGGACCCCCGATGGACATCGATGCGGAGTTCGCCGACGAACTATCCTTCCACGGCGTACCTGCGGTGGCCATCACGGACGAACCCTCGGATGCCGAGCGGCTAACCGAGCTGGGCCTGGGCGTGGAACCGACGACTACGGAGGAGCAATCGGTCTCGGACCTACTCGAACTGCTGGTTTCGAGCGCCCACCGACCACCACCGCGCGGTGCCCGTCGTGCCCAGCCCTCCGACCGGAAGGAACGTGCGCCGGAGCCCGAACCCGGGCGAATCCTGGCCGTCTGGGGCCCGGTGGGTTCGACAGGGAAGACCCTGGTGGCCGTGAACCTGGCTGCCGAAGCCGCCATGGACGGCCAACGGGTATTGCTGGTCGATGCCGACACCTACGGCGCCAGCGTCGCCGTTCACCTGGGTCTGCTCGACGAGTCGGCGGGTCTGGCGCAACTGTGCCGGCTCTCCGACCAGGGCATGCTCGACCAGGCGGGATTCGAACGCTCCTGTGCCGTGGTCGCGGTCGGGGGGACGACGATCCGGGTGGCCACGGGGTTGTCGCGGCCGCAACGCTGGCCCGAACTACGGGCCGGGGCGATGACCCGGGTGCTGGACTTCGTCCGCCGTCGTGCCGATCTGGTGGTCGTGGACGTCGCCTCCTTCCTCGAACGCGATGAGGACCTGACCTATGACACTTCCGCCCCGCAACGCAATGGCGCCGCCCTGGCCGTGTTGGAATCCGCAGCAGAGGTCATCGCTGTCGGGTCGGCCGACAGCGTCGGGGTACCCCGGATGATCAAGGGCCTCGAGGAATTGCGGGAGATCCTGCCCGAGACGACACCACGGGTGGTCTTCAACCGGGTGCGTCGATCGGCGGTGGGCCCCTCACCCGAACGGGCACTGCTGGAGAGCTGGGAGCGCTTTGGCCCCGGGGGCGGGATCGACGGGCTGCTGCCCTCGGACCCGGACGCCGCGGACCGGGCGCTTTTGCAAGGCAGCGTGCTGGCCGAGTCGGCCCCCGACAGTGTTTTGAGAGTAGGGATCGCGGCCCTGGTTTCGGTGGAAATCCGCCGTCGTGCAGGGTTCTTCAATCGCTGATACGGCCCATTGGGAGCTAGCCGATCCGCGGGTTAGTCTTGAGGTGTTCGAGACCGCAAAGGCGCGGTCCTCATCCTTTTATGGAGGCGTTAATTGATGTCGTCGGAGTCGGGCAGTCCTACAGGATTCATTGCCGAGACAAACACCCCCCAGTTCACCAAGGCCTACTACGGGAACCTTTCACCCGAGGATGCGGCAACGTATCCACCGGAGAAGCTGAGTCAGCGCGTCGGGGTGCATCTGGGCGTCGGGCATCAGCGGGAGCAGGGACGGGCGAAAGTCGCGGTGGATCCCGAGGACGACCGTGCTGTCGTCTATGTCGTCACCGATGACATGCCCTTCCTGGTCGACTCGGTGACCGCGGAGATCGTCCAGCAGGAACAGGGCATCACCCTGGTCGTCCACCCGACCTGCCTCGTCCATCGCGACGAAGAGGGGATCGCGACGACCGTCGAACCGGTCAACACCGCCGAAGCCACGTCATCCGGCGATACCGCCGCCTTGCCGAATCTTGCCGGCTTCATGGACCAGGTCGGGAAGTCGACCGTCGAATCATGGATCGCCATCGAAATCGCCGGGACGCCGGACCCGGAACGGGTCACCGCACTCGTCGAGGGCCTCGAACAGGTCCTTTCCGATGTGCGTGATGCCGTGGAGGACTGGGCGCCGATGCGTGCCAAGGCCCACGAGATCGCTGATTCACTCGCCGACGTGAACGCCGAGATCCCCGACCGGGAAAGCGCTGCCGAGCTGTTGCGCTGGCTGGATGAGGGCAACTTCACCTTCCTGGGGTACCGCGAATACGACCTGGCCGTTGAAGACGGAAAGGACGTCCTGCACGTCCGCCCTAAGAGTGGACTGGGCCTGATGCGCCGGTCGGGCACCACCATGCTCCGTCAGGAACTGACGAAATTGGGTCGGGACAAGGCCCGCGAGAAGCGTCCGCTGGTTATCACCAAGGCCAATTCGCGGTCCACGGTCCACCGCGCGGTCTACCTGGACTACATCGGGGTCAAAAGCTTCGATGCCCAGGGCAACGTCACCGGCGAACGACGCTTCATCGGCCTCTTCGCCAACAGCGCCTACACCCGTCCGGTCCGTAGCGTCCCGGTGGCTCGCGAGAACGTCGAGCGCGTGCTCAAGGCCTCGGGTTTCGCCCCGGACTCGCATTCAGGCAAGGACCTGCTGACGATCCTGGAGAGCTACCCGCGGGACGAGCTCTTCCAGATCCAACCAGAGGACCTGTTGCGTATCGTCACCGGCATCCTCAGGTTGCAGGAACGCCGTCGCACCAGTTTGTTCCTCAGGCCCGACATCTACGGACGGTTCATGTCCGCCCTGGTCTACCTCCCGCGTGATCGGTACACCACTGCCGTCCGGTTGCGTATCGAGGACGAACTGAAGAAGGCCTATGCCTCGGATTCCACCGAATTCGAAGTGCAGATGAACGAATCCGCCTTGGTTCGCCTGTTCTACCGGGTCCGGCTGCCGTTGGGCGAACAGACGCCCGAGGTCTCCCGTGAGGATCTGGAACAACGATTGGTCCGGGCCGTCAGGTCCTGGGGCGAAGGCGTGGACGAGGAGGTGCGCAGCCGCTTCGAGCGCGCTGAGGCCAGTGAACTGTCCCGGCTATGGGCCGATGCCTTCCCGCAGGCCTATCGCGTGGACTTCGAAGTCGAAGATGCACTCGAAGACATCGAACGCTTCTCCACCTACGACGACCCGGAGCATGAAGGCCCGGTGCTCCACGTCTACGTCCCCTCGAACGTTGAAGACCAGCAGGGCGTCGATGCCCGGTTGAACCTGTATCTGACCGAACCGCTGTCCTTGAGCCGGATCCTTCCGGTGCTTTCACACCAGGGGCTGGAAGTCGTCGATGAGAAGCCGTTCGCCATCGAACGACGGGACGGCAAGAAGTTCTACCTCTACGACCTGGGCCTGAAGTACCCGGAGGGCATCGATCCGCTGGAAACCAGCGACCTGCTCACCGAGGCCTACAGTGCGGTCTTCGTCGGACGGGCCGAGTCCGATGCCTTCGACCGGCTCATCCTCACCCAGGGTCTTTCCTGGCGGGAGACTGCTGTCCTGCGGGCCTACGCCAAGTACCTGGGCCAACTCGGTGCCTCGAACTCCTACGGCTTCATTGCCGATACGATGCTGGCCAACCCGGAGGTGACGGAGGCGCTCGTCGAGCTGTTCGAGGGCACCTTCGATCCGGACCTCAATGAAGGCGAACGCACGAGCCGCACCGAAGCGGCACGCGCCGCCTTGGAAGCCGGTCTGGAACACGTGGCGACCCTTGACGCTGACCGGCTCCTGCGCCGCTTCGTCAACGTCATCGACGCCACCACACGCACGAACTACTACCAGGACACCATCCACCTCTCGTTCAAGCTTGAACCAGGCAGGATCGAAGGGGCTCCCTTCCCGCGCCCGCAATACGAAATCTGGGTCTATTCGCCACGCGTCGAAGGTGTGCACCTGCGCTACGGCAAGGTCGCCCGTGGCGGTCTGCGCTGGTCGGATCGCCGCGAGGACTTCCGGACCGAGGTCCTGGGGCTGGTCAAGGCGCAGATGGTCAAGAACGCCGTCATCGTTCCGACCGGGGCCAAGGGCGGTTTCTTCGCCAAGAACCTGCCGGACCCGGCGGTCGATCGCAATGCCTGGATGGAGGAAGGCAAGGCCGCCTACCGCATCTTCATCTCGGCCCTGCTGGACATCACCGACAATCTGGTCAGGGACGGCGATACCGAGAAGGTGGTCGTACCGGATCGCGTGGTGCGCCTGGATGACGACGACACCTACCTGGTCGTCGCCGCCGACAAGGGAACGGCAAGCTTCTCCGACACCGCCAACGAGATCTCGCTGGCCCGTGGCCACTGGCTCGGCGACGCCTTCGCCTCGGGCGGATCCGTGGGCTACGACCACAAGGCCATGGGCATCACCGCCCGCGGTGCCTGGGAATCGGTCAAACGGCACTTCTTCGAACTGGGCATCGACACCCAGACCGAGGAATTCACCGTGGCCGGTATCGGCGATATGAGTGGAGACGTCTTCGGCAACGGCCTGCAGCGTTCCGAACACGCCAAGCTGGTTGCCGCCTTCGACCACCGGCACATCTTCCTGGACCCGAACCCGGATCCGAAGCCGTCCTTCGCCGAACGCCAGCGTCTGTACGAACTACCGCGCTCGAGCTGGGGCGACTACGACACGTCGCTGATCAGTGAAGGAGGTGGCGTCTATCCGCGTCAGTCCAAGTCCATCCCGGTCTCCGACCAGGTCAGGGGTGTGCTGGGCCTGCCTGATGGGACGACCTCCATGTCGCCTCCGGACCTGCTGCGGGCCGTGCTGTCGGCTCCGGTGGACTTGGTCTACAACGGCGGCATCGGCACCTACGTGAAGGCCTCCTCGGAATCCCACGCGGATGTCGGAGACCGCGCCAATGACGCGATCCGGGTCGATGGCAATGATCTACGGGCCCGCGTCGTCGGCGAAGGCGGAAATCTGGGCATGACCCAGCGCGGACGCATCGAAGCCGCTCTGAACGGGGTCATCCTCAACACCGACGCGATCGACAACTCCGCTGGGGTGGACTGCTCCGACCACGAGGTCAACATCAAGATCCTGATCGACCGAATGGTGACCGCCGGAAAGCTGCCCGAGGACGAAAGGGCGGAGTTCCTGCACTCGATGACCGACGAGGTTGCCAGGCTGGTCCTGCGCACGAACGTCGACCAGAACATCCTGTTGGTCAATGACAAGCAGCACCTCTCTGAATGGAGCCCGAGCTTCGAACGCCTCATGGACTGGTTGGAGGAAAACGCCGATCTCGACCGTGAGCTCGAGTTCCTGCCCAGTACGGAGGAACTGGAGGAACGACTGGCCGGGGGCAAATCGCTGACCGCTCCCGAGCTGGCCGTGTTGGTGGCCTACTCCAAGATCCAGTTGGCCACCGCGCTGGCCCAGACCAAGCTGGCCGACGACCCGTACTTCGACCAGACGATGCGCGAGTACTTCCCGGTGCAGCTATCCGAGAAGTTCCCGGAGGACGTCCTGACCCACCCGCTGCGCCGGGAGATCGTCAGCACGGTCGTGGCCAACGACATCGTCAACATGGGTGGCATCACCTATGCCTTCCGCGTTCTGGAAGAGACCAGCGCGACCGAGGAATCCGTGGCCCGTTCGTTCGTGGCACTGCGGGAGATCTACGCCCTGGATGAGTTCGTCGACGCCGTGGCCGAGTTGCCGGCGAGCGTGCCCGTCGAGCATTGGTGCCGAATCCAGCTGGACATGCGCCGGTTGCTGGACCGGGCCACGCGTTGGTTCATCTCCCACGTCGGTTCCGGCACGAGCGTCCAGCAGGACATCGACGCCTTCGAGCCGACCGTGACCGCCTTGCAGGCCGAGCTCAGAGATCTGTTGCGCGGCGCTGACGCCGAGCGCGTCGCCGAATGGAAGGCCAACGGGCTCCAGTGGGGCCTGCCCGAGAAGCTGGCTTCACGCTGGGCCCTGCAGTTCGAGGGCTTCGCGTTGCTGGATATCGCCCAGGCCGCTCACGATCAGGGGCTGCCGGCCCGCGAGGTTGCGGCCGTCTACTACGTGGTCTTCGAGCGTTTCGGTATGGACGGGTTGCTGGAGCGCATCACCAGGCTCCCGCGCGGTGACCGGTGGCAGGCGTTGGCGCGTGCGGCCTTGCGGGACGATTTGTATTCCACGGCGGTGGACATCACCGAGGCTGCGCTGCAAGCCGCACCGGATGTGGACGACCCCGAGGCGCGAGTCGTTGAATGGGAAGAGCAGAATGCCGACAATCTGGCGCGGGCGAAGAACATGTTCGATGAGGTCAATAGCCTCGAACGCGACGACATGGCTTCACTCTCGGTCGCACTGCGCCTCCTGCGTTCGATCGTCCGGCGGTAGCCCTTGGCGACGTTCACCGATCCGATCCGGGCCGAAGCCGACTTCAGGCCCGGGGACGAGGAATGGCTCCACCTGCTGGTGGGGGACTGGCAGATGGTCGCGGACCTGGCGTTCGCGGACCTGGTCTTGTGGCATCCCTCGGCCGGAGGGACGTATGTGGCCTTGGCCCATGTGCGTCCCTCCACCAGCCACACTGTCTTCCATAGCGATTTCGTGGGGGAGCGGATCCGCAAGGACCTGCGCCCCCTGGTCGAGCAGGCCTGGACCAGTGGTGAATCCCAACGCGCCGGCGAGGAGCATTGGACGCAGGAGTCTGCCATGCGCATCGAGGCGTTCCCGATGGTGCGCAACGGCAGGACCCTGGCCATCGTCACCAGTCACCAGGACCTGTCCAACTCCCGGGTGGTGTCCCGGCTGGAACAGACCTATAAGCAGTGCGCGACCGACCTACTGCGCATGGGCATGCAGGGCTTATGGCCGGACTTCGCAACACCGACCGGGTCCCGCCGCGGGGCTCCCCGCGTCGGTGACGGGCTGATCCGGCTCGATGCCGAAGGGATCGTGCAATACGCTAGCCCCAACGGGGTCTCAGCCTACCGGCGCCTCGGTGGCGTCGATTCCCTGGAGAGCCGCTCGCTGTCCGAGGTCACCACCGGGCTACTCAGAGACCGCCGGCTCGTGGACGAATCGCTGGCGTTGGTCGTCACCGGCAAGATGCCGTGGCGTACCGAAGTCGAGTCCAACGGGGTCAGCTTGTCCCTGCGGGCCATCCCGCTACGGGACGGCAAGAAGCGATACGGGGCATTGGTGCTCTGTCGCGACGTGACGGAGCTACGACGTCGGGAGATGGAGTTGGTGTCCAAGGACGCCACCATCCGGGAGATCCACCACCGGGTGAAGAACAACCTGCAGACCGTAGCTGCCCTTTTGCGCATGCAGTCCCGCCGAATGGTCAGCGAAGACGGAAAACAGGGCCTGGAGCAGGCCATGCGAAGGGTGGCCACGATCGCGCTGGTGCACGAGACCCTTTCCCAGGGGCTGAGCCAGAACGTCGACTTCGATGAACTGATTGATCGCCAGTTCAGATTGGCCGCCGAAGTCGCCTCACCCGGTCAAGTGGTTCATACCGAACGGTCGGGATCCTTCGGTGGACTGCCCAGCGAGTTGGCGACACCACTGTCACTGGTCATCAACGAACTGGTTTCCAACGCTGTGGAACACGGCTTGGGTGAGAGGGATGGTACGGTCAGCCTCCATGCGGTGCGACGCACCATCGCCGATGGGACCGAACGGCTGCGCGTGGTGGTGTCCGACGACGGACGCGGTCTGGGCCCCGAACCCCGCAAGGACGGGCTTGGACTGCAGATCGTACGCACCCTGGTGACCAGCGAACTGGCAGGAACCATCGAATGGGAGCCCGGACCCCATAGCGGCACGGATGTCATTCTGGATCTTCCGCTGCGCAGCTGAGGGGCGAACCACAGCAGGATGAAACAACGCCGGCCGGTCCCCGAAGGGGCCGGCCGGCGTCATGAGGGTTCAGCGTTGATCAGTTGAACTTCTTCTGATGTGCCTTGATCGACTTCACGTAGGTCTTGGTATCGCTGTACATGCCGTTGCGCTTCACCGAGCCCTGCCCCTGGTAGTAGGAGGCGATGCCGTTTTCGACGCTGTTGCTAGTGCGCTGCAGCGAACGAATGATGGCAACGCCCGCCGTGGCGTTGTCGTAGGGGTTCAGCAGGTCCAGCTTCCGGCCGACCAGCTGCGAGGCCCAGTCACCCGAGGTCGGGATGACCTGCATGGCGCCGATGGCGTTGGCGGGGGAGACCGCTGCCATGTTGAAGCCGGATTCCTGGTACGCATGTGCCAGGGCCAGCGACGGATCGACGCCCATCTTGCGTGCTGTGCTGGCGATGATCGACTGCATTCCCGAACGCGAGGGAAGGTTGCGCGAGAGCAACGTGTACTTATTGTCGTTCGCGGACTTCACGGTGCTGGCCGGGTACTTATAGTGAAGGAAGGTATCCGGAACCAGCTGCTTGCGTGATGACGAGGTCGAGGAGACCGAGGATCCGCCGGAGAGCTTGAGTTTCTGCCCGGGAAAGATGACCGAGGAGTTGCTCATGTTGTTTGCCGACAGGAGCTTGGACAAGCCTATGCCTGCCTGGCCGGCGATCCCGGAGAGGGTGTCTCCCGACTTGACCGTGTAGGTGCTCGTGGTGGTCTTCTTCGAGGGGGCTGACGAGCTGGACGAACCCGAGCTCGGTTTGGAGGAAGCGGAGGAGCTCCCGGAGAGGTTGAGCTTCTTTCCCGGGTAGATGACCGTGGACATGCTCATGTTGTTTGCTGCCAGCAGTTTGGAAAGGCCCATGCCTGCGTGTTCGGCGATGCCGGAGAGGGTGTCTCCGGACTTGACCGTGTAGGTCGACGCCGAGCTACTGGAACTCTTCTTCGAGGAGCTTGAGCTCGAATTGGAAGACCTGGAGGACCCGCCCGAGAGCTTGATTTTCTTTCCGGAGAAGATCATCGTGCTGGACTTCAGGCCGCTGGTTTTCAGCAGTGCCGAAAGGGACATGCCGTTGCTATGGGCGATGCCCGAGAGCGTGTCTCCGGATTTAATCGTGTAGGTCGACGCCGAGCTGCTGGAACTCCTTTTCGAGGAGCTTGAGCTCGGTTTGAAGGAAGCGGAGGAGCTCCCGGAGAGGTTGAGCTTCTTTCCCGGGTAGATGACCGTGGACATGCTCATGTTGTTTGCTGCCAGCAGTTTGGA
>JBBSRM010000042.1:0-14608 GCA_038243055.1 Actinomycetales bacterium
CGGCGTCCATGCGCTTGCGGTCGGCAGCAACCTCGGCGTCCTTCGCCTCGGCCTGCAGCCGCTGGGCTTCAATATCCCGTTCCTTCGACTTCAGATCCGCAGCATCGGCGTCGGCCTTGGCACGCTGTGCGGAGTTCTCGCTTTCGCGGGCCTGTAGCTGGGTTTCCTGCTCCTCGGCACGGATCCGGCCGGCCTCTTCACGGTTGCGAACAGCCTTCTTTCGGCCGGCCATACGGGCGATGATAGCGATGATGATCAGCACCACCACGACGGCGACAATGATCCAAACGATCTGGGAGGTGTCCATATAATCAAACCCCTTAGATGGGTGGGAAACTTCGGGACCTTACACCGTATGTCTACCATCCCCACCCCCGTGATGACAGCATATTCGCCCCGAAAATTTCAGTCGGGGGAACGGGCCGTCGCTGCCCATCGACCACGAGAGGTGCCCGGGACCCCTGGGGTTCCCGGGCACCTCTCGTGGTGGTATCAGTCGGCCTGGCGTTCGGCGCTGTCCACGACATTATCCAGCAGCATGGCGCGCGTCATCGGGCCAACCCCACCTGGGTTGGGGGAGATCCAGGAAGCGACGTCGTAGGCCGCCGGCTCCACATCCCCGGTGACGACCGCCTTGCCGCTGCCGTCATCGACCCGGCTGACGCCGACATCGAGAACGATTGCCCCTGGTTTGAGATCGGCGGCCTTGATCATGTGCGCCTTCCCGGCGGCGGCAATGACGACGTCGGCGCGGGAGAGGTGCTCGGCCAGATCGGTGGTGCCGGTGTGGGCCAGGGTGACGGTGGCGTTGACCTGGCGGCGGGTCAGCAGCAGCCCGATCGGTCGCCCGATGGTCACGCCGCGGCCGACCACCAGGACGTTCTTGCCCTCTAGTTCGATGCCGTGGCGGGCCAGTAACTCCACGCAGCCCTTGGGTGTGCAGGGAAGCGGCGAAATCATGGGTCGGTTCACGTTGGCCACGAGCCGGCCCAAGTTCATCGGGTGCAGGCCATCGGCATCCTTGGCTGGATCCATGGCTTCCAGGACCACGTCCTGATCAATATGGTCCGGAAGGGGAAGCTGGACGATGTAGCCGGTGCATTCGGGGTTCTCGTTCAGATCGTGGACGGCAGCCAGCAGGTCCTCCTGGCTGGTGTCCGCCGGCAGGTCGATGCGGATCGACGTGATCCCCACTTCGGCACAGTCCTTATGCTTGCCGCCGACATACCATTTCGACCCCGGGTCCTCACCGACCAGGACGGTTCCCAGTCCCGGGGTGATGCCGCGTTCCTTCAGGGCAGCGACCCGTTCGGTGAGCTCGGCCTTGATCGCTTTCGCTGTGGCTTTTCCATCGAGGATTTGTGCGCGCTGTGTCATGGTCACCACTGCTCCAGTTCGGCGTAGAGGGGGAAGTCGGCTGCCAGTTGCTCCACCCGGGCGATCAGGGTGGCGGTCTCGACCGCCTCCCCCTCGCGTAGGGCGGTGGCAATGATATCGGCGACCTCGGTGAATTCGGCGGCCCCGAAGCCGCGGGTGGCCAGAGCAGGTGTGCCGATGCGCAGACCCGAGGTGGTCATCGGTGGCCGTGGGTCGAAGGGAACGGCGTTGCGGTTCACGGTGATGCCGATCGAGTGCAGCAGGTCCTCTGCCTGTTTGCCGTCCAATGCGGAATCACGCAGGTCCACCAGGACCAGGTGGACGTCGGTTCCCCCGGTGAGCACGGAGATCCCGGCGGCGGTGACGTCCTCGGCAGTGAGCCGTTCGGCGAGCAGGCGGGCGCCTTCGAGCGTGCGTTCCTGGCGTTCGCGGAACTCCTCCCCCGCGGCGATCTTGAAGGCCACCGCCTTGCCGGCGATGGCGTGCATCAGCGGTCCGCCCTGTTGGCCCGGGAAGACGTTGGAGTTGATCTTCTTATACAGCTCCAGGTCGTTGGTCAGGATCAGGCCCGAGCGCGGCCCGGCGAGGGTCTTATGCACCGTGGAAGTGACGACGTCGGCGTAAGGCACCGGGTTCGGGTGCAGATCGGCGGCGACGAGTCCCGCGAAGTGGGCCATGTCGACCCAGAGCAGGGCGCCGACCTCGTCGGCGATCGAACGGAAGGCGGCGAAGTCGAGCTGGCGCGGGTAGGCGGACCAGCCGGCGATGATGACCTGCGGCTTCTCGGCGATGGCCTGGGCGCGCAGCTTGTCCATGTCGATGGTGAACGTATCGGGTTCGACCTCGTAGGCGGCGACCGCGTAGAGCTTGCCCGAGAAGTTCAGCTTCATCCCGTGGGTCAGGTGCCCGCCGTGGGCCAGGGACAGGCCGAGGATCTTGTCCCCGGGGTTGATCATGGCCGCCAGCGCCGCGGCGTTGGCCGTGGCCCCCGAGTGCGGTTGCACGTTGGCGTACTTCGCACCGAAGAGTGCCTTGACGCGGTCCCGGGCCAGGTTCTCGGCCACGTCGACGTGTTCGCAGCCGCCGTAGTAGCGGCGACCCGGATAGCCTTCGGCGTATTTATTGGTCAGCACCGAGCCCTGGGCCTGCAGGACCGAGCGGGGTGCGAAGTTCTCCGAGGCGATCATTTCCAGGGTGTTGCGTTGACGGCCGAGCTCGGCGGTCAGGACCGCGGCGATCTCCGGGTCCACTTCGGATAGCGGTTGGTTGGTCACGGGGTGTGGTGTGCTCACGAAATCTTCTCCTGCTGCGGGAATGGTCTTCGATAGGGGCCACCCCGGCGGCAGGCGCCACTGCGGAGACCCCCGGGCCCAGGCGCGCGATCCGTTTGGTTCCTGCTGTTGCCGCTCCCTTGTGGTCATCCACCAGCGCCAGTCACGACGCCTTTCATGCTACTGGATCGTGTTTGCCACCGCAGTTTTCCCTTCCCGCCGTGACGTGGCCGAACCGCCCAGGGCCCGCAGGGCGTTCGCAATGGCCAGCACGTCCACGACCTCCTGGGCCAGGGCCCCGAGCAGTGCCGGAAGGGCACCGGTGGAGGCGTAGAACATGAGTGCCACGGAGAGCAGGATCCCGATCCAAATGGATTGGCGCGCCACCCTGACGGTGCGTTGGCCGATCTCCACCGCCGTGGCCGCGACCGAGACGTCGTCGATCATGATCACGACGTCGGCGCTTTCGGAGGCCGCGGTCGCGCCGTGGACGCCCATGGCGACCCCGACATCGGCGGCGGCCAGGACGGGGGCGTCATTGATTCCGTCGCCGACCATCATCACCGGGCGGTGCGGCAGCTGCGCCAGGAGTTCGACCTTCTGCCCCGGGTGCAGTTCGGCCCGGACGTCGGTCAACCCCACGCGCCGGGCCACGTCCTGCGCCGTCGCGGCGACGTCACCGGTGAGCATCACCCGGTCCTTGACCCCTGCCCTCTCCAGGCGCACCATCATCTCCGCGGCCTCTTCACGCAACGGGTCGCTCATCACGAGCATCCCGGCATGGACCCCGTCGATGGCCAGGTAGACACCTGCTTCGCCGGCCTGGATGGAACCGGGGACGAATCCTGAGCAGTTTTCGGCGATCCACCGTGGTTTGCCCACCAGCACCCGGTGGCCGGCGACGGTGCCGCCGATCCCTTCGGTCGCCATTTCCGTGGCGTCCCCCACCGGGTGCAGAGCCAGCCCGCGGGTGCGGGCCGCCGCAGTGACTGCCGGGGCGAAGGCGTGGGTTGAGTAGGCCTCCAGCGAGGCCGCCAATTCCAACAACCGGTCCGCATCGAGCCCTGCCGCAAGACCCGGTACTTCGGCGATGCGCACCATGCGCGGGGTTCCGGTGGTCAGAGTCCCGGTCTTGTCGAACGCCGCAGTCCTCACCCGGCCCAGGCGCTCCAGGGTGCCGCCGTCCTTCACGATCGCCCCATGACGTGCCGCCTGGCTCATCCCGCCCATCAACGCCACCGGGGCGGCGATCAACAACGGACACGGGGTGGCGACGACCAGGACCTCGGCGAATCGCACCGGGTCCCCCGAAAGCCACCAGGCCAGTCCGCCCACCACGTAAGCGAAGATCGTGAAGGGGACCGCATACCTATCGGCCAGACGCACCAACGGCGCCCGGGATTCCGCAGCCCCCTGGACCAAGGCGACGATCCGGGCGTATTGCGAGTCCGCAGCCGTGGCGGTGGCACGCAGGGAAACCGCCACCGTGCCATTGACCGCGCCGGAGGGCACGGGGTCACCCACCGCACGGGTCACCGGCAGGGATTCGCCGGTCACCGCGGATTCGTCGAAATCGGCGAACCCTTCCACCAGGGTCCCGTCCACCGGAACGACGGTGGAGGGACGCAGCAGCACGACGTCACCGGCGGCGACGTCCTCGAGCGGGACGTCGGAAACGGTTCCATCGGGGGCGACCAGCTGGGCGGTACGCGGTACCCGGTCCAACAACCCGGTCAATTCCCGCCGTGAGCGGTGCTGGGCGGCATCCTCCAGCCCCTCTCCCCCGGTCAACATCAGGCAGATCACCAGCGCCGCGTGGTATTCACCGACGACCACGGTGGCCACGATCGCCGTCAGAGCCAGCACGTCGATCCCCCAGTGCCCACGCATCAGGTCCTTGACCATGTCCACGAAAACCGTCGCGGCCACCACCAGGGTGAACACGGACGCGACCAGGCGGGCCGGCCCGTCCAGGCCGGCGATGTTCAGTGCGACGGTCAGCAGCCCGAACCCCACCGTGGCCGCCAAAAGCGGGTACCGCCTCAGTACTCGAAGAATCACCATGCCCCAGTCATAGCCTGTTGGCGTCAGGACTTCCATCGCGACTCATCGGGCCACATTTTCCCGGCGGCCATCGCGCGCCGATAAACTCCGGTGGTGACCAGCCAGCGATTCATCGTGACCCTCTCCTGCGCGGACCAACCAGGCATCGTGCATGCCGTTTCCGGCGCCCTGCTGGAGGCCGGATGCAACATCACCGAATCCCAGCAATTCGAAAGCCCCGAGTCGGGGTCCTTCTTTATGCGCGTCGCCGTTTCCACCGACGCCGGTCTCGAAAAGGTCAAGGCACCCTTGGATGCGGTGGCCACCCGCTTCGCCATGGAGCTTTCCGTCCACCCCGAGGCCCAGCCGCTGCGCACACTGATCATGTGTTCCACTGCCGGCCACGCACTGAACGACCTGCTGTATCAGCAGCGCGCCGGCTCCCTGCCCATCGAGGTCCCGCTCATCGTTTCCAACCACCGGGAACTGGCCCCGATGGCTGAGTTCTACGGAGTGGAGTTCCTGCACCTGCCGGTCACCCCGGACACGAAGGCCGACGCGGAAGCACAGCTGTTGGAGCTGGTGGAGGAACATGACATCGAACTGGTCGTCTTGGCCCGCTACATGCAGATCCTCTCCGACGACCTGTGCCGGGGGCTGGCCGGCCGGGCGATCAACATCCATCATTCGTTCCTCCCCTCCTTCAAGGGGGCCAGGCCCTACCACCAGGCCCACGCCCGGGGCGTGAAGATGATCGGAGCGACGGCACACTTCGTCACCGCCGACCTCGACGAGGGTCCGCTCATCGAGCAGCAGGTCATCCGGGTCAACCACTCCCAGACCCCTGGCCAGTTCGTGGCCATGGGCCGCAACGTCGAGGGAAGCACGCTGACCCAGGCCGTGCAGTGGGCCGCCCAACGGCGGATCCTGCTCGACGGACGCCGGACCGTGGTCTTCAACTAGAGCGTCGGGGCTCCGGGCTTTGTAGACTCGGCCCATGACACACATCATCACGATTGATTCGAACACCCCGAAGATCGCCGAGACGGCCTTCACCGCCCCCACTGCCACGCTCAGTGGCGACGTGGAGATCGGCGAGCGCGCCAGTGCCTTCTATGGCGTTTCCGTGCGCGGGGATTCCGCCCCGATCCGCATCGGCGACGAAACCAACCTGCAGGACAACGTCGTCGTCCATGCCGACACGGGCTTCCCCACCACCGTCGGCACCGGCGTCTCCGTCGGCCACTCTGCGGTCATCCACGGCTGCACGATCGGCAACGGGTCCCTGGTGGGCATGAGCGCGACCGTCATGAACGGTGCCGAGATCGGCGCACAGTCGCTCGTCGCTGCCGGCGCCCTGGTGCTCGAAGGCACCGTCGTCCCGCCGCGTTCGTTGGTGGCCGGCGTCCCGGCCAAGGTCCGCCGCGAACTCAGTGACGAGGAGGTCGACTCGCTGCGCACCAACACCGAGCACTACCTCGTCCTGGCCGAGAAGCACCGCACCGCAAACGCCGGCTGATACTGCGCGGCCCGGACGATTGCCGGGCCACCAGCGTCATGCCAAGCTGGGGGCATGAGCCACCATTTCCCCACCCCGCCCTGCGCCGAGCCCGATGCCGGATCCCCCCTGACCGCCACGGGGCGGCCCGTTCTCTGGGGTGTGGTTTCGACCGGGCGCATCGCCGATACGGTGGTCGGTGACCTGTCCCTGCTCGAGGATGCCACGCTGCACGCTGTCAGTTCCCGCGATGGCGACCAGGCGGTCGCCTTCGCCGCCAAACACGGCTTCGCCGTCGGCTACGGGCCCGAGGACGGTCTGGATGGCCACGAGCGGATGTTCGCAGACCCCCAGGTCGAAGCGGTCTACATCGCCACCCCTCATGCCCAGCATTTCGAAATCGCCTGCGCCGCCCTGCAGGCGGATAAACATGTGCTGTGCGAGAAGGCGCTGACCATCAATGCCTCCGAAGCCGTCGAACTGGTGGAGTTGGCCCGGTCCCGCGGCCTGTTCCTGATGGAGGCCGTCTGGACCCGCTTCCTGCCCGCCGTCCACCGCGCCCTGGACCTCATCGACGCCGGCGGAATCGGGGAGGTCGCGTGGGTCCGCGCCGACCTCGGCTTCCCGGCGGACTACGACAGGACGTGGCGCCTCTTCGACCCGGAGGCCGGTGGTGGCGCCCTGCTGGACCTGGCGGTCTATCCGCTGACCTGGGCGCTGGGCGCCCTGGGCTTCCCCCAGTCGGTGCAGGCGGTGGGGACCCTGAACGACGACGGGGTGGACACCCAGGAGTCGCTCACACTCACCTACGGCTCGGGGGCCCAGGCCCAACTACTCTGCTCGTTGGCCGGGGCCGGGCCACGGGAAGCGGTGATCTCCGGCAGCACCGGCTTCCTGCGTATATCCAGCCCGCTGAACAACCCGTCCTCCTTCGAAGTCCACCCCCTCGATGGGGAGCCGCGCACCGAGACCTTCGAAACGGTGGGCCGGAACTACGTCTATGAACTACGGGAGGCCACCCGCTGCATCCAGCAGGGGCTGACCGAGAGCCCGACGATGAGCTGGGAGGATTCGGTGGACACCCTGCGTCTGTTCGACGGGGTGCGCAACCAGTTGGGGGTCAGCTACCTCAACGACCGGGGACGCTAAGCGCCCGGTACCCGGACCCCTGCCGGACGGCATCCGTATACAGATGGTCAACGTCCCAGTACGCTCAGGCCATGGGAGCAGAAGTCAGGAAGAAGACCTTCACCCGGGCGCAACGCACCCGGTACCGTGAACGCCTGAACGAGAACCTCGAGACCTTCGAGGACTTCCTCTCGAACG
Organism: Actinomycetales bacterium; assembly: GCA_038243055.1. Classification (GTDB taxonomy): domain Bacteria; phylum Actinomycetota; class Actinomycetes; order Actinomycetales; family Micrococcaceae; genus Arthrobacter_H. Next base: position 7,516 of record JBBSRM010000042.1, read on the forward strand.
GGCATTTCGCCGCCTCGGGGACCATCGGCGTCGAGCTGGAACTGAACCTCGCCAACGAGGACTTCACCCCGGCGATGCGCAACACCCAGGTCCTGGAATCCATCGCCGATGAGGCCTTCCAAACCGAGATCGGTGCGTTCAACATCGAGTTGAACCACCCGGCACTGGACGTCTCGGGCCGTGGGCTCCGCGAACTGGAGGAAGGACTGCGGGCCCAGCTCAACCATGCGGACGCCCGGGCCGACGACGTCGGAGCCGATTTGTTGATGACCGGCATCCTGCCCACGCTGCGGCCCGAGCAGTTGCAGGACCCTGATTGGATGAGTACCGGCAAACGGTACGCCGCCCTGAACACCTCGGTGCTGCAGGCTCGTGGCGAGGACGTGCTGATCGACATCTCCGGGCAGGAGCGACTGAGGTTCTATGCCCCGACGATCGCCCCCGAGGCCGCCTGCACCTCGGTCCAGCTGCATGTCCAGCTGAGCCCCGACGAATTCGCCCCGGCCTGGAACGCAGCCCAGATCATCGCCGGACCACAGATCGCCCTGGCTGCCAATTCCCCGGTCTTCCTGGAACGGGTGTTGTGGCATGAGACCCGCATCGAGTTGTTCAAGCAGTCGATCGACACCCGCGCCCCGGAAATGCGGGCCCAGGGGGTGCGGCCGCGCGTCTGGTTCGGCGATCGGTGGATCACTTCGATCTTCGACCTGTTCGAGGAGAACGTGCGCTATTTCCCGGCACTGCTGCCCGAACTGGCCGGACGCCGTCCACAAAAGACGAAGGCGGGGGCGCCGTATCTGCACGAACTGCGACTGCATAACGGGACCGTCTACCGCTGGAACCGGCCCATCTACGACCCAGGCGTCGAGATGCCGAACCTGCGGTTGGAAAACCGGTTGCTGCCCGCCGGGCCCTCCGTCCTGGACACGGTTGCCAACGCGGCGTTCTTCTTCGGGCTGGTACGCCGGCTACGGACCTCCCAACGTCCGTTGTGGTCACGGATGGCCTTCGGCACGGCAACGGAGAACTTCCTGGCCTGTGCCCGCGACGGGCTGCACGCATCCGTCTACTGGCCCGGGGTCGGGGAGATCCCGGTTTCCGAACTCATCGTGCGCCACCTGATCCCACTGGCCGCCGAGGGATTGGCGGATCTGGGCGTCGAGGATGCCGTGGCCGCACGCTATCTCGACGTTCTGCGCGAGCGGGCCCGCACCGAGCAGAACGGGGCACTCTGGCAGATCCAGGCCCTCGAACGGCTCGAGGAGCGCGGACTGGATCGTCGCCATGCACTGGTGGAAATGACCCGCTTGTACTGGGAGCACATGCATCGTTCGGGCCCGGTCCACGAATGGCCGCTGCCCTAAAGAACTGTGATTCCTCTCTTCTTGGCATAACCCCCCGTACACAGAACATCCAATAATCGATTCTTGCGTTTACTTCTTGACGGTAACGAATTCGTGTTGCAGACTTTTCCCCATGCAGGAAACGAGAGCTGGATCACATATGGGTCGGAGGAGTCCCGGGTCGCAATCCGCGCTGCGCCACCTGAACCAGCAACGCATCATCGATTGCCTGCTCGCCGGCACTGCCACACAGGCGGAACTCTCCCGGCATACCGGCCTGTCCACGGCCACCGTCTCCAACATCGTGAAGTTCATGCAGGCCTCCGGCCTGGTCGATACCGAACCCACCACTAGTTCCGGCCGCCGGGCCTTGAACGTGCGGCTGATCAGCGACGGGGCCATCGGCGTCGGCATCGACTTCGGTCGTCGCCACCTCCGGGTGGTCTTCGCCTCGCTGAACTACCAGATCATCGCCGAGAAGACCGTCATCCTCCCCCTGGGCCACCAGGCCGAGGAGGGCATCGCCGCCGCCGCCGAGCTCATCACCTATCTGCTAGCCGCCAACGATCTCCAACACAGTGCCCTCATCGGGGCGGGCGTGGGCATCCCCGGCCCCATCGACCGCCGCAGCGGAACGGTCGCCCAGGGCGCCATTCTGCCCGAATGGGTTGGGCTCAACCTCCAGGAACGCATCGAAGAGGTCCTCGACGTCCCAGTCATCGTCGACAACGACGCCAACCTCGGAGCCTTGGCCGAAGTGACGTGGGGTCCGCATAACGGAGTCGGCAACCTCGTCTTCATCAAAATCGGCTCCGGCATCGGTGCCGGCTTGATCCTCAATGGTTCCCCCTACTACGGCAACATCGGCATCACCGGGGAAATCGGGCACGCCACCGTGCAACAACACGGCTCGATCTGCCGCTGTGGCAATCGCGGCTGCCTGGAAACCGTCGCCTCCACCACGATCATGTCCACCCTGCTGGCCGGGGCGGACCATCCACCCCACACGGCAGAGGACATCGTCGCCCAGGGACGCGCCGGCGGCTCGGCGGTCCTGCGCGTGGTCGACGACGCCGGCATGGCCGTCGGGCAGGAACTGGGCAATATCGCCAACCTGCTCAACCCCGAGGTCATCGTCGTCGGCGGCCCGTTGGCCGGCCTGGGCGACTTGCTGCTGGAACCGATCAGGCGCGGCCTGCACCGCCACGCGGTCCCCATCGTCGGGCAAAGCACCAACATCGTCATGTCCTCACTGGGTGAGCGGGCCGAATCCCTGGGAGCCGCGGCACTGGCCTTCCAGCATGTGGGGATCCGCGCCCCCTGATCCCGTCGGCGGTCCGTGACCGGCGAGCACCGAAGAACCCCATCGAACACCCACTGGAAGGCCCTTGGGCACCATGCAAACACCACCTGCCGGACAGCACGCCCCGAATCTGCTGGAAATGCGCTCCATCACCAAGGAGTTCCCGGGCGTCAAGGCCCTGGACGAGGTCAGCCTCAACGTCCGCGTCGGGGAGATCCACGCCATCTGCGGGGAGAACGGCGCCGGGAAATCGACCCTGATGAAGGTGCTCTCGGGGGTCTACCCACACGGGACCTACACCGGGGACATCCACTACCAGGGCAAGGTCCAGACCTTCCGCACCATCAATGCCAGCGAAGACGCCGGCATCGTCATCATCCACCAGGAGCTGGCGCTCATCCCCGAGTTGAGCATCACGGAGAACATCTTCCTGGGTAACGAACCCACCCGGTTCGGGGTGATCGACTGGTCCACCGCCCGCCGTCGTTCGATGGAACTGCTGGCCCGGGTTGGCTTGAGTGATGACCCCGACACCCCCATCAAGGAGATCGGCGTCGGCAAGCAACAACTGGTCGAGATCGCCAAGGCACTGAACAAATCGGTGAAGCTACTCATCCTCGATGAACCGACGGCCGCGTTGAACGAGTCCGACTCCCAGCACCTGCTGGATCTGATCCGCGGGCTCAAGGGCAAGGGCATCACCTCGATCATCATTTCCCATAAGCTCAACGAGATCGAGCAGGTCGCCGATTCCATCACCATCATCCGCGACGGGCGCACCATCGAAACCCTGGATGTGCAGGCCGACGGCGTCAACGAGGACCGCATCATCAAGGGCATGGTCGGGCGGACCCTGGAATCACGGTTCCCCGAGCACACCGCCGAGATCGGAGAGACGTTCTTCGAAGTCGCCCACTGGAACGTCGGCCACCCGCAGGTCCAGGACCGGATGGTCTGCAAGGACTCCAGCTTCTTCGTCAGGCGCGGGGAGATCGTCGGCTTCGCCGGGCTCATGGGTGCCGGACGCACCGAATTGGCCCGCTCGGTCTTCGGCCGTTCCTACGGGCGCTACCAGTCGGGAACCATCACGTTGAACGGTGAGCAGATCGAACTGCGCAATGTCGCCCAGGCCATCAGGGCAGGCCTCGGGTACGTGACCGAGGACCGCAAGAGCCTCGGGTTGAACCTGCTCGACGACATCCAGGAAACCACCGTCTCGGCGAACCTGCACAAGATCAGCAAGCACTCGGTGGTGGACCGCGACCAGGAATTCGAGGTCGCCGAGCATTACCGCAAGGCGCTGCGCATCAAGACCCCCTCCGTCCAGGAAGGTGTCAGCAAGCTCTCCGGCGGCAACCAGCAAAAGGTCGTGCTCGCCAAATGGATGTTCACCGAACCCGATCTGCTCATCCTCGACGAACCAACCCGCGGCATCGACGTGGGGGCCAAATTCGAGATCTACGGGATCATCCAGCAGCTGGCCAGGGCCGGCAAGGGAGTCATCGTGATCTCCTCCGAACTGCCCGAACTACTCGGCCTCTCCGACAGGATCTACACGATCTTCGAAGGAGCCATCACCGGGGTCGTGGACCGCGACGAAGCCACCCCGGAGAACCTCATGCGTCTGATGACCTCGGCCCGCCAACCCGCCTGATCCCTCCGGCCGGCACCTCCCCCACCCGTACCCGCAAACCAAGGAACAGATAATGAACGCGATCAAGCAGCTCTTTGGCGGAAACACCCGCCAATTCGGCATGATCTTTGCCCTGGTGGCACTGGTGGTCTTCTTCCAGATCCAGACAGATGGTGTCACGCTCACTTCCGGCAACCTGATGAACCTTCTGAACGGCAACGCCTACATCCTCATCCTGGCCATCGGCATGGTGCTGGTCATCATCGCCGGGCATATCGACCTCTCGGTGGGCTCGATCGCCGCCTTCGTCGGCGTGACCGTCGCCCTGGCCATCCGCGACTGGGGCCTTCCCGCCTGGGCCGGCATCCTCCTGGGCCTGGCCCTGGGTGTGGTCATCGGGGCATGGCAGGGATTCTGGGTCGCCTATGTCGGCATCCCCGCCTTCATCGTGACCCTGGCTGGCATGATGCTCTTCCGCGGGCTGAACCAGTTCGTGGGCAAGTCCAACACCATCCCCGTCCCGGAAGACTTCCAGTACATCGGCGCCGGCTACCTACCCGAAGTCGGACCGGTCACCGGATACAACAACCTCACCGTCCTGCTCGGCCTGGCCACGGTCGCACTCGTGGTCATCATGTCCCTGCGTGGACGTGCCAAGGCGCTTCGACTAGGCGCCCTGGTGCCGCCGCTGTGGGTGCAGGTCACCAAGCTGTCCCTGATCAGTGCCGCGATCCTGTATGCGACCTACCTCTTCGCCACCGGACGGCCGGGGACCTCGCTGCCGATCCCCGGGATCATCCTGATCCTGCTGGTGATCATCTACGGGTTCATCTCCTCGCGCACGGTCTTCGGCCGCCACATCTACGCCGTCGGTGGCAACCGCCACGCAGCCGAGCTCTCGGGCGTCCGTTCCAAGAGGGTCAATTTCCTGGTCATGATGAACATGGCCATCCTCGCCGGGCTGGCCGGCATGATCTTCGTGGCCCGTTCCACCGCCTCGGGCCCCTCGGACGGCAACATGTGGGAACTCGACGCCATCGCCGCGGTCTTCATCGGCGGTGCAGCGGTCACCGGCGGCGTCGGCACCGTGGTCGGTTCGATCATCGGCGGCCTGGTGATGGCCGTGCTGAACAACGGCCTGCAGCTGCTCGGCGTCGGAGCCGATGCCACGCAGATCATCAAGGGGCTGGTGTTGCTGGCCGCCGTCGCCTTCGATGTCTACAACAAATCCCAGGGCAAGCCCTCCATCACGGGTCTGTTGACCCGCGGTCTGCCCTCCCGCACCCGTCCCACGGACGAGGAGATCCCCTCCACCCCGGAGAAGATCCCGACCTCGGCCTGACACCTCCCATCCGGCTCCACCCGCACCACCAGAAAGAGAAACCAATGAAGATCATGGGCAAGGCAACCAAATTTGCGGCGGTCACCGCGATCGCCGCTCTGGCACTGACCGGCTGTGGCCGGCAGGATGCCGGGGCCAGTGCGGACGGGGAATCCGCTTCCGGCTTCGACGAGGGCGCCACCATCGGTGTCGCCCTGCCGCAGAAGACCAGTGAAAACTGGGTCCTGGCGGAGAACCTGTTCAATAAGGACCTCAAGGACAAGGGGTTCAAGGCAGACGTCCAGTTCGCCAACAGCGGCGTCGCCGAACAGCAGAACCAGATCAACGCCATGATCTCCAAGGGGGCGAAGGTCATCATCGTCGGTGCCATCGACGGCGCCCAGCTGGGCAACCAGCTCAAGGCGGCCAAGGAAGCAGGCGCGACCATCATCGCCTACGACCGGCTACTGCTGAACACCCAGGACGTCGACTACTACGTCGCCTACGACAACTTCAAGGTCGGCCAGCTGCAGGGCCAGGCCCTGCTGGACGGGTTGAAGGAGAAGAAGGGCAAGGCCCCGTACAACGTCGAGCTGCTCGCCGGTTCACCCGACGACGCCAACGCCCAGGTCTTCTTCGACGGCGCCATGGACGTGCTGAAGCCGGCCATCAAGGACAAAACGATCAAGGTTGCCTCGGGGCAGCAGAAGTTCGAGCAGGCAGTCACCCAGGGGTGGAAGGCCGAGAACGCGCAGAAACGCATGGATACCCTGCTGACCGGCACCTACACCGGCTCGAAGTCCCTCGACGGGGTCCTCTCCCCCAATGACACGCTCGCCCGTGCGGCACTGACCTCGACCAAGGCCGCCGGCAAGGACGTCCCGGTCGTCACCGGACAGGACTCCGAGGTCGAGTCGGTGAAGTCGATCATGAAGGGCGTGCAGTACTCCACGATCAACAAGGACACCCGCGCTCTGGTCGAGCATGCCGTGACCATGGTCGAGGACTTGCAGCAGGGCAAGGAGGTCGAGGTCAACGACCCCGAGTCCTACGACAACGGAACCAAGGTCGTCCCGGCGTACCTGCTCGAACCCCAGATCGTCACCCAGGAGAACGTGAAGGAAGCCTACGTGAACGATCCGGTGCTGGGCCCGCTGACGAAGTAGCAGCCACCCCACCAGGCAGGAGGGCGTACGACGACGGGGATCCCCGCCGTCGTACGCCCTTTCGTCGTTCCCGGGGCAGCTGCCGTCGAAAGGCTAGCTCGAACGGGAGCCGCTGCGCCGCCAGATCGCGGCCAGGATGGCTCCTGAGACGTTGTGCCAGACGGAGAACACGGCGCCGGGCAGGGCTGCTTCGGGCGCGAAATAGGTCTTGGCCAGCCCGGCGGCCAGCCCCGAATTCTGCATCCCGACCTCGATGGCCATGGTCCGCCTGGACGGGATCGGCAATCCGAAGATCCGTGCGGCCCCGTAGCCGACCAGGTAGCCCAG
>JBBSRM010000043.1:0-14428 GCA_038243055.1 Actinomycetales bacterium
CTGGACGCCGGAACCCAGCCCGGCGGATCAGAACGGTGGCCGGAATTGACCGACCACGGCCAACCCACTGTCGAAGCCACCGCCGTCGTCCTCGCCTTGCATTTCTCCCGACCCTGGCTGTGGGCCCGGCTCGACGACGGCGTCCGGACACGGATCATCCGCTGGCTGTCAGGTGCCACCGGTCAGGCCGGCGCCGATAACAACCACGTACTATTCGGCGCCACCATCCAGGCGTTCCTGGCCTCGGTCGACGCTCCCTGCGACCTGTTCGGCATCGAAGCCGCGTTGGACCGGATAGAGGACTGGTACGCCGGTGACGGCTGGTACTCCGACGGGGAGGGGCGCCGCTTCGACCACTACAACGCCTGGACCTTCCAGCTCTACCCGTTCTTCATCCTGGAGATGCTCTCCGGAACCGTCGGCGCGGCCACGGCATCGGCCGAGCGCCTCCGGCTCTACCGCGAACGCCTGGCCATGTTCCTGGGCGGCTACCAGCACCTCTTCGCCGCCGACGGGAGCCCGTTGATCCAAGGGCGGTCGCTGATCTACCGGTGGGGCGTCGTCGCACCGTTCTGGATGGGTGAGCTCCAGGGTGTGGAAGCCCTGCCCCCGGGGCTTACCCGCCGGCTGGCGTCGGGGGTGGTCCGGCACTTCACTGACCGTGGAGTTGGGGATGACGGTGTGGTCCCGTTGGGCTGGTGGGGCGCGAACACGTCCATCCTGCAGTCCTATAACGCCCCCGGTTCACCGTTGTGGCTGGCCAAGGGTTTCCTGGGGTTGTTGCTCCCGCCGGACCACGCGGTCTGGACCGCGCCGGAGGAACCGCTGGAAATCGAAGGAGTCGACGTGCGACGGGTCCTGCCCGGACCGCAATGGCTGGTCCATGGGGACCAGCGCGAAGACGTCGTGAAAGTCGCCAACTTCGGCACCGGGGGACATCCGCGCCATGACTCGCCGCTGTACCGGAGGCTGGCCTTCAGCACAGCCAGCGCCCCCGTCCAGAACGGCAGCCTGCGCGATAACGACCTCTATGTGCCGTTGCCCGACTCAACCAGTTTCCATCGTGGGCCGTTGGCCGGGGTGGCACGTCCTGGTGGTGGCAGCAGCAGGTTCCGACTGGACGCCGCGGGACGCGATGTGGGCGTCGACTATGCGACGGCGCTCCTCGCCGACGGCGTCGAACTGCGGGCAGCACGGGTGCGCGGGGCCGTGGCCCTGTCACTGGAAGTCAGCGGATATGCCCTGGCCTCCGACACCGAACCGGAATCCCATGTCACCGCCGGGGGAGCCTGTACGGCCAGCGTGGAGGGACTCCGTTCGTGCATCCACTTCGTCGGTACCCCGCAGGGCGAGCAGGTAACGGCCACGCCCCGCGTCCGCGAAGCCTCCGGCTCGGTACTCGGGGAACGGGTCGCAGTCCCGGTGATCACGCTGGATCCGCTCGCAGGTGCGGAGGTGCGGTTGGCCTGGCTGGTCTCCTTCTCCCGCCGGCACATCGATCTGGAAGCGATGGCCGGGAGGCTTGCCCTGAACTGGACGGGCGAATCACTGCAGACGAAAGACGGGTCGGTGCACAAGAACCTCTCGTGGATCCGCCACGAAAGGTGGCCGGCAGATGCGATCAACCAGGGAGTGTTCGGCGCCTGACCTCGACCGGTCAGCGGGAGGCGGCGCGGGCTGCCTGGACCAGGTCCCGGTCTGTTGCGGTCTGAAGCGACTGGACCTGCCCCGCCTGCAGGGTCCCGGACGCGCCGGGGACCGCCACGGCCCCGGCGTGCGGCGACCCGCGGTCGGCCGTCATCGGAACAGGTTTCTTCCTCGCGGAGAGGTGCACGGCGTCCAGGCCCGCGGCCTTCAACACCGGAATGTCTTCGATGACGAGGCCGCCACCGGCCATGACTTGCAGGCGTCCGGCAGCACGCTCGACCAGACGGGAGAGCAGGTCGATTCCCGCCCCCACCGACTCCTCGGCTCCCGAGGTCAGCACGCGGGTGAATCCGAGCCCGGCGAGCAGATCGATCGCTTCCAGCGGGTCGCGGCACTGGTCGATGGCACGATGGAACGTGATTTCCATTTCGGGATCGGCCCCGCGGGCCGCATCGACTAGGGCGCGGGTCCCCGTCCGGTCGATCCCGCCATCGGGGGCCAGTGCACCGAAGACGACGCCAGCGGCACCGCGGGCGGCGAAGGAGGCGATCTGTTCCGCCATGATGCCCAGCTCGTCCCCGGAGTAGACGAAGTCGCCGGGACGGCAGCGGATGATCGGATGGATTTCCGTGCTGCCGGCCAAGGGCCCGCGGCACGATTCGAACAGGGCCGTGGAGGGAGTGAGTCCGCCGACCCCCAGATCGGCGCATAGCTCGATCCGGTCGGCACCCTCCTCGGCGGCAATCAAGGCTCCGGGAAGGTCGACGACGGCGATCTCAAGTTTCATGGGGTCCTCTTCAGGGGTGGGACTGGCTGGCCGGGGACGCGGGGACGCGGGGATGGGTGCTGGGGCTGGCTCCTGGTCCGCATGTCCAGCGGTCAGCGCCCTCAGCTCCTCCAAGGCCGGCCAGGTGTCGCCGATGGCGTCGAGCTCGTGGAACAACTGTACGCAGAAGTCCTGCACCGAGGCGGCCTTCGTTGCCGCAAGGTCATGCATTTCGTAGGGGTCAGCGGCCAGATCGAAGAGCCGGGGCGTCAGCAGGTACCTGCCCGGGCGGCATGGGTCGTCACGGCAATCGATCAGGAGCTTGGAAGCGGTGGTGCGCAATCCGCGCATCCCGGGGCCGCCGTCGGGCGCTGGTGGACCGTAGTAGATGGCCGATCCGGCTCCGGCGGAGGCGGACCGTGTCCGGTCCAGCAGATCGGCCGAAACGTCGGTGCCCTGCATGGCCGGCGGGATCCTGTCGGTCAGTCCGGTCAGCCCGAGCAGGGTCGGGGCGATGTCCACGGAACCGATCAGCGTCCGCTCGTCAACGCCCGGGGCAATATGTCCGGGCCATCGGATGAGGAACGGCAGGGACATCGACTCCTCCCACGGAACGTTCTTGTACATCAGCTCATGGCTGCCCAATTGCATTCCGTGGTCGGAAGTGAACACGACGATCGTGTCTTCCCGATGACCGGTCTCCTCCAAGGCCTCCAGCAGCCGGCCGATCTGTTCATCGACGGCTGAGACGGCGGCAAAATATTCGGGGGCCCTCTCCATGGCCTCGCGCCCGGCTGCCGAATCGAAGTCGACATTGGGCCGGGGCAACAGTTCGCCGGGGGCCAGATCGGCATAGCGGCCCCGGAAAGTCGTCGGGGCCTGGTCAAAGGGCTGGTGCGGAGGATTATGCGAGACCACCAGGGCGAAGGGCCCGTCGGACTCATCCACGGTGCGCAGGAAATCGATGGCGACGTCCGTTTCGTGTTCGACCGACCACTGATCGACGATCGTTTTCTCTTCGCGGGGTGCATCACCGATCCAGTAGTGCGGGCGCAGATGGTTGTCCGCGGCACCGTAGGAATACCAGAACGAGAACCCGTGCCGACGATCCGGTGGTGAATACGCGTCCCAGACGGCGCCCTCACGAAAGCCCTCACCCCAGACGGCGTCCTCGGCGGTCACCGCCTCCAGATGCCATTTGCCGATGTACCCGGTCTGGTAACCGGACTCCTGCAGGACCCGCGACCAGGTGTCGATGTCCGGATGGAGTCCGACGCCGGTCCTGGAGTTGATGTTCACCGGCACCCCGTTGCGGTGGGGGTGCTGTCCGGTCATCATCATCGCCCGGTGGGGACTGCAGACCGGGTAGCTGCTCACGGCATGGGTGACGTCGGCGGATTCCGCGGCCAAACCGGCGAGGCAGGGAGTGTAGGTGGGGTCGGCGTCCCGGAATCCCAGCGCCGCATCGCGGAACTGGTCGGCCATGATGAACAGGATGTTCGGCTGCTCAGCCGCCACGGTGTTCCTTCCGGAGGGCGTCCCCGGCAGCGGTTCCGTCCCAGTTGGGCGGGGTGAAGGCGCCGAGCCGGTCGTGGTCGATCGGATGCAGCTGCCCGGCACCGGCGACCGGTAGTGCGCTGCCGTCGAAGGCCGTCGAACCGTAGGTGTCGAACCATTCCTGCAGCTCGGAGCGCATATCGGCGACCCGGTCCGTCTGCGCGGGATCGTCGACCAGGTTGTGCCGTTCACCCGGATCGTTTTCCAGGTCGTAGAGCTCATGCGGGCCGTGGGGGTAGCGGTGGTTGTACTTCCACCAGCGGCTGCGGATCATGCGGGAGGGCCCGTATTCGTCGAAAACCACCACCGGTCGGGTTTCGGCTGCAGCTTCGGGTTCCCGGCCGGTCAGCAGCGGCGCGAAGGAGCGTCCGGGCCCCGTCTCGAAGCCGCCCGGCTCGAGTCCCGCCAGTTCGAGCAGCGTGGCGGCGAAGTCATAGGCGGAGAGCAACTGCTCCGATACCCGGCCGCTCTGGACGTTCCCGCGATGGGAGAAGATGGCCGGGACCTTCACCGAGGAGTCGTAGAGGTTCTGCGGGAAGGTGCCGTTGCCCTTGCCCCAGACGCCGTGATGGCCGCAATTGAAGCCGTTGTCGCTGGAGAAGACCACGATCGTGTCCTCGCGCAGGCCGAGCTCCTCGAGCCGGTTCAACACGTCCCCGATGCCGGCGTCCATCGCGCTGACCGCTGCGAAGTAACCCACCAGCGCCGCACGGGTATCCGCTTCACCGCCTAGGGGCACCCCGTCCACGGTAGTGGTCCAGGGGTGCATGTCCTCCTGCGGGCAGGAGGCAAAAGTGGTGTCGTCGTAGAGCCGGGTGAATGCCTCGGGGTGCTGGTCCTTCCACGGCGTGTGCGGGGCCGTGTAGTTCAGCGCCAGGAAGAACGGGGCATCCTGCTGCGCGGCCTGGTCGATGAACCCCAGGGAGTCGGCGGTGATCGCATCCGTCAGGTAGTCGGTGACCAGTTCCTTCTCGCCATTGCGGTACATGGTCGCGCGGTCATAGGGACAACCGCCGCCCTCCAACGCGTACCAGTGGTCGAAACCGTGGCGGGCCTCGTCGTTGGCGCCCATATGCCATTTGCCCGATAGGCCCATGTAGTAGCCGGCGGCCGCCAACTCATCGCTGAAGATCGGTTGCCCGGACAGGAAATCAGCGGCATCGGGCCCGGCTTCGACCCCGTGGAGATAGTCGTGGACGCCGTGTCGGGAGGGTGGCTGGCCGGTCATCAGGCTGGCTCGCGCCGGGGAACAGACGGGGGAGACGCAAAAGAAGTTCTCCAGGCGTGTGCCCTCGGCGGCCAGGGCGTCCAACGTGGGTGTCTGGATCTCGTCGTTCCCGGCGCAACCCATGGCCCAGGCCCCCTGATCGTCGCTGAGGATCATCAGGATATTGGGGTGGGACTGACTCATGGCACTCCTGTTCACCACTGACGCGGCTGTTGTCCCTCCTGTCTACCCGGCGTCTGAATGAGGAATAAAGAATGACTAAGGGGCCTGGCCCCCTTGTTGGCGAGTAGAAAGCGGCTAAAATCGTGCCACGATGGAAGTCATTGAGGAATCATTCCTTAAAACTCCTCTCTTGATCGTGCACTATGGGAGGAATGACCAAAGGAGTATCCGTGCCAGACTATCGACGACTCGTAGCCGACCAGGGAGAACTGCGCAATGTCCGCAAGCAGCCGCTGAAGTTCCAGGAACTCAGCGAGGACCTGCGCCGGGAAATCCTGGCGGGAACCTGGGCCGTGGGCACCAAGCTGCCCACCGAGGCCCAACTCGCCCGTGAGACCGGGCTGTCGCTGACCACCGTCCGGCGCGCCTACGAGGACCTGGTGGCCAAGGGGCTCGTCGTCAGGAGGCAGGGGGCCGGCAGCTTCGTCGCCACCCCACCCTCACGGGCACTGAAGAAACCGCGTTACACCATCGGTGTCCTGCTGCCCGATACCCAGCTGTACTACCCGAAGGTCCTGCAGGGAATCGAGGAGCACCTCACGGCGCAGGGGGCCAGCCTCCAGCTGTCGACCTACCACTACGACCTGTCCCGGGAGAACTCCAGCATCCAGTTCCTGCTCGACGCCGGCGTCGACGGACTGCTGCTCGTGCCGACCCTGACCGGCATCCCCGACCCGGAGCGGCGGGTCGCCGAACTCATCGCACTGCCGGTTCCTGTGGTCCTGCTCGAGCGCAGCCTCGATGACCTCGGGGCTGCGGATCGGACCGAGCACGTCTGCTCCGACCACCAGGGCGGGGCCTACGATGCCGTGAAGTACCTCGCCGGGATGGGGCACCAGCGCATTGCCGTGCTGACGCGTTCGAACGCCGACGGCAAGAGCGCCAACCCGACCCAGTCCGCCGTCGTCGCCGGATATCGCAGCGCTGTGGCCGACCTCGGGCTTTTTGCCGACGGTGAGGAGCTGCCGATCTTCAGTTCGACGAAACCCGAATGGGAAGCCGACCAGGCCGAGACCATGTACGCACGGCTGAACGACAGCGGCGCGACGGCGGCGCTGGTGTTCGGCGACCGTGAGGCGACACTGCTGCAGACCGCGGCCATGCGCCGTGGGGTGAAGGTTCCGGGGGAGTTGTCCCTGGTGTCCTACGACGACGAAATGGCCGATATCGCCCCGGTCCCGCTGACGGCGATCTCCCCGGCCAAACACCGCTTGGGCATGATGGCTGCCGAAATCCTGCTGCGGCGGTTGAGGGAAGGCGACGCCTGCCCGATCTACCAGATCCGCCTGCGTCCGCGTATCGTCGTGCGCGAATCCTGCGGCGCCCCACATAAGACCAGCGCTCGGGGCCCGGCGGCCGACCGGACCCCGGCCGCCGTTAGCGCTGCCCCGACGGTGTGAAGGTCCGCGGGCCCCGCCTGCGGGCATTCGGTAGCGCCGGAACCGGACATGGCCAACAATGGAGCCAACCGTCCCGCCAGTGAAGGAGCACAACCCCGCATGCAACTCTCATTCTCAACACTTGGATGCCCGGACGCCGACCTGGACGAAGTGCTGGCGATCGCCGCCGAGCACGGTGCCACCGGCGTCGAACTGCGCATGCACGACGGCGGGATCATCTCCGCCGGGATGGATGAGGCAGAACGCGAGCGGGTGAAGACCGCCTTCGCCGATGCCGGGATCACCATTCTGGCGGTGGGTAGCTACGTGAAGGTCTGCGCTCCCGGCAAGGACATCGACGTCTTCAGGGAACTCGAAGCCGCGCTGCGGCTGGCCGCGGAGATCGGGGCGAAGGCCGTGCGGGTATTCCCGGGAGCCGGGCTGGATTCAACCTCCGAGGAGGCACGCGAGGAGGCCTTTGAACTGGAGGAGGATGCGGCCCGCCGACTTGCGGCGGCCGAAGGCCCGGCGGCCATGCATGGGGTCCAGCTGTTGTTGGAGACCCACGATTCCCATCCGCGCGGGGTCGACGCCGCACGCATCCTGTTCCCGCTCGGACCGCAGAGCACGGTACGGACCATCTGGGATGTCCTGCATCCGTGGAAACGCGGGGAGGAACCCGAAGAGACCGTGAAGGCGCTCGCCGGGCGGATCGAATACCTCCAACTCAAGGACGCCCGACGTGGCGCCACCGCCGATGCCCCGATCCTGACCCTGCCAGGGGAGGGCGACATCCCGTTGGAGCGCATGCTCCGGCTGTACCAGGAACAGGCACCGGACGGCGTCGAACCCTGGGTGTCGCTGGAATGGGAGAAGGCCTGGAACCCCGAGTTGCCGGACCTGGGCGAGGCGCTGGCCGCCACCCGGAGGGTTATCTCCTCGCTGACCTCGAACTGATCCACCGTCCGGCACCCACTGCTCCCCGATCCGGCTAGATATTCGATGGTGCTCATTTATTCCTATGGTGTGCGTCACATTTACTGATCTTGTCCCAGCTGGAGGCACCCGGTGAAGCGCCGGATGCGTCTACCAGATTGAGCTCATGGAACGCCCCGCCGGTCGCGCCGTCGCGTCCCGGACGAGATAGGAAGACAATGAACTGGACCAACCTCGAATTCAACCGACGCACCCTCATCAAAGTCGGCAGCGTCGCAGGAGCAGGAGCAGGAGCTGCGTTCGCGCTCAGCGCCTCACCTGCGCAGGCCGCCGGCCCGCGGACGCCGATGGCCCCGGTGGCTCCCGGTGACGTCGAAGCGAAGGCCCTGGCCCTGCAGCCGCCGACCTTCCTCTTCGAAACGAAGGTGCCCGAGCAGGTCACGGCGGCCTCCGGATCGAAGGCCTCCATCAGCGGTGAGCAGGCCATCATCGGCATGCACTCCCTGCGCTGGGACTATTCGGCCGGGTCCGTTTTGCAGGTCGATGCAGCGCTGGACGCCGAGGGGTCCAGGATCCCGGGCGACGACGCAAGGAAGCTCGGCTCGCGCAGCACCTTCGGCCTCTGGATCCACAACTCCACGGCCCGCAAGGGCACCCTGCGGCTGGAGTTCGGGCGGCAGGGAAGCAAGGATGCCTGGTGCGACCTCCACTTGGATTTCACCGGTTGGCGGACCGTATGGATCCGTCTGGCCAAGGACCTGAAGGGCAACCCGCGGCGCGATATGGATACGCTGCGCTTCGTCGCGCCGTCGGGCTCCGGAACGCTCCACCTGGACCAGCTGGTCCTGAACATGTCGATGCGCTCCGACCATCCGATGAGCGATGAGCAGGTCCCCTTCGTCAACCCGGAAGCCGATACGGGGCAGAACGCCCACTGGCTCGCCCTGTTGAAGTTCCAGGAACAGCAGGACTCGAACGCCCCCGCGCCGGTGAAGGACGCGAAACTGCTGGCCGATGTGGAGGAGCTCAAGGCCAAATACCTCGACGCCTACCTGACAGGTGGCGGGGCGACCACCGACGCCCAGATCACTGACCTCACCGGACAGCTGTCGAAGATCGGCATCCCCGAACGGACCACCAGCGGACCGGCGACCCCGGTCTTCGTGAACCAGCAGGCCATCTTCCCACCGGAGATCGCCGACGAATTGTCCGCCCTGGCCGCGAACACCACCTTGCGGGCCGTCACGGATTTGATGCAGAAGATCGCCAAGGCCTGGGAGCGCGCCAATGCCACGCAGAAGCCCCTGCTGGCTGAACTGTATGTCAGAGCGGTGGCGCACCTTCGACGGGTCGGCTGGGCGAAGGGCAGCAGCCAGGGCAGTGTCCATCACCTGGGTTACAACATCCGCGGGTACTACGACTCCGTCTTCCTGATGAAGGACGTGCTCAAGGACGAAGGCCTCCTGGCGGAGGCGCGGGCCGATGTCGATTGGCTCGTCGGACTGGGACGTGTCCTGCCACGCCCGGTCAGCCAGGACGGCATCATGGACGTCTTCAACACGAACGTCCGTGGGCTGCTGGCTTCCGCCCTGCTGCGAGACACCCCGGGCGAACAAGCAGCCTGGGTCGGTGCCATACGCGACTACCTGGATCTGGCCCTGCAGCCGAGCGACGGGCTGAAGGGCGGCCTGAAGGCCGACGGTTCGGGATTCCACCACGTCGGGTTCTACCCGGCCTACAGCGCCGACGGCCTCTCCGGGCTGGCTCCGATCGTGATGGTCATGAGCGGGGGCGCGTACCGCATCTCCGAATCGGCGCACTCCTGGATGAAGAAGGCCGTGCTCGGCATGCGCACCTACGCCAATAAGTTCGAGTGGTCGCTGACCGTGTGCAACCGCCACCCCAAGGCCGGCCAAACGCTCAAACTCGATCCCTTCCAGTGGCTGCTCCAAGCCGGTACCCCGGATGGGAAGAAGGCGTTGGATCCCGAACTCGGCGCCGCCTTCCTGCGCCTGCTGCCCGAAAAGCAGTACTCGATCCATAAGAGGCTCTCCAAGGAGCTGGCCGACGCCGGAGTGACCGTCGAGGACTCCCCATCCGGGAACTGGACCTACAACTACGGCGCCCTGGGGGTACATCGCCGAGATGACTGGTCCGTGACGGTACGTGGGCACAACCGTTACCTGTGGAGCTCGGAGACCTACGACGGGGCCAACATATACGGCCGGTACAACACCTACGGGCAGATCAACGTCCAGTCCCAGGGTGATCCGATCAACCTCGCGGACAGCGGGTTCTCCCAGGAAGGCTGGGACTGGGGACGGTTCCCGGGTACGACGGCGATCCACAAGTCCGTTGATGACCTCCTCATCGACCTCGGGCTCGGCGTGGAAGCCTTGCCCCTGTCGGACTCTCGTTTCGGCGGGGCCGGCAACATCGACGGAAAACACGGCCTCTTCGCGATGGACCTGCATGAGGTGCCGGCCTATGACCCCAGCCACCGGGCACGGAAGTCCGTCTTCTTCTTCGACGACCGGGTGATCGCCGTGGGAACGGGGATCAAGAACAACGACCAGAGCAACGAAACCGGGACGACCCTGTTCCAGAGCCACCTGGCCGCGACCTCGGAACCGACCTACATCGACAGCACCCGACCCGTCGCCGACTTCCCGCTGGACCGCAAACCGCGCAGGAAATCCCGGCAGGCCCAGTGGCTGGCCGATGGCAAGGGCAACGGGTACTACATCCCGGCCAGGCAGCACGTCGGGATCGAGCGGTCCACCCAGAAATCGAAGGACCAGAGCTCGGGGGAACCCACCAGCGGGGACTTCGCCACGGCCTGGTTGAGCCACGGAACCAAGCCGCGCAACGAATCCTATGAGTACGCGATGCTGATCGGTCGCACGCCCGAGCAGACCGCCGCCTTCGCGAAGGAAATGGAGGGCAAGCGGGCCCCCTATGAGGTGCTGGAGGCCCGCCGCGACCGGCACTCGGTCCACGACCGGGCCACCGGCATCACCGGCTACGCCGTCTTCGAGGCAGGCCGCGGGTTCGACGGCGACGATGTCGAGGGGGTCGACACCCCCTCGCTGATCATGACCCGGCGTGAAAAGGGCCGGCTGGTCATGTCGGTGACGGATCCGGATCTGCGCCTGTATTCGGGTAAGGATCCTGACCAGTACGACTCCAAGGGCCGCTTCGTCGGCGGGGTTCTTCCCTATGTGGTGTCGTGGAGTGGCAATAAGAGCCAGGCCCATACCCTGACCGTCAGGGTCAAGGGTTCATGGAAGCTGGATGGAAAGGTCGACGGGGTCAAGGTCACCTCCCGGCGGGGCGGCGGACACCACGGCCATCACGGCTCGGGCCACGACCGCGGACGCCATGGACATACCGAGGTTTCGGTCAGGACGAAGGATGGGCTGCCGGTGCAGTTCCGGCTGGCACGGCACTGACCCTGCGTTAGGCCTGCGCTGCCGAGGTGGTGCTGCGTCGGAGCACGAGCTCGCCGGTGACGGTGGGCTCTGCTCCTGCAGTGCCGCCCGGCAGAGCCACCGTGCTTTCGACGGCGATTCGTCCGATGTGCAGCAACGGCAGGCGCACGGTGGTCAGGCCGGGGTGGAAATCGCGCAGCGTCTCGATGTCGTCGAATCCGGCGACGGAGGCGTCCCGCGGAACCTGGACCCCCCCATCACGCAGCCCGGCAACCAGTCCGATGGCCATGACGTCGCTGACCGCGAAAAGGCAGGCGGGGGTCCCTGCCCGGTGGGCCGCGGCGATCCGTGGTGCCAGCTCGGCGCCGGTGGCATGACCGCCGGCCCGGTCCAGTCCGGTATGCAGGATCTCGGCCGCCGGGGCACCTGCGGCGTGCAGACCCCGCTGGAATCCGCGGACCCTGTCGTCCGAGGTCGCCAGCCCCTCGGGGCCCGCCACGATCAGGAAGGGACCGCGATGGTCTTCGGCCAGAGCGCCCGCCAACTGCATGGCCAGGTCGTCGTTGGGAATGACGATGACGTGGTGGCGTTCGGGGGAGCCGGCGCCTGCGACGGGGCGGCCGATGACGGCGACCTGGCCATCATTGCGGCAGTAGAGGTCCAGCTCATTGGCCAGGATGTCGTTGGCTTCCCGGTCCGACGCCGCGGTGGTGCGCGAGCCGGCCAGGATGATCGCGTCAGCACGGTGTGCGGCGAAGGCCGCCACCGCCGTCGCCTCCTCGGCAGGGGTTCCGCCGGTGGTGGCGAGCATGACGAGTTTATTGCGTTCACGGGCCGCATCCTGGACGCCGTGGGCAATGGCCGCGAAGTACGGGTCGGCGATGTCGTGGACGATCAGCCCGATGACCCCCGAGCTGGATTTCGCCAGTCCCTGGGCCTGCGCATTGGGTACGTATCCCAATTCGAGGGCGACGCGCCTGACGTTTGCGGCGATCTCCGGCCCCGGGATCCGGGCCGAACCATTGAGGACCCGGGAGGCGGTGGCGGGGGAGACCCCTGCCTTGCGAGCCACCTCGGCCAGTGTCGTTGCGGACATCGCTACCCCCTCGCCGGCCGTCAAGGCGTCCATCGTGCATAAGAGTTCCAGTATCACACGGAAGAAATGATTGGGAAAGCGCTTGCCAAGCATCGTTCGGATCGGCATGATGGATGCAATGGGAATGCGCTTTCCCGATAAGCTTCACACCATCCACCCCTAGCAAAGAGGTCCCATGGGCTCGACACCACGCACCATCCGCATCGCCATGAACGGCATCACCGGCCGGATGGGCTACCGCCAGCACCTGCTGCGTTCCATCCTGCCGATCCGCGATGCCGGAGGCTTCACCCTCGCCGACGGCACCCGGGTCCAGGTCGAGCCGATCCTCATCGGACGCAACGAAGCCAAGGTGCGCGAACTCGCCGAACTGCATAACGTCGCCGAGTGGAGCACTGACCTGGATGCGGTCATCAACGACCCGACCGTCGACGTCGTCTTCGACGCCTCGATGACCAGCCTGCGCGCGGCGACGCTGAAGAAGGCCATGTCCGCCGGAAAACACATCTTCACCGAGAAGCCGACCGCCGAAACGCTGGAGGAAGCCGTCGAACTCGCCCGCATCGGCACCGAGGCAGGGGTGACCGCCGGGGTCGTGCACGACAAGCTGTACCTGCCGGGTCTGGTGAAGCTACGCCGCCTGGTCGACGAGGGGTTCTTCGGCCGCATCCTGTCCATCCGCGGTGAATTCGGATACTGGGTCTTCGAAGGCGACGTGCAGTCGGCCCAGCGTCCGTCCTGGAACTACCGCAAGGAAGACGGCGGCGGCATGACCACCGACATGTTCTGCCACTGGAACTACGTGCTCGAAGGGATCATCGGCAAGGTCAAGAGCGTCAACGCCAAGACCGCGACCCACATCCCGGCCCGCTGGGACGAGCAGGATCAGGAATACGTCGCCACCGCCGATGACGCCTCCTACGGCATCTTCGAGCTCGAGACCCCCGCCGGTGACGAGGTCGTCGGGCAGATCAACTCCTCCTGGGCCGTCCGCGTCTACCGCGACGAACTGGTCGAATTCCAGATCGACGGCACCCTCGGCTCAGCGGTGGCCGGTCTGAATAAGTGCGTCGCCCAGCAGCGGGCCCACACCCCCAAGCCGGTCTGGAATCCCGACCTGCCGGTCACCGAATCCTTCCGCGACCAGTGGCAGGAAGTCCCGGCCAACGCCGATCTGGACAACGGCTTCAAGCTGCAGTGGGAAGAGTTCCTGCGCGACGTCGTCGCCGGACGCGAACACCGCTTCGGTCTGCTTTCCGCAGCACGCGGCGTCCAGCTGGCCGAACTGGGCCTGCAGTCCAACGACGAGCGCCGCACCATCGACATCCCGGAAATCACGCTCTGATGGCCTCGCTGATCCTGCCCGAAAACGACGGCGGAACCCGCAGGCACCAACTGACCGATGTGCGGACCTGGGCGAAGCCCACCGCCCCGATCACCTCCCGGCACGCCTACGCGGCGGCCCACGTCATCCCCGACGTCCACGCCGAGAACGTCCCCGGAGCCCCGGCGAAGCTGGACTGGGACACGACGCTGGCCTACCGCCACGAACTGTGGTCCTACGGCCTCGGTGTCGCCGACGCCATGGATACCGCCCAGCGCGGCATGGGCCTGGACTGGGCAGCCACCGGCGAACTGATCCGCCGCAGCGCCGCCGAAGCCGCGGAAGTGGTCTCCTCCAAGGCCCCCGCCACGGCCGGCAAATCGGTGCGCGACCTGCTCGCCTGTGGCGCGGGAACCGACCAGCTGGACCTGGCCGCCGTCCCCTCGGGACCTGCCGGACTGGACGTCGTGCTCGATGCCTACCGCGAACAAATGGCCCTGGTGGAGGAGGCCGGGGCGAAGACCATCCTGATGGCCTCCCGCGCCCTGGCCGCGGTGGCGACCGATGCCGAGGACTACCTGCACGTCTACTCGACGTTGCTGCGCGAAGCCAAGCAACCGGTCATCCTGCACTGGCTGGGAACCATGTTCGATCCGGCGTTGGCCGGCTACTGGGGATCGGCGGACATCGCCACGGCGACCGACACGTTCTCCTCGCTGGTCAGCGGCCATGCGGAGAAGATCGACGGGGTCAAGGTCTCCCTGCTCGACGCCGGACACGAGGTCGCACTGCGTGCCTCCCTACCGACCGGGGTCCGTCTCTACACCGGGGACGACTTCAAC
>JBBSRM010000044.1:0-14413 GCA_038243055.1 Actinomycetales bacterium
GTGACGCGTCCGGCCATCAGACGTCGCAGTTCGACGATGGCGCCCTCTTCCAAACGCGCCGATGCGCCGTCGGCCGAACGGGCGTCGACTCCCGAGACGTCAGCTCCGATGCTTTTGCTGGTGACGATGTTCATGTCCAAATGCCGGTAGTTATCCAACAGCTCTTCCGGGTCCCTGATGTCTGCCTTGGTCACGCACAGGATGGCGTCGATGCCTGCATCGAAGGCGGCGACCAGTGCACGGTCGATGAACCCGGTCCGTGGCTCCGGATTGGCAGCTGCGACCACGATGACCAACTGGTCCGCATTGGCCACGACGACGCGCTCCACGGGATCGGTGTCATCGGCGCTGCGGCGCAGCACCGTGCGGCGATCCTGGATCCTGACCAGGCGGGCCAGGGTATCGGGCTGGCCGGTGGTGTCGCCCACCAGGGCGACGAAGTCCCCGGGGACGACCGGGGAGCGGCGCAGTTCACGGGCACGGGCCGCGATGACGATCCGCTCGGTGGCGGTGTCCTCGTCGAGGATCGCCGTGTAGCGTCCACGATCCACGGTGATGATGCGTCCGATGAGCGCCTCGTTGTAGGAGGGCCTGTCCTTCGTCCGTGGGCGGGAACCCTTCTTATTGGGGCGGATCCTGACGTCCGATTCGTCCCAACTGCGGGCATCACGCGCCATCGTCAGGCTCCGCCGGTCGCGGCCAATTCCTGCCACATCCCGGGGAAGTCGGGCATTGTTTTCGCCGTGGTCCCGATGTCCTCGATCCGGACCCCGTCGACGGCAAGGCCGATGACCGCACCGGCAGTGGCCATGCGGTGGTCCTCGTAGCTGTGGAAGACGCCTCCCCGGTTGACGGGTTTGCGGATCAGTATTCCGTCGGAGAGCTCCTCGGCGTCGCCACCCAGGGCCTTGATTTCGGCGACCAGGGCCGCCAAACGGTCGGTCTCGTGTCCACGGAGGTGTCCGATACCCGTCAGACGGGTTTCAGAGCCCGCCAAGGCGCCCAGCGCCGCCACCGTGGGGGCCAGCTCGGAGGCGTCGGCGAGATCGATGCCGTCGATGGTTCCGTGGCCATTGACCGTCAACACGCCGTCGTCATACGAAGTCGTGGCGCCCATCCGGGTGAGGATCTCCGGCCAGCGCGCGCCTACTTGCGTGGTTTCCGCAGGCCAATCGGGGACCCGGACCGTCCCACCTGCTGCCAGCGCGGCAGCCAGGAAAGGGCCGGCGTTGGACAGGTCGCGTTCGATGGCGACGTCGAAGGCCCTGACGGTTCCGGGATGGACCAGCCACTGGTTGGGGGTCGGCTCATCGATCTGGACCCCGACCTCGCGCAGCGTGGCGATCGTCATGTGGATATGGTCCAGGCTCGGCACGGAATCGCCGACGTGCTCGATCCGCAATCCCTGTTCGAAGAAGGCCCCGACGAGTAGCCAAGCGGAAATGAATTGCGACGAACCACTGGAATCAACCCGTAGATGCCCTCCGGTCACCGAACCGGTGGCCTCGAGCGTGAACGGCAGCATGCCGGGGTCCTCGTCCTGGACCTGCAGGCCCAGATCCTTCAACGCAGTGACGACGGGGGCCATGGGACGCACCCGGGCGGCCGGGTCGCCGTCGAAGAATACGGTGGCATTCAGCAGGGCGGCCAGTGGCGGGACGAATCTCATGACCGTCCCGGCCAGACCGCAGTCCACGGTGACCGCACCGCGTACTGCCGGGCGATCGATCGGGGTGATGAGCAGGTCCTGCCCGGTTCCGTCCTCGCTGTGGCGTTCCTCGATACCAGCGCCCAGTGCGCGAAGGGCTTCGATCATCAGGTCGGAATCACGTGAACGCAGTGGTTTGCGCAGTCGGGATGGACCATCTGCCAGTGCGGCCAACAGCAAGTAGCGGTTCGTCAACGACTTCGACGCCGGGACCTGCACGGTGGCATCGATCCTGCCATTCGCCCGCGGGGCCGGCCAGTCGGAGGTGGACTCGGGGAGGATGGTGTTGCTGCTCATGGTGTGTGCTCTAGCGCCCGACCACGTCTTCCGCGGTCTTGCGGGCATCCTGGGCTCCGTCACGCACCGTCTTGGACAACTCCTTATTGGCCTTGGCCAGCTGCTTGCGAGCGTCCTTGCCGAGGTGGCGGGCACGCCATGCCAGCGAGGGGGCACCGTCGGTGTCCACGGAGGCCAGGAGGACGCCGCCGGCGAGGGAAAGGTTCTTGAACCGGTTGGATGACAGCAGCGGGGACTCGGCGGCGTTGTCGTTGAAGCCGGTGACGGCCGAGGAGCCGACCAGAACGAATGCCGAGAAGCGCGGGAACTTGCCCAACGCCAGCATCAGACCGGAGAGGACCTGGGCTGCGCCGATGCAGCGGGCGGCCATGGCCGGCTTCGCGGCAACTGCTTCAAGCTGCGGGAACACCGAGGCGGCACGACGCAGATTCGGACGCAGTCGCTCACCACTCTCCTCGGGCTTGCGGACGCGGTCCAAACCGGTCAACACGAAGCTGGAAGCCAGCAGGGGACGGGCAATCAGGCGAGCCAGGGACATCGGTTCCTCCAAGAAGTCGGGAGTGCGTTCACATGCTTGTCCTAGTCTCGCACTTTTTCGGTTCCCACGGTGCCTCGTTCACCGGTGGAAGGGAATACCCGGCCAAATTGTGCTGTTGTGAACTAGAACAGGCCGGTGGCAGATGCCCACCCCATCCGCAACACCGGTTCATCGAGACTTCGAAAGGGGGTACTGCCGACCATGCCGACATTGACCTGTGCCGAACGCGTGTCCCAGCCCACGGGCAGTGGCACGGCGTCCGGTCTAGACTGGGCCGTGATGAGCACTTCACAGCAAGGGACCGAGGCCGTCCCCGAGGGCCGCGAGACCGAAGCGCAGCAGCGCGCACGGTTCGAGCGAGATGCCCTGCAATATGTCGACCAACTCTATTCAGCGGCGATGCGCATGGCGCGCAACCCCGCCGATGCCGAGGATCTGGTCCAGGAGGCCTATACCAAGGCCTATTCGGCGTTCCACCAGTACAAGCCAGGTACCAACCTGAAGGCCTGGCTCTACCGGATCCTGACGAACACCTACATCAACCTTTATCGCAAGCGTCAGCGCGAACCGTTGCGTTCAAGCACCGATACGGTTGAGGACTGGCAAATGGCGAAGTCAGCCGAGCACACGTCCACTGGACTGCGCTCAGCCGAAACGGAAGCGTTGGATCATCTTCCGGATTCCGACGTGAAGCAGGCACTGCAAGCGATCCCCGAGGAGTTCCGACTGGCCGTGTATTTCACGGATGTGGAGGGCTACGCCTATAAGGAAGTCGCCGAAATTCTCGGCATTCCGATCGGAACCGTCATGTCGCGGTTGCACCGGGGGCGCAAGCAACTCAGGGAATTGCTCGCTGACTATGCCGCTTCCCGGGGACTGGGGAAGGCGCAGAAGGCGACGGGCCGCTCGGCGGCGGCCGGACAAGGGAGGAAATGATGGGCGACTGCCAATCGATGGGCGACTGCGGAGATGAACGGATTGCCCGTCTGTACGAATACCTCGACGGAGCACTGTCGGTGGACGATCTCAAGGATGTCCGCGAGCACCTCGAGGACTGTGAGGAATGCGCTCACGAATACGACCTCGAGTGCATCATCCGTTCGGTCGTGAAGCGGAGTTGCCAGGAAGTGGCACCGAATACGCTCAAGACCCGGATCATGAGCCGGATCAGCGAGATCCGCGTGGAGATCGGGCACGACTGATTACAGGACACAAAGGAGCCCACATCCAACAGGATGTGGGCTCTTCGCTGTTCACCTGATTTAGGTGTTCGGACGCTTACCGTGGTTCGCGCTCTTCTTGGCGCGGCTGCGGCGCTTACGTGCACGCTTGCTCATGGCTGCCTCCTGCTCTTCTCGGGGATTGTAGCTGCTCTCCATCTTGTCACACCCGCGGACCCCGGTCCTATTCACCGGATGCCGGGGGGCTATGCCCCTGTTGGTTCCGCCAGGTCCAGCCAGCTGTACCAGCCACGATGCAGGACCAGCCAGGCGATGAGACCGTGGCCGGCCTGACCCGGCAGGCCGCCGTTGGCTGCCAGGTCGTTGCGCCACTGCTCGTGGTTCTGCAACGGGGTGTAGGTATCCACGTAGGCGTGGTGCCGGCGTGAGGCGACGTCCGCGTAGGCAGCCGACAGATCGGCCAACCGGGCGTTGCGCTCCTGATCGAGGGATGGGATGGGTCCCACGACCATGGCCTTGATGCTCATCTGCGAAGCAGCATCGAGGATGTTGGCCAGGTTCAACCTGCTGCGGGCGGTGGAAAGCCCGAGATCGAGGTCGTAGTCGGACAAGGCAACCACCAGACGGTTGTCGCAGCCCTCCCCGAAACGCCGCCCGGCCTCCTGCAACCAGCGTTCGGCCAGCGCCTCGGTTCCCTCGTCGGGGGAGGCCAGCGTGTAACTCTGGAGCCGGAAATCATCACCTGTGGTGCGGGCCAGGACGCGACCGTACCAACCCAGTGAACGCGGGTCACCGTGCCCGGCGAGTATCTCGTTGCCGATGGCGGCGATGCGAATGGTTCGTTGTTCCACGAAAGACCTTTCTGCGCGGTACGCCCACTGTAACAGCGGGCCTGCTACACCGAAGGGCGGGACATACGGTCCCGCCCTTCGGCTGATGCGTTCGTTCTGCCGCCGGCTACTTCCCGAAGGCGTGCTGCAGGAGCTCGGTCAGCTCGACCTCGTGGCGCTTATGCGAACCGGTCGACGTGGCCGCCGAAGCGGTCCGCGAGACCAGCTCCACAGGGCGGTCGAGTTCCGGTGCCAGGTTCAGACCGATGAACGGCCAAGGACCTTGGTTCGCCGGCTCGTCCTGGGTCCAGTAGAGCTTGGCATTGGGATACTTGGCCAGTTCGGTCTTGATCTGCTCGAGCGGCAGCGGGTAGAGCTGCTCGATGCGGATGATCGCGGTCTTCTCGTCGCCGGCCTTCTTGCGGGCCGATTCGAGATCGTAGAACAGACGACCGGAGACCATCAGCACCCGCTCGACCTCCGAGCCCTCGAGCTGCTGGGTATCGGGGATGAGTTCCTGGAACCCGCCTTGGGTGAAGTCCTCGACCGCGCAGGCCGCGGCCTTCAGGCGCAGCAGCTGCTTCGGGGTGAAGATGATCAACGGCTTGCGCGGACGGGTGTAGGCCTGACGGCGCAGCAGGTGGAAGTGGTTGGCGCCGGTGGACGGGTTGGCCACGATCATGTTTTCCTCGGCACACATCAGCAGGAAGCGCTCGATGCGTGCCGAGGAGTGGTCCGGGCCCTGCCCCTCGTAGCCGTGCGGCAGCATGAGGACCAGCGAGGAACGCTGTCCCCACTTCTGCTCGGCGGAGGAGATGAACTCGTCGATGATCGTCTGGGCGCCGTTGACGAAGTCACCGAACTGCGCTTCCCACAGCACGAGGGCATCCGGGCGCTCGACCGAGTAGCCGTATTCGAAGCCCATGGCGGCGAATTCGCTGAGCGACGAATCGTAGAACCAGATCTTGGACTGGTCCTCGGAGAGGTTGCGCAGCGGCATCCACTCATCGCCGGTCTTGCGGTCGTGGAAGACGGAGTGGCGTTGGACGAACGTGCCACGGCGCGTGTCCTGGCCGGAAAGACGTACCGGGATGCCTTCCATGGACAGCGCGCCGAAGGCGGCGATCTCGGCAAAGCCCCAGTCGATTCCGCCGTCGCGGGACATCGCGTCCCGGCGCTCCAGCAATGCCTTGAGCTTGGGGTGGATGGTGAAGCCCTCCGGGATGTCCAGATGCGCCGCACCCACTGCCGCCAGGGTTTCCGGGCTGATGGCGGTCTTCACCGGGCTCGACGACGGTGCGTCCTCGAGCTGCGAGGTCGGCAACTCCAGGTCGTTGACCGAATAGTCGCTGGAGTTCACCACGGGGATCGGGGACGTCTGGGCTTCGTGCGTCTCGGTGAAGACCCGTTCCAGCCGGCCCTGGTAGTCACGCAGCGCCTGATCGGCCTCGTCCTGGGTGATGTCGTTACGTCCGACCAGCGCCTCCGTGTAGAGCTTGCGGGTCGAACGCTTGTTTTCGATGAGGTTGTACATCATCGGCTGCGTCATCGATGGGTCGTCGCCCTCGTTGTGACCGCGGCGGCGGTAGCAGACGAGGTCGATGACCACGTCCTTGTTGAACTTCTGCCGGTACTTGAACGCCAGCTGGGCGACCCGGACGACTGCCTCGGGATCGTCGCCGTTGACGTGGAAGACCGGCGCCTGGATGATCTTGGCCGCATCGGTCGAGTAGACCGAGGAGCGCGAAGCCGTCGGGGAGGTGGTGAAACCGACCTGGTTGTTGACCACCACGTGGATGGTCCCACCGGTGCGGTAACCGCGCAGCTGGGACAGGTTCAGGGTCTCGGTGACCACTCCCTGTCCGGCGAAGGCGGCGTCACCATGGATGAGGATCGGCAGGACGCTGAAGCCGGTGGATTCGGTGCCGTGATCCAGACGATCCTGCTTGGCACGAACGATGCCCTCCAGCACCGGGTCGACCGCTTCGAGGTGGGAGGGGTTCGCCGCCAGGTAGACGCGGGTCTCGTTGCCGCTGTCGGAGACGAACTTGCCCTCGGTGCCCAGGTGGTACTTCACGTCTCCGGAGCCCTGGACGGAACGAGGGTCCTGGGTTCCCTCGAATTCGCGGAAGACTTGTCCATAGGTTTTGCCGGCGATGTTGGTCAGCACGTTGAGGCGTCCGCGGTGGGCCATGCCGATGCCCACTTCATCCATGCCCTGGTCCGCCGCGTCGGACATGATGCCGTCCAGCAGCGGAATCAGGGATTCGCCACCTTCCAGGGAGAAGCGCTTCTGGCCGACGAACTTGGTCTGCAGGAACGTCTCGAAGGCCTCGGCGGCATTGAGCCGGCCCATGATGCGGAACTGTTCGTCACGGCTGGGCTTGGTGTATTCATGCTCCATCTCGTCCTGGAACCACAGGCGTTCCTCGGGATTCTGGATGTGCATGTATTCGATGCCCGTGGTGCGGCAGTAGGAATCGCGCAACACTCCGAGGATCTTGCGCAGCGTCAGACGGTCGGCACCGCCGAAACCGCCGGTGACCCATTCGCGTTCCAGATCCCACAAGGTCAGGCCGTAGGTGCGGATATCCAGGTCGGGGTGGCGGCGCTGGACGTACTCCAGCGGGTTGATGTCCGCCATGAGGTGCCCACGGACGCGGTAGGCGTGGATGAGCTGCTGGATGCGGGCGATCTTATTGACTTGGAGGTCGACGTCGACCTGGTTGTCCACGACCCAGCGCACCGGTTCGTAGGGGATGCGCAGGGCTTCGAAGATCTCGTCGTAGAAGCCGTGCTCGCCGAGCAGCAGTGATTCGACCAGTCGCAGGAATTCGCCGGAACCGGCGCCCTGGATGACGCGGTGGTCATAGGTCGAGGTCAGGGTGATGACCTTGCCGATGCCCTGCATCGCCACGGTCTTCTCGCTGGCGCCGCGGAACTCGGCGGGGTATTCCAATGCACCGACACCGACTATCGTGGCCATGCCCTTGGAGAGGCGGGGCACCGAGTGGACGGTGCCGATGCCGCCGGGGTTGGTCAGGGACACCGTGGTCCCGGCATAGTCGTCGGCGGTGAGCTTATTGCCGCGCGCCCGCTGGATGAGGTCCTCGTAGGTGGACCAGAACTCCGAGAAGTTCAGGGTTTCGGCCTTCTTGATGTTCGGCACGGCGAGCATCCGGGTGCCGTCGGGCTTCGGGATGTCGATGGCGATGCCGAAGCCCACGTGGGCCGGCTGCACCGAGGAGGGTTTGCCGTCGACCTCGCGGTAGCTCACGTTCTGCGAGGGGAAGAGCTTCAGAGCACGGATGACGGCGAAGCCGATGATGTGGGTGAAGGAGACCTTGCCGCCACGGGAGCGCGCCAAATGGCTGTTGATGACGATGCGGTTGTCGATGAGGGCCTTGGCCGGCACGGCGCGCACCGTGGTGGCCGTCGGAACCTCGAGGGAAGCCTCCATGTTCTTGGCGATGGCCTTCGCCGGTCCGCGCAGCGGCTTCACGACGTCTTCTTCGGGCTTCTGCGCGCCGCCACTGGACTTGGGCAGTTCGGCGGGGATCGGGGAGGTCTTCGGTGACGGATCCGCTGGTTTGGCCTTCGGCGTCTCGGGGGTGTCCTTGGGCGTGTCGCCCGGGGTGGCAGCCGTGGAGGGGGCATTCTCCTCGGACTTCTTCTCCGCAGGGGCCTCGGTGACCCGGGCCGAGGAGGCAGCCCGTGGGCTGGGGGAGGAGTCGGCCTTGGCGGGGGCCTTCTGGGCGGGGGCAGAGTCCTGGGAGGCGGGCCGTCCCGAGGAATCAAACGAATCGAAAATGCTCCACCACTTTTTGTCCACGGAGTTCCTGTCCCGCAGATACTGCTGGTAGAGCTCCTCGACGAGCCACTCGTTCCCGCCGAACTCCTCGGTCAGTCGGTGGTGTGGTTGATCTGGCACGATTACGCCTCTTCTCCCTGATTGCCTCGTCGCTGGTCCCGATCGTGTCCGGGCCGGTCTTCCGGCATTGCCTTGGACCTCTGGCCAGTCTAATGACTTTCCGCGCGGCGTTGCCAATCAGACGCGGCCTGTTGGGCATGGATGTGCTGCCCACCATGGTGGGTGCGAGTGCCCCATGGGGTGCTGTGTCCAAAGACACCCGCGCCAACGGAGGACTCCTCGCGGGCGTGGGCGCGGTTCTGGTTCTGTAGACTGGAACCCTTATGGACAGCCACTCAGTGTGCCGGCCTGTCGCGTCCACGCGCAGCGCCGGCTCAAACCGTCTCAGCATGCCCAGCTCATCGGCCGGCTCATCGGAGCCTTCCAGACCGGGTTTCCCCGAACCGATGAAACCGACCTACCGCGCATCCCGCCGTCGTGCCGTGATGCCCGCGCGGGGAACGACGGCGGTGAGCACGTAGGTGGAATGGATCTTCCTGGCGCTCGGCCTGCTCCTGATCGCCGGGACCGGGTTCTTCGTCGCCGTTGAGTTCTCGCTCGTCGCCTTGGACCAAAGCACGGTGCAACGTTCCGTGGCCGATGGGGAACGCGGCGCGGAACCGCTCATGCGTTGCCTGAAGTCCCTGTCCACGCAGCTTTCGTCCTGCCAGCTGGGGATCACGCTGACCACGCTGCTGACAGGCTTCGTGATGGAACCCTCGGTGGGGAGGCTGCTCAGCCCGCTCTTGGAAGCCGCAGGCCTCGGCGCGGCCGCTGCACCGGTGTCCCTGGTGGTCGCGATGGTCTTCGCGACCGTGCTCTCGATGCTCATCGGCGAGTTGATCCCCAAGAACCTGGCCATTGCCCGGGCCTTGGACATCGGCAGGGCCATCGCCCGGCCACAATTGGTGTTCACCACCATCTTCAAACCAGCCATCGTAGTGCTCAACGGGTTCTCCAATAAGGTGCTGCACACCGTGGGTCTGGAGGCCAAGGAGGAGATCTCCGGAGCCCGCAGTCCGGCGGAACTGAATTCGTTGGTGCGCCGCTCGGCCAAAATGGGCACGCTGGACGGGGACACCGCCAGGTTCCTCTCGCGCACCCTGCGCTTCTCGGAACGCTCGGCCGCCGACGTGATGACTCCGCGGATCCGCATGGAGACCGTTGAGCTGGACGAACCGCTGGAGGACGTCATCGAAACGGCACGGCGTACCGGCTACTCGCGCTTCCCGGTGATCGGGGATTCGGCCGACGACGTCGAAGGGGTCTGCCACGTGAAGAAGGCCGTCGCGGTCCCGCGGCATAAACGGGCCGGCCTGGTCGCGGCGACCATCATGGAGGAGATCATCTCCGTCCCCGAGACCGTGCACTTGGATTCGCTGATCGCCGATCTGCGCGAGGCCAACCAACAGGTGGCGATGGTGCTGGACGAATACGGCGGAACCGCCGGCATGGTCACGCTCGAGGACCTGGTCGAGGAAATCGTCGGCGAAGTCACAGATGAACACGACAGGACCCAACCCGGGGTATTGGTTTCGGCCACGGGCCGCTGGCACTTCCCCGCGCTGCTGCGTCCGGACGAGCTCGGGGACCAGGTTCCCGGGCTGAAGATCCCCGACGACGCCTCCTACGAAACCGTCGGAGGCTACGTCATGTCCATGCTCGGAAGAATCCCCGCCGTCGGGGATTTCGTCGACACCGGAAACGGCGAGCTGTTCGTGGAAGCCATGGACGGCCGCCGGGTGGACCGGCTGAGCTTTGAAGTCTTCGAACCCGAGGACCCGGAAGGAGGGCAGGAGTGATGAACCCCTGGCTTGGAATCATGTGGCTCATCATCCTGCTGATGGGCAACGCCTTCTTCGTGGCCTCCGAATTCGCGGTCATGACCGCCCGACGCAGCCAGATCGAACCGTTGCTCGACAACGGGGTGAAGCGGGCCCGTGCGGCGTTGTTTGCGATGGAGCACGTCTCCTTGATGCTGGCTGTCTGCCAATTAGGCATCACGATCTGCTCGCTGTTGATCCTCAACGTGGCAGAACCGGCCATTCATCATCTATTTGCCGGACCGCTGGAGGCGCTGGGCGTCCCCGTGCCGGTGGCCGATACCACCGCGTTCGTGATCGCCTTGCTGATCGTGACCTTCCTGCACGTCACGTTCGGGGAGATGGTGCCCAAGAACATCTCGGTGTCCGTGGCCGATCGGGCCGTCCTGCTCCTGGCGCCGCCACTGATCTTCCTGTCCAGGATCCTGCACCCGGTCGTCTACTCGCTGAACTGGTTGGCCAACCACGCGCTGAAGTTGATGCGGGTTGAACCACAGGACGAAGTCACCAGTTCCTTCACGCTCGAAGAGGTCCACTCCATCGTGCAGGAATCCACTCGGTCGGGACTGGTCGAGGACGGCAGCGGCATCATCCACGGCGCGCTGGAGTTCTCCGACTACACCGCTGAAACGTCGATGGTTCCGCTGCGGGAGGTCGTCACGCTGGCCCAGGAGACGACGCCGGCCCAGTTCGAGAAGGCCGTCGGACGCACCGGATTCTCCCGGTTCGTGATCACCGATGCCGAGGAGAACATGGCCGGTTATCTGCATCTGAAGGACGTCATGTCCATCCCGCAGTCCCGCTACGACCAGCCGATTCCGGTGTCCCGGTTGCGGAACCTGGCAAACCTGGGCGCCGAAGTCGAGGTTGAAGACGCGCTGGGGGTCATGCAGCGCACCGGCTCGCATCTGGCCCGGGTCAACGATGCCGCAGGCACCACCCTGGGCATCCTCTTCCTTGAGGACGTCCTGGAACAACTGGTCGGTGAGATCAGCGATTCGAACGAACGCCGGGGCATCCGCCGCTATAACCAACACGTCGATAATGAAAATGAGTCTCATTTGGGTTAGTGTGGACAGCGCGCCGCGACGCAGCCCGGCGTGCGGCGCGGATGCCTTCCGCCAGCCACCCACACCATTGAGAAAGGCCGCCCGTGCCACCCACCAGCCAACCCGAAACGATACCGGCGGTGAGGCTGGCAGGCGCCGGCCTGGACTTCGGCCCGCGCCGGCTCTTCAGCGGTCTGGACCTGGAGGTACTCCCCGGGGAGTTCCTGGCGGTTCTGGGTCCCAATGGTGCCGGTAAATCCACCCTGCTCAAGGTACTGCTGGGGCTGCAGGAGCTGAGCACCGGCAGCGTGGAGATCGGCGGACGCCCGGTCACCCGCGGATCCCAACGCATCGGCAGCATCCCCCAGCAGCGCGGCTTCCCGCCCGATACGGCCCTGCGCGCCCGGGACCTGGTGGCCCTGGGGGTGGATGGGCACCGGTGGGGCCCCCGCATCTTCCATCGCCGGGAGATCAACGCCCGGGTCGATGAACTCCTCGAACGGGTCGGGGCCACAGCCTATGCCGACCGCCCCGTCGGCCTGCTCTCCGGTGGCGAACAGCAGCGGCTGCGCGCCGCCCAGGCCCTGGCCGGGGACCCCGAATTGCTCTTATGCGATGAACCGCTGCTTTCACTGGACCTGAACCATCAGCAGGCGGTTTCCGCCCTGATCCACCGGCAGGCCTGCGATCAGGGCAGCGCCGTCGTCTTCGTCACCCACGAGATCAATCCGATCCTGCAGTACGTCGACCGGGTGCTCTACCTGGCAGGTGGGCGTTTCCACGTCGGAACCCCCGAGGAAGTCATGCGCTCCGAGGTCCTCTCGGAGCTGTACTCCAGCCCGATCGAGGTCTTCCGCAGCAACGGGCGCATCGTCGTGGTGGGCATGCCCGAAACCCTGGGCCATCATCATCCCTCCGAGGCCGAGTCGGCATCCTGGACCAGCGTGGAAGGGGGCCAGGCATGAACCCGAACGACATTTGGCAGACGATCTTCAGCTTCGAGAACTACGCGGAACTACTGCCCCTGGTCTCCAATTCGATCATCGCCGGGGCCATCCTGGGTCTGGTCGGCGGACTCGTGGGCATCTTCGTGATGACCCGGGACATGGCCTTCGCCGTCCACGGGATCGCCGAACTCTCCTTCGCTGGTGCCGCCTTTGCGCTGCTCATCGGCGCCAACGTGGTGGCCGGCTCCCTGGTGGGCAGCATCGCCGCCTCCCTGGTGCTGGGGCTCATGGGCGCCAACGCGCGCGACCGCAACTCCATCATCGGCATCCTCATGCCCTTCGGGCTGGGCCTGGGTATCTTGTTCCTGTCCCTGTATGAGGGTCGGAGTGCCAATAAATTCGGTCTGCTCACCGGTCAGATCGTGGCCGTGGACTCCGTGCAGCTGGGTGTTCTGGCCGTGTGCTCGGTCGTGGTGATCGTGGGCCTGCTTCTCATCTGGCGACCGCTGATGTTCGTCAGCGTTGATCCGTCGGTGGCCGCAGCCCGGGGGATCCCCGCGGGGCAGCTCTCGGTGGTGTTCATGCTGCTGCTGGGACTGGCGGTGGCCCTGTCCATCCAGGTCGTCGGGGCCTTGTTGGTGCTCAGCCTGTTGATCACCCCTGCCGCCGCAGCGATCCGCGTGACCGCACGCCCCGGACTGACGGTGGTGCTCAGCATCGTGTTCGCGATGACCAGCGTCGTTGGCGGCATCATGCTCGCCCTGGCCGGTCGGTTGCCGATCAGCCCCTACGTGACCACGATTTCGTTTGCGATCTACGTGGTCTGCCGCGTGATCGACTGGCGCCGCTCACGGGTGCGGCGGATCCAGGAAGCGGCACCGCAGCTCGCTGCCTAGGCGCGTTCGGCTTCCTGGCGGTTGAGCGTGCATTCGGGGCAGTACCCGTAGATCTCCACGGTATGGGAGGCCTCGGTGAAGCCGTGCTCGGCAGCGACCCGGGCCGCCCAGGTCTCCACTGCGGGAGCCTGGACCTCGACCCCTTTGCCACAGGTCCGGCAGACCAGGTGGTGGTGGTGCGTCTCGGCTTCGCAACGGCGGTAGGCCGCTTCGCCTTCGCCGGAGCGGACGACGTCGAGCAGGCCGTCCTCGGCCATGGACTGCAGGATCCGGTAGACGGTGGCCAGCGAGACCTTATCGCCTTGGTCCTGCAGCAGGCGGTGTAGCTCCTGGGCGGACACGAAGTCCTCCAACCGGCCCATGGCGGCATCGACGGCGAGACGCTGCTTGGTGACGCGCTGTTCCCGCCCGCGCTTGGGTACGATCTTCTCCGACATGCGTTGCTGTGCTCCTGGAGTCTTGCTTCGGGCCCGACGTGAGGGGACCTGGGTCGGCCGGACGGGCCGCGGACGACTGGAAGAAACAGCTTATCAGCGCGGCAGCGGCGAACTATGGTGGTGGTATGAAGCTCATCAAACACGGACATGCCTGCATCCGCCTGGAAAAGGGTTCACGCGTCATGGTCATCGACCCAGGGACCTTCACCGACGTGCCCACGGCCATGGCCGGCGCCGAAGCCGTCCTGGTGACCCACGAGCACGCCGACCACATCGACGCCGCGGCCGTTCTGCCGATCGTGGACCGCACCGCAGGGGTGCATGTCTACGCCCCGCAGGCGGTGGTCGATCAACTGCTGGCACATGAAGCGCTCGGGGGAGCGGGGGACAGGATCCATGTGCTCGCCCCCGATGACGAGGAACATATCGCCGGTTTCGACGTGCGCGTCTTCGGCGGCCAACATGCGCTGATCCACCCGCAGATCCCCGTGGTCGCCAACCTGGGCTACCTGATCGACGGCAGCGTCTACCACCCGGGAGACTCGTTCATCGTGCCGAACGGTGTGAAGGTGGAGACCCTGCTGGTGCCCCTGCACGCCCCGTGGTCGAAGCTGGCCGAGGTCGTGGACTTCGTGGTGTCGGTGCGGGCAGCACATGCGTATCCCATCCACGACGGGTTGCTCAACGAGACCGGGCTGGGCATGATGACCGGGCACGTGACCCGTTTCGGTGGCTGGTACGGCACCGAGTTCGAGTACCTGCAGGTCGGGGACAGCCGCGAGGTGCAGGCCGGCTGA
>JBBSRM010000045.1:0-14191 GCA_038243055.1 Actinomycetales bacterium
CCCGAACTCCTCGCGGATGTCATCTCCGGCGCCATCAATCCCGGGCTGGTCTTTGACGCGGTGATGCCGTTGGAGGAAGCGGCTGAAGCCTACCGGGCCATGGACGAACGCCGGTCGATCAAGGTCATGCTCACCCCGTAACGCGACCTCCTTCCGTGCCCTGATCGTCTGACGCCCGGTTCCGGGCTCAGGGCTGGGTGGCCGGCGGTGCCGGATGCAGGGGGAAGAAGGACCGGCCCACCCGTTCATGGCCGCCCGGGACCAGCAGCACCTTGAGCTGTTCGTTGAACTGGACGCCGGTGCGCCGCCTACCGCCTCCACCAGCGGGGGTCGCCTCCCGTGGCGGCCAGAGGGCATCCCTGAGGCTGGAGAAGTCGTCGCTGATGAGGATGTATCCGCGATCGCGGGTATCGATGCGGACCGTCCCGTTTCCGAGAACGACGACGGCGTCGACCCAGTCCCCGGTGAAGCGCGGGGCACCCCGGGTCGGGGCGGGGTCGTGGGAATGGTGGTGCAATAAGGCCGGCATGGGATGCCTTTCGGATCGTCCTTGCCCCTGGCGGCTACCGGGGGCCGCTTCGTCATCCGAACCACCCGCCGAACAATCCGTTCGCGGCATGGCTGCCGGTCGCAGTGGGGTTGGTGCATGGCCAGTCGGAGCTGTCCGCCGGCCGTTCCCTCGGGGAGCGGCAGACGGGGCCATATCTCGTGAAGCTGGTATCAGCCTAGCCAGGGGACCCGACACTTTGCAGGCCCGCGCCGTCGTCGTTCATCCGCGGCAACACGAAGCAACATGAGCGAGGCATCAGTCGAGGTCACGGAGCATCGTCGGATCCGAGGAGCATTCGCTGCCGGGCCGTCCTTGTTGGGGGCCGGAGAACAGGAGCAACAGCAATTGCCGTGGTCCGTCGTCGCCGGCACCGGAGCAGGCTACGCCTTCGAGGTACTTCCAGTCCCCGCCTGCCTCCCCGGTGGGGTCTCCCGGGGTTGGAGCCTACTCGATCAGCAGGTCCCTGATGTCCTGGGCCGTCATCGCCGATCCGAAACCCTCTCCGGCATCCATGACCGAGGAGATCAGCTGCCGTTTGGCGTCCTGCAAGGCCACGACCTTCTCCTCGATCGTGTCCTTGGCGACCATCCGGTAGACCATGACATTGCGGGTCTGCCCGATGCGGTGCACGCGGTCGACGGCCTGGGATTCGGCGGCAGGGTTCCACCAGGGGTCCAGCAGGAAGCAGTAGTCGGCTTCGGTGAGGTTCAGCCCGAACCCGCCGGCCTTCAAGGAGATCAGGAACACCGGGGCCCGACCTGACTTGAACGCGTCGATGACTTCGGAACGCCGGCGCGTGGACCCGTCGAGATAGGCGTACTCGACGCCCTCGTCGTCGAGTCGGGACGCGGCCTTCTTCAGGAACGACGTGAACTGGCTGAAGACCAGGGCGCGGTGGCCCTCGGCGAGTACGTCGGCCAGTTGCTCGAAGAGCACATCGAGCTTGGCCGAGGGAACGCCTTCGTACTCGGGATCCACCAGGGAGGCGTCCAGCGAAAGCATGCGCAGCAACGTCAGGGACTGGAAGATGGTGAACCGGTTCTTATCCATGTCGTCGACCAGACGCAGGATCTTCTGCCGTTCGCGCTGCAGGTGGGTGTCGTAGATCTTCCGGTGCTTCGGTGCCAGCTCGACATTGAGGACCTGCTCCTGCTTCGGTGGCAGGTCGGTTGCTACGGCGTTCTTGGTGCGCCGGAGCATGAACGGGCGGATCCGACGGCGCAACCGGGCCAACGGCTCATCCAGGCCCTGCTTCTCGATGGGACGCTGGTAGTTCTCCGCGTAGCGCAGCGCCGAAGGGAACAGACCGGGGGAGACGATCGCGAAGATCGACCACAGTTCCATCAGGTTGTTTTCCATCGGGGTACCGGTGATGGCCAGTTTGAAGGCGGCGTCGAGGTCGCGGGCCGCATGGTGGGCCTTGGTGGCCTTGTTCTTCACGAACTGGGCCTCGTCCAGGATCAGCCCGGCCCACGTCTGGGCCTGGTAGGCCTCGGCGTCGAGGCGGAAGAGCGTATAGGAGGTGACCACGACGTCGTTCTCCGCAGCGATGGCAGCCAGCGGGCGGGCAGCCCGACCCTGGGTGTCGGAGATGGAGGCCACCCGCAGATCGGGTGCGAAGCGCTTGGCCTCATCCGACCAGTTGGCCACCACCGAGGTCGGGGCGACGACCAGGAACGGACCGGGGACCCGGGTGGAGGACGACGCCGGTGCCTCGGTGGCCCCTTCGAGCTCGCGCCCGGCGCCGGCCGGGTCGCCGGTGGCGTCGGCGGCTGAAGCCCATTGGTCCTTGGCGTGCAGGATCAACGCGAGGGCCTGCACGGTCTTGCCCAGGCCCATGTCATCGGCCAGGACGCCGCCGAGATTATTGCGCCAGAGCATGGCCAGCCATTCGAAGCCCTCACGCTGGTACGGGCGGAACGTCGCCTTGAGCCCGGTGGGCAGCGCCGGGGGATCGGAGTCGGCGACGTCCAACAGCGAGTTCACCCCTGCGTACCAGGAGTCGGGGCCCTCGGTGACGGTGGCGAGCTCCTCGAGTTCCTCCCACAGGGAGGCCTGGTAGCGGGTGATCTGCAGGTCGGAGTTCCTGTCGTTCAGGGTCCCGGCCTCGGCCACGAGTTCGCGCAGCTTATCGAAGAGCTGGTGTTCGAGGGAGAAGTAGGTCTTATCGGGCATGAGCATGCGGCTCTGCCCGCGGGAGAGGGCCCGCAGGACATCGGCGAAAGGAATACGGTGCTCCCCGACGGCCACGACCAGGCCGAGGTCGAACCAATCCCGTTTCTCCGATTCGACGGTGGTGACGGTCAGTTCGGGGGACTCCGTCAGCTCACGGTAGGCCGGAGGTTGGCCGGTGACATGGACTTCGAGGCCTTCGACCTGCTCCAGCAGCGGGAGCGACCGGCGGACGAAGTCCACGGTGTCCAATCCGCGCAGGGTGCGGGGGACCAGGGCGCGTCCGGCCAGGGTGGGGGAGTCCTCCACGGCCCGCAGGGCGGCTTCCTCGAGCGCGGATTCGGCCTCGACGTCGCGCAGGTCGGCGTCCACGGGGCCGTGCCCGTAGTCGAAGTCCCAGGCCAGTTCCGCGGCGTCCCCGCCGGGGTAGGTGACATCGAGGATGAGTTTGGGCGGCAGGATCCCCGGGAGTTCGATCGAGTCGTCGGCAGCGGTGATGGACAGTCGGCGTCCCAGTCGTGGGTAGACCGAGGCCAGGAAGTCATCGACGTCGTCGGCGGGGACGACGACGGTTTCCGGCTGGTGCAACAAGGCCACCTCGGCGGCATCGAGCCTCCGGGCTGTGGGGGCCAGGACGATCAGCTCGGCGTCTTCACGGGCGGCGTAGACGCCGTGGTTGCCGATGGCCCCGACGGGGGTCTCGGGGGACAGCTCCAGTTCCTCCCCGTCGAGACTGAGCATGGGCGCCAGGCCCAACGCGCCGTCGTCGTTCCCCTGGTGTCCTGCCGTGAGGGAAACGGAGGCACTGCCGGCCAGCCGGATGGTGGTGGCGGACCGCGGTCCGATGAGCCGGATCCCCAGGGCTTCGGTTTCGCGCAGCAACGACCAGAGCAGCGGTGAGGAGAACTCGTCCAGGTAGAGCCAGTCGTTGTCCTCGCCGAAATAGAGCTGGCCGTTGGCGCGGTAGAGCGGGACGAACTGGCAGAACCAGCGGTGCTGCTCCTCGTCCAGGTTCAGCCCGTAGGTCTTGAAGCTGATGGTGTTCCATCGTAGGTTGCCACGGATCCAGCGCCCGTTGCCGGAACGGACCATGGGGCGGACGCCCAGGCGCCAACGATGTCCGGAATTGTTCTGGTGCCCGACCCCGGAGCCGGGAGCCCACTGCCGGTGGGCGACCTGGGTGGTGTCCTGGAGTTCGAACTGCAGTGCCAGGGGCTGGAGATGGTTGCGCTCGGATCCACCACGGGTGCGGGCACCGGCCCGGACCGGGGTGGAACCACTGCGGCTGCCGGCGCTGATCAGTGAATTCAGCGTGTCCTGCCAGGCGGGGACCTTGACCGGGGCGGCGGTGTTCTCGAAGAACACGCGTTGGGCGCGCAGGTGCAGGGTGTTCGAATAGATCAGCAGCGCGGCAGCATGCTT
Organism: Actinomycetales bacterium; assembly: GCA_038243055.1. Lineage (GTDB taxonomy): Bacteria > Actinomycetota > Actinomycetes > Actinomycetales > Micrococcaceae > Arthrobacter_H. The sequence goes on from JBBSRM010000045.1 coordinate 4,145, forward strand.
GCAATGGGTCCCCACCGGGCAACTGCACCGGGTTTCGCCGACCGCCCAGGCGCCCTTGCGATCCACGAGCGTCACCGAGGTGGTGTAGGGCTCGTCCTCGGTGCCGACCACCTGGGCGGAAAGCCGGGGATCGCCGGCGGTGAACTCCAGGCCCAGGACGTGCTCCGCGTTGGCGTACCCCTTCCCGCGGGTGAACGCCGCGCCACCGACCACCCGGAGGATTTCGCGGGCGTCAACGAGGGGAAAATCGGATTCTGCCATCCTCCTATCGTTTCACGTCGCGGCCCCTGTCGACGAACCAGGATGCCCGGTCGCCCGGTTCCGCCGTAGGGTGTGCTCATGAACTCCTCCCCGGCGATGCAGACACCGCCCCGTGAGCTGGATATCGACACGGTCGCCGAGTTCGATGCCCGCACGAAAACCAGCGGTGTGCCGATGTCCGGATGGCACTGCCAGTCATTGGATCTACGTGATCGTGGACGAGCCCTGGAACGTGCCGACATCTCCGGCGCCGTCTTCCTCGGTTGCGACCTGCCGGCCGGATCCGTCCCCGTCCTGCGGGGCCGCGGTGCACTGATCTTCCCCGACCTGCCCGGGCTGCCGTTCGATCCCTACCGTGGCGGACTCTACACGGCGCAGGACCTCTACGCGGGACTTGGCGACAACGCCTACGAGGACACCCCCGACGCACGCATCTACGCCTGGAGCCGCCACCGGGGCGCCGATCGAGACGGTCTGAACAGGGCCCTGGCCACCACGTTGCACGACCATGCGATCGGCGCAGCCCTGGAGTCGCTGCTGGCACCGGAGCACGACGGCGATGCGCAGGCGCGGATCCCCGGTCGCGGGGTGGTCGGGGTGATGGGCGGACACGCGGCCGAACGCGGCACCCCGGGTTTCCGCGACGCAGCCCATCTGGGGCGCAGTCTGGCCCGCGCCGGGTTCACCGTCGCCACCGGGGGTGGCCCCGGTGCCATGGAGGCCGCCAACCTCGGCGCCTACCTCGCGGCCGAGGAGGAAGACGTCCTGGAGCAAGCGATCGAGACGCTGTCCGTCGCGCCGTCGTTCCGACCCTCGATCTCGCACTGGGCGCGTGCCGCGCTCGCCGTTAAGGAACAAGATCCCCGGGGAACGCCGACGGTGGGGATCCCCACCTGGTTCTATGGCCATGAGCCGCCCAACCTGTTCGCGACCCATATCGCGAAGTTCTTCGCCAACTCGATCCGCGAGGACGTGCTGCTCAAGGCCTGTACGGGAGGGCTGGTGGTGCTGCCGGGGGCGGCCGGGACCGTGCAGGAGATCTTCCAGGATGCCTGCGAGAACTACTACGGCACCGCCAGGACACAGACCCCGATGATCCTGGTGGGCCGCCGACATTGGACCCGGGACCTGCCGGCCTGGCCGCTCTTGGAATCGTTGGCCGAAGGACGGGACATGGCAGCGGCCATCCACCTGGTCGAAGACCCTGAGGCGGCAGTGGAAATCCTCACCGGAGACTGAACCACGGCCCGGGCCCCGGTCAGGGCACCCGGAACCCATCCGCGCAGCGCCCGGTGAGATCCAGAGGATCTGCAGCCGCGCTGGGTAAGCTGGCGATATGGACTCTAACCCCTACCTCGTGACCCGGCAGCGCCTGGTCCAGGCGCCTCCCGGAGCCATCTTCGAACTACTCGCCGACCCGTCGAAGCATCCGCTCATCGACGGTTCCGGCACGGTGAAAAGCGCCCATCAGGACGAACACCAGCGCCTGGCTCTGGGCTCCGAATTCGGCATGGACATGCGCCTGGGTGTGGGATACCGGATCCAGAACACGGTGGTGGAGTTCGAGGAGAGCCGGCTCATCGCCTGGCGACATTTCAATGGCCACCGCTGGCGTTACGAACTGATCCCCGCACCGCGCGGCACGCTGGTACGCGAAACGTGGGACGCCTCGCGGCTGAAACGACAATGGCCGCTGAAGGTCATGGGATTCACCCGCAGTACACCGGTGAACATCGAGCGCACCCTGGAGCGGTTGGCCGACTACTTCGACCCCAACACGCCGCGTCCCACGGAGCCGGAACCGCCGCGCCCCTCGAAGCGGAAGCCCCAGGCCAAACCCCAGACCCCTGCCCAGGTGACGAAGGAAGCCGCCCGGAAGCAGGCCCGCGCGGCGAAGGCAGTGCAGACGGACGAGGAAGCCGCGGCGGCGCAGGCATCCAAGGCGGAACGGTTGGCGCTGGCGGAGGAAGCCAGCACGGTGCGTCGTGCGGCCAAGGCCGAACAGAGCGCCAAGGCCCGTGAAGCCCGCGCGCTGAAGGAACAAGCCCGCGCACTGAAGGAAGCGGAGAAGACCGAGCAGGCCACTCTCGCGGAGCAGGCCCGGGCCGAGAAGGTCGCCGAGCTGGAGCGGGCGCAGGCGGCGAAGGCGGAACAGGCCGCGCAGGAGGAGAAGGCCAAGGCGGAGAAGGCTGCGGACATCGAGCGCGCCAAAGCGGAGAAGATCGCCGAAGCCGAGCGGGTCAAGGCGGAGAAGGCCGCTCAGGAAGAGCGCGAACGGGAGGCGAAGGTTGCGCGGGCCGAAGAGGCCCAGGCGGCGAAGGCCCGGAAGCAGACCCCCTAGGTGCCCGTCGAGCCGTTGCCGCCGATCGGCGCGACGGCCCGGCCGCTGAAATCCGCCCCGAGTCGGCCCGCGCGCGACGTGATCGCCGCAGCCAAGTCCGGGCAACGGGAGTCGCCAGCACCCGAACCGGTGCCCGAAGCGACCGTGCCGGAGCCGACTCCACCTCCGGTGGAAGAGCGCCGACCCATTGCGGCAGCCCGACGGATGCGCCGCGCCAGCTGAGTCTTTGAGGCCGGTGGCATCGGCGGATCCAAGGTCCTAGCCGATGTTGCCGCCGAAGAGCAGGCCGAGAACGTAGGTGACCCCGGCTGCGCCGAGACCGATGGCCAGTTGACGGAACCCCCGTTTGGTAGGTGAGGCACCGGAGAGCAGCCCGACGATGCCGCCGGTCAGCATCAAAGCCACCCCGACCAGGAGCAAGGCCACGAGCAGAGCCGGCAGCCCGCCCATGCCGAAGAGGTAGGGCAGGATCGGGATGAACGCGCCGGAGGAGAAGAAACAGAAGCTCGAGGCGGCAGCGCCGAATGCGGACCCCAGGGCTTCGTGCTCGTCGTCGACGGTTTCGGGCACCTCGGGTTGCAGCGACAAGGACGGGTCGCAATCGCAGCTGAAGATTCCCAGCCGCTCGGCGGCCCGGTGCTCTGCGGCCTCCCGGCTCATGCCGCGGGCCCGGTAGACCAGCACCAGCTCGTTGGCCTGCAGGTCCAGATCCGGAGCGGCGATGAGTGTGACCTGGGTCGGTTGGGAAGCGGTGAGTAGTTCGCGCTGCGAACGCACCGAGACGTATTCACCGGCGGCCATCGACAGGGCGCCGGCGAGCAGGCCGGCGACACCGGCAAAGAGGACCAGCGCGCTGGACACCCCGGCGGCACCGATGCCCATCACCAGTGCGAGGTTGGAGACCAGCCCGTCGTTGGCGCCGAAGACGGCGGCCCGGAAGTTGCCTGATAAGCGGTTGCGGCCACGGACCGCGAGACCGCGGACGACCTCCTCATGCACCAGCTCATCGGCGGCCATCCGGGCGGTGGCGTCGGCGTCGCGCTCGTAGGGGGAGGAGCCTTCGGCTCGTTGGGCCAGCGCCAGGACGAAGACCGAACCGAAGTTGCGGGCCATGAAGCGCAGCATGACGCGGCTGACCGAGGGGCGTGCTGTCTTCTGGGCGTGTTCGCCGAGCAGATTCGCCCAATGCTCCTGGTGGCGGGCTTCCGCCCGGGCCAGGCCCAGCAGGATCTGGCGTTCCTCGCCGTCACGGCGTTTGGCCAAGGTCCGGTAGATGGAACCTTCGATGCGTTCGTCGGCCAGGTATTTGCGCCAACGCCGGATCTCGGCGGGCTTGGGCTCCCTACGGGGCGCCTCCGCAACGTGCGGATCGGCATCGGGGGAGGGGGCATCCGGTGTCATCGGGAGTCCTTCAATCGGGTCGTTGTCCCCGCATTGGTGCGGGGGTGCCGGTCAAAGGTTGGTGGGATACAACGAACCTCGGACCGCCAGCAGCGGGCCGAAGGTCTCGTTCGCCCGGCCTGAACGCCGGGTGGATTGCCGGACCGCCGGGAGGGCGGTCAGTATGTCGACAGATCCTCTTCCGCCCGTGCCGGATCAATGACCCGGCTCGGGCGGGGTGTGGAACTACTCCCCTTCAGCCGACCAGCATACCCGAGGGAGCCTCGGCGTGGTCGCGGACGGGCAGGCGTTCAAGGAAGAACACCTGTGCTTCCCCGTCTGGGCGGTGTGCCCGGGGAATGCGCACGGTCAGTGCGCAGGAGTCGGATTCCCAAACCGGTCGGCCGGCCGTGTTGGCCAGCGCATGGTCGAGATCCTGGGGGTGGGGCGCGATGAAGCGTTCCCATTGACCGTCTACGTTGAGGCAGACGGTGCCTAGCATCGAATCGAATATTGGAAGGACGGAGACGCTCTGCGCCACGGATTTCCTCTCGTGCGTTCTTACCCAACACGTTGTCGTGCGGGCCGCTTCCTCATCCGAACCACCCGCGAACCTGGGGTTGGTGCGCGGGTAGTCGGAGCTGTTGCCCGCGTCTCATGAAGCTTTTTTCCAGCCTAACGTGATTGCCGAGGCAACCCAAGCTGTGTTCCACGTCATCCCGACTGCATCCCAATGCTGGTACGGCTAGATTCGTTTTCAACAAATGGTCCTGTGAACCCGCCCTCGCACCGGGAACCGAGTGCGACGGCGGGATTTCGACAACGGCTAGTGGTCGGCGGAAACGCCCTCCATGTCGATCCGTCCGGAAACGCGATCCGACCAGTGTTGGGTCACCTCGGGGCGGGTTGGAGGGGTCAGGAAGCTGAACAGGACGTAGACCAGCAGCGAGGCGCCCAACCCGAAATAGATCGGCTCGTTGGCGTAGACGCCGGCGAACTTCTCGTTGGACAGTGCTTCCAACGTGATCATGGTCGTCAGCGTCACGAGGGTGCCGGCCGCCATGGAAAGGGCTGCGCCGACGCCGTTTCCGCGCTTCCAGAGCAGGCCGCCCAGGATCGACACCAACAGCCCGCCGACCAGGATGTCGTAGGCGATGGTCAGGGCGGCGACGACGTCGTTGACGAGGATGGCCAGGATGATGGACACGGCGCCGAGTCCCAGGACCCAGTAGCGGTTGGCCGCGACGTCGTGCTCCGGGTTGCGGCCGGTGTTGACCTCGATCTTCTTGCCGAACCAGCCGGCGACGAAGGGAGTGACGTCGTTGCGGGCGACCGTGGCCGCAGCGATGAGTGCGCCGGAGGCGGTGGACATCATGGCTGCGACGGCTGCGGCCAGGACGATGCCGCCCACGGCCACCGGGAGCAAGGTCATGGCGACTTCCGCGTAGACGACGTCCTTGCCCAGGGCTTCGATGTCGATGCCGGGCAGTGCCACCCGGGCGGACATGCCGATGATCGCCCCGGCGATGCCGTAGATCACGCAGTAGATGCCCGCGGTGGCGCCGCCCCAGCGGGCCACCTTCGGGGTGCGGGCGGTGAACACGCGCTGCCAGATGTCCTGGCCGATCAGCAGGCCCAGCGTGTAGACGACGAAGTAGGTGATGATCGTCTGGGCACCAATGCCGCTCCAGCTGAAGAATTCTTCGCGGGCACGGGCAGGGATGCCGGCGGAGATGCCGTCGAAGCCGCCGGCGGCCGAGAGGGCGAAGGGCAGCATGAGGGCGAAGACGCCGATGGTCTTGATGACGAACTGGACCTGGTCAGCCAGGGTGATGGACCACATGCCGCCGATCGTGGAGTACACGAGGACGATCGCCCCACCGACCGCGATCGCGATCCAGCGCTCCCATTCGAAGAGCACGACGAAGATCGTCGCGTACGCGCCGGTGGAGGTGGCGCAGAGCATCAGTGTGTAGGCCAGCATGACCACCGCGGAGGCGTTGGTGGCGTGTTTGGAGCCATAGCGCAGCGTGAGCATCTGCGAGACGGTGAAGATCTTCAGTCGCTGCAGCCGCGGGGCGAAGAGCATGCTCAGCAGTAGCACCCCGATGCCGATGGCAATGACCAGCCAGGCGCCGGAGAGGCCGAATTCATAGCCCAGACCCACACCGCCGACCGTGGAAGCGCCACCGAGGACGACGGCGGCCATGGTCCCGGTGTAGAGGAAGGGGCCGAGTCGACGCCCGGCGACCAGGTAGTCGCTACTGTTCTTGGTGCGGGACTTGCCCCACCAGCCGAACGCGAGCATCGCGATCAGGTACACGATGACGATCGCGATATTGATGATGTCCATGAGGAACCTCGTGGTCGAAAAAGGGAAGAAGGAATGACAAGGGCTTGATGTTTACAGGTAAACATCTGTTGTCTACCAAGCTAAAGTGATCTGGCTTACAGGTCAATTGGCCTATGCTGTGTGACGTAATGCAGGACCGTTATCCATAGCGAAGACCCGGAGTACACCGCCCATGAAGGCACTGCCCGTCGAGCCCAGCAACGCCCCGATTGCCATCGGTTCGAAGATCCGGGCTGCGCGTCATGCCCAGCGTATGACCATAGAGCAGGTTGCCGAGGCGACCGGGCTGACCAAGGGCTTCCTGTCCCGGGTCGAACGCGACCTGACCTCTCCCTCGGTGGCCTCGTTGGTCACCCTGTGCCAGGTCCTCTCGGTGTCGGTGGGGGAGCTGTTCGCCCAACCCGAAACCCATGTGGTCCGTTTCGATGACGCCCCGCGGATCTCATTGGGTGGGCACGGCATCATCGAACGTCTGGTGACCAGCCGGTCGGAGAAGCGACTGCAGGTCATCCGGGCCGTCATCGAACCCCGCGGGCAGGGCGAGGACGAACTGTATTCGGTGGACTGCGAGGTCGAGGTTCTGCATGTGGTTTCGGGGCGCTTCATCATCATCTTCGCCAACGAGCGGTTCGAACTCGAGGGCGGTGACTCGGTGACCTTCCCCGGACGTGAACCGCATTCGTGGCTCAACCCCACGGACGAGGAAGCAGTGGTCCTGTGGACGCTGGTCCCCGCCGCATCACGGTAGGGCGACTCAGCAGGTAGCGGGGGATGAGGTTGAGCAGGCCGGCCAGCGCCGAGGCGCCGGCGAACCCGAGGATGAGGATCGTCGAGAGGTCGTAGATGCTGCCGAAACCCTCGCCGAGTTGCTCATGGGCCAGGTAGGCCAGGCCTCGGGGTCGGCGACCTGGGAATTCATCAGCCAGGCACCGAAGCGTCGTCTGGCGGGGGAGGCGCTCCCGCGGCCGCCCGCTCGTCGAGGACCTGCTGCTCTGCTGACGAATTCGAACACTTCGCCTGCCGTGCGCGGACGCAAGGGCCGTGATCGGAACGGTATGGGGCGATGGGCTGGATCGACGGTGGACACCTTGACTGTGCCACAAGCCACAAATAGCATAGGGGGCAACGAAAGTATCTTATTAGGCAACCGTGGACGAGGCCGTTCAGGTGGCCCGTCGAGAAGGAGAACCATGGAAGAGATCCGCGTCGAGGCCAATGGAAAAATCGGTCCCATCGATTCCTCTAAGATTCCGCGCTTTGCCGGCCCGGCCACCTACGCGCGTCTGCCGCGACTGGACCAGGCGCCGGATGCCGGCATCAAGGTCGTCGGCGTGCCCTTCGACGCCGGGGTGTCCTACCGGCCCGGAGCACGTTTCGGTTCCAACCACGTCCGTGAGTCCTCCCGCCTGCTGCGACCCTATAACCCGGCCATGGACCTCTCCCCGTTCGAGGAAGTCCAGGTCGCCGACGCCGGTGACATGGCCGTGAACCCCTTCAACATCAACGACGCCATCGAAACGATCCAGCAGAACGCACTGGACCTGACCGCCGACGGCTCGACGCTGATGACCATCGGCGGGGACCACACCATCGCCTTGCCGCTGCTGCGCGCCGCCTCCGAACGGGCCGGGGAGCCGGTGGCCATGCTCCACTTCGATGCGCACCTGGACACCTGGGACACCTACTTCGGCGCCGAATACACCCACGGCACCCCGGTCCGCCGGGCCGTCGAGGAAGGCATCCTGGATACCGAGGCGATCTCCCATGTGGGTACGCGCGGACCGTTGTACGGTAAGAAGGACCTCGAGGATGACAAGCGGTTCGGCTTCGGCATCGTCACCTCCTCGGACGTCTACTACCAGGGGGTGCGTGAAATCGTCGATAAGCTACGCGACCGCATCGGCAACCGTCCGCTGTACATCTCCGTGGACATCGACGTGCTCGACCCGGCGCACGCACCCGGTACCGGCACCCCCGAAGCAGGCGGGATCACCAGCCGCGAACTGCTGGAGATCCTACGCGGCATGCGCGGGATGAACCTGGTCGGAGCCGACCTCGTGGAGGTTTCCCCGGCCTACGACCACGCCGAAATGACCGGCATCGCGGCCTCGCACGTCGCTTACGACCTCGTCTCGCTGATGGCGGACAAGCGAACCACCGAGCAGAAGGATTCCTAAGTGCCCGACTCCACGCAGAACACCCCGGAAACCTCCGGGAACACCGCGCCGCGCAACGGCGGCGACCTGGCGATCGAGACCCTCAGCGCCCTCGGCGCCAGGACGGTCTTCGGCATTCCAGGCCAGCACGCCTTGGGGCTCTTCGATGCCCTGTCCCGATCGGACCTGGACTTCGTCTCCTCCCGCGTGGAGAACAACTCGGCCTTCGCCGCCGACGGCTATTCCCGCGCTACCGGGGAGGTCGGCGTCCTGTTCCTGTCCACCGGACCAGGGGCACTGACCTCGCTGGCCGGTTTGCAGGAGGCCTACGCGACGGGGGTACCGATGGTCGTCATCGCCAGCCAGATCCCGTTGGACGGCCTCGGCGCCCGGCGGAAGGGGATGCTCCACCAGCTCGATGACCAGAAGGCCTCGGCGGCGAACGTCACCAAGTCCCAACGCACCGTGCACCACGCCTCCGGGATCCCCTCGGCCATCCAGGACGCCTGGTCCGACGCCATCACCGTGCCGCAGGGACCGGTCTGGGTCGAGGTCCCGCAGGATGTCCTGCTCTCCGAGGTCTTCGTCCCCCCGGTGGTCGACGCGCTCGCCGAAGCCTACGAGCACCCGCCGCGCGTGGAACTGATCGAGGAAGCGGTCCGCTGGCTGGGCCAGGCCCGCCGCCCGGCGATCGTGGCCGGTGGTGGTGTCCGCCGGGCAGGTGCCCAGGCGGAGCTGCTGCGCGTGGCCGAACAGCTCCGTGCCCCGGTGATCTCCTCACCCGGCGGCAACGGCGCATTCCCGTGGAAGCACCCGCTGAGCTTGCAGTCGTGGATCGAGGACCGGCACACCACCGAGGTTCTCGAGGATGCCGACGTGCTGATCGTCATCGGCTCGGCCCTGGGCGAAGTCACCTCCAACTACTTCACCCTGGCCCCGCTTGGACGCATGATCCAGATCGACGCCGAACCACGGGTGCTTGAATCCAACAGCCCGGCGCTGGGCATTCGTGCCGACGCGAAGACCGCGCTACGCTTCCTCTCGGACGCCCTGGAGGAGCAGCGCACCACGGGAACCGGTCAGGATGGCGAGTCCGTCGACTGGCATGGGAAGACCCCCGAGCAGGTCGTGGCCGAGACCCTGGAGCTGGTGACCGCACGCCTGGACGCCCAGGACCTGGGGATGGAACGGAAGTTCATGGACGACATCCGTGCCGCGGTCCCCGCAACGATGCAGACCTTCTGGGACATGACGATTGCCGCCTATTGGGGGTGGAGCTGCTGGGACGCCCGCGAGGGCGAGTTCCATTCGGCCCAGGGCGCCGGCGGCCTGGGGTATGGCTACCCCGCCGCCATCGGCGGTGCCGTGGGCCTGGCGGTGGACGGCAAAATCGGGATCGACGGGCGCGTGCTGGCCGTCTCAGGTGACGGTTCGGCCATGTACTCGATCGCCGAGTTGGCCACCGCCAAGCAGCACAACACCGCGGTGACCTGGCTGATCGTCGACGACGGTGGCTACGGGATCCTGCGCGAATACATGGAAGGGGCGTTCGGCAA
>JBBSRM010000046.1:0-14179 GCA_038243055.1 Actinomycetales bacterium
AGGGTGGAAAACGGCATCATTGAGTCTTCGACGACCTTCAAAAGAACCGACGGCGAACTACGGATGGCTCCCACGGCGGATCTGGCACATGACAAGTTCGATAACGCCGGCATTGACCCCACGTTGCTTTTGGGGGTCGGACCATGAGTCTGGTCTGGGGGCTGATCTTGGGTTTGGGATTCCTGCTGGTTTGGCAAGCGTGCTGGACCGAACCAGCGAAACAGTCGAAGCCGAAAAAGCGTCGGATCCAGGCACTTCTGTTGCGTGCCGGATTGGATAAAGTCAGTGCCGGAGGATTCATCTCTGCCATGGTGGTTTGTTTCTTCGTGATCGCGGTCATCGTTTTTGTTGTCACCTTGTCGCCGCTGATCGCTCTCATTTTCGGGGCTTTTGGCGCCGCTGTACCGCTGTTGGTCGTCCGTTGGCGCGCAGCCAAGCGAGCGACCGTGCTTCGGGAGCAATGGCCCGATGTCGTCGATCACCTTCGATCGGCCATTCGGGCCGGTCTCTCACTGCCTGAGGCTCTGATGCAATTAGGGGCACAAGGTCCCGAACAACTCCGCTCGGCGTTCGCGGAGTTCGGGCTCGACTACCGGGCGACGTCCCGTTTCGATGATGCGATGGAGCGATTGCGGTATCGGCTGGCAGACCCTGTCGCCGACAAGATCATTGCGGCCTTGATGATCACCCGCGAAGTCGGGGGATCCGATCTGGGCGAGATGTTGGGGACCTTGGGCGGGTTTCTGCGGGATAGCGCCCGCACACGCGGCGAACTCGAAGCCCGGCAATCGTGGACGGTGAACGCGGCACGCCTGGCCGTCGCGGCGCCGTGGGTGATCCTGCTGCTCATGTCGACCCAACCACAGGCAGTCAAAGCATATTCAACGGTCGGGGGCGCCATCGTGCTTTTGGCCGGTCTGTTCATTTCCTTCCTGTGTTATCGGATCATGCTGGGCATTGGATCGCTGCCCTCTGAGGAAAGGATCCTCAAATGACGGGCTCCATTGCCTGGGGGCTGGCCTTGGGGCTGCTGTTGGGCGCAGGCCTCTGGTTGTGTTTTGTGAGACTCCCCGCCATGCGTCGCGTGAAGTTCTCAGACCGCATTTCCGGGCAACTGCGTACGGCATCACAACTTTCCGGTGCCCGGCCCGGCCAAGTGGCTGCAGAAACACCGCTGGGCCCGCTGGTCAAGATCCTGTGGCCCGTTCTCAAGGATCTCGTCACCATGTTGAACCGTTTCAACCCGGCCGGGGGAGGGATGCAACGACGGCTCCAACGGGCCGGGTTGGACTCGAGCGTGACAGAGTTCCGAATTTCTCAATTAACCTATGCCGGTGCCGGTCTTCTGCTGGGAAGCCTCCTCGTTGTCGCATCGGCGACGAGAGGGAACTTCAATGGGTTCCTCGCTTTCACACTTCTACTTGGCGCAGCAGGAGCCGGATTCATATTCCGCGAGTGGCATCTCACGGAGCTGGGGACCAGACGTAGCCGGAGGATTCTGGGCCAGTTTCCGAGCATTGCCGAACTCATCGCCTTGGCCGTGGGGGCGGGGGAGAGCACCGTGGGCGCCATCGAACGCATCTGCAGCACTTCCGAAGGTGATTTACCGGACGAATTCCAGGCGCTATTAGCGGATATCCGGTCCGGAACGCCAATGACAGCAGCCTTCCAGCGATTGGCCGGAAGACTCGATCTCAACGCAATGACTCGATTCTCAGACGCCATCACCGTCGCGGCAGAGCGCGGTACGCCCTTGGCAGAAGTATTGCGGGCCCAGGCCCAAGACGTACGGGACGCAGCCAAAAGGGAGCTGATGGAGACTGCCGGACGTAAGGAAATCAACATGATGATCCCCGTCGTCTTCGGCATTCTTCCTCTCACCATCGTCTTCGCCGTCTATCCGGGCCTCTCGCTGATCGACATGAATCTATGAATGCCGAGTCCGGTCAAATCCACGGAACCTAACCACCCAACAGGAAGGCACAACACAATGAAGAACGCATGGAGCCAAGCCAAGGCGATCGGACTGACTGCGACGTTGATCTGCATGACACGGGTCCGGAGCATCGGCTCGCGAATTCACGATGACGAAAGTGGTGACGTGCCGGGATGGGTCATGATCACGCTCATGTCCGCAGTGCTGGTTGCGGCGCTACTCGCCGTCGCCGGTCCGCGACTGAGCGATCTGTTCAACCAAGCCATCAATCGAGTTTCTGGTCTCGGCTAGAAGAAGCCGGGGTCGAATACCGCCGATGAAAATTCTGCAGCACGCCGGCATATCCTGCGGGAAGCGCGCCTCTCCAGGTGGATCAGAGAACGGATCCGCCGTGGCGGAATTCGTCATGGTCTCCGCCCTGTTGACGATGCTGTTCGTTTCCGTTCTGCAGCTGGCACTTGTCCTGCACGTACGCAACACGTTGATGGATGCCGCTGCGTCGGGAGCACGGTTCGGCACACTGGCCGATCGATCACCAGCCGAGGGGGCGCAGCGGACGCGTGAGCTCATCGGTGGTTCGCTGGGGCCGGGCCTGAGCAAGGACGTCGACTACAAGGCCACTACCATCGGCGGCCAGCCCGGACTGAGAATAACCGTCAGCACGCCCTTCCCGCTCCTGGGGTACTTTGCTGTTGGCGGGCACCTGCAGGTCAGTGGTGAGGCAGCGCGATATGGCGATTAGCCGCGTCTTGACTCGACTTCGACAGGCTTGGTCCGATGTGCATTTGTCGGAGCGTGGATCCTCCATGGTCGAATTCATCTTCCTCGGAGTCCTCCTGCTGGTCCCGGTCACATATCTAATCATCAGCGCTTCGCAGTTGCAGGCTGCCTCGTTTGCTGCAGTCGGTGCTGCAGACCATGCTGCACGGACGTTCGCGACTGCCGATACCGAGGCGGAAGGGGCTGCCCGGGCGAAGAACGCCGTCAACGTGGCGCTGGGAAACCTTGCTGTAGATGCCCATGCCGCAACGATGGAATATCGATGCTCGCCTTCCTGTCTCGAGCCGGGTTCGACGGTGTCAGTGGACGTCTCCATCCTTGTCGGCTTGCCGTTCCTGCCACCAGGAGTCGACCTTGAATTCGGAAGTTCCTCGTCATCGGCAACCGTCCGCGTCGATCGGTTCGGGTGATCCAAACATGTTCAACAGAAGACGACGGTTCATGATTGCGCCCCCCATTTGCCGGAGAGGGCAGCTGCAGCCGGGCGCCAACCGGTCTGCGAGGACTGACGAAGACGGACAATCGATGATTCTGATCATCGGCTATGTGTTGATCGTGCTCCTGGCCGTCAGCGCGACCTTGGCGGCCACTCTGGTCAATACCCAGGCCCGCAAACTCCTGAGTGTTGCTGATAGTGCGGTCACGGCTGCTGCAGACAGCTTCGAAGTCGAGGAAAACGGGGAAGACGGGGTGCTGAACCTGCACCTGAGTGATGCGGGGGTGGCGGCGGCGGCCTCCAAATACGTCGCCGACGTAGGTGCGGCCGAGAGGTTCGACGGATTCGCCATCGCCCGGGCAAGTCCCAGCGGAGACGGCACCACGGCGGTTGTGCGCCTGCGCGCCGTGGTGCGCCCACCCATCGTGGGCTGGTTCGTGCCCGAGGGAATTCCCATCCGCGTGGAGTCCAATGCCCGAACCGGACTCACCAGATGACGTAGTCTTGGAAGATCATGGCCTCTACTGACTTTCCCGCGGAAATCCGCGACCTGCGCAATACATTCGCCTCCATCGAAGCCGTCACCGACGTCGAGCAGATCAAGACGGATATCGCAGAACTATCCGAACAGGCTGGTGTCCCGGACCTCTGGGACGACCCCACCGCCGCGCAGGTAATCACTTCCAAGCTTTCCCACCGTCAGACCGAATTGAACCGGCTCGAGCGCCTTGAAGCGCGCATCGATGACCTTGAGGTCCTGGTCGAACTCGCAGGAGAGGAGAACGACGCTGATTCCTTGGCCGAGGCAGAGAAGGAACTGAAATCCCTGCGGAAGGCGCTGAGCCAGCTCGAAGTCGTCACCCTGCTCGCCGGAGAATACGACGAACGTGCCGCGGTGGTCACCATCCGCGCCGGCGCCGGTGGTGTGGACGCCGCCGACTTCGCCGACATGCTCCTGCGCATGTACCTGCGCTGGGCCGAACGCCACGGTTACACGACGACCGTCATGGATACCTCCTACGCGGAAGAAGCCGGCCTGAAATCGGCGACGTTTGAAGTCAATGCCCCTTACGCCTTCGGGACGCTGTCCGTCGAGGCCGGCACACACCGACTGGTGCGGATCAGCCCCTTCGACAACCAGGGGCGACGCCAGACCTCCTTCGCGGCCGTCGAAGTCATCCCACTCATCGAAAAGACCGACTCGGTCGAGATCCCCGACAACGAGCTCAAAGTCGATGTCTTCCGCTCCTCCGGCCCAGGCGGCCAGTCGGTGAACACCACCGACTCCGCCGTCCGCATGACCCACATCCCCACCGGGATCGTCGTCTCGATGCAGAACGAAAAATCACAGATCCAGAACCGGGCCGCCGCCCTGCGCGTGATGCAGTCCCGGCTCCTCCTGGCACGTCAGGAAGAGGAACATGCGACGAAAAAGGCGCTCGCCGGAGACGTCAAGGCTTCCTGGGGCGACCAGATGCGTTCCTATGTGCTCAACCCTTATCAGATGGTCAAGGACCTGCGGACCGAGCACGAGGTCGGCAACACCGGCGCCGTCTTCGACGGGGAGATCGACGACTTCATCGACGCAGGCATCCGCTGGCGGGCCAACGCCCGGCATGAACACGCCGAATAGCGCCCGCCACGACGCCTTGATGGCCTAGCCGCCCCTGACAGCGACCCCGCTCCCGTGCAATGATCCGAGTGCAGTGATCGAACGCGTGCTGCTGCCGGCACGCTTTCGTTGATCGCTGGAACAGCTTGAATAGCGAGAACGGGAGCAAACAGATGAGCGGATACCTGCAGGGACGCCACGCAATCGTCACAGGGGGAGCCAGCGGCATAGGAGCCGCGTGTGCACGGGCGTTTGCCGACCGTGGCGCAACGGTCACGGTCGCGGACCTCAACGGTGAGGCCGCCGAACAAGTCGCCTCCGACATCGGAGGCAAGGTATGGCAGGTCGATCTGGGAGATACTTCGGCGCTGGAGGACCTCAGCCTGGATGCTGACATCCTGGTGAACAACGCAGGGATCCAACGCATCAACCCCGTGCACGAATTCGTTCCCGAGGACTGGCGACTGATCCACCGGCTCATGCTCGAGGCCCCCTTCCTACTCATCCGTGCCGTCCTTCCGGGCATGTATGAACGTGGATTCGGGCGGATCATCAACCTGTCGAGCATCCACGGGGTGCGTGCCTCCGCCTATAAGAGCGCCTATGTCGCCGCGAAGCATGGCTTGGAGGGGCTCTCCAAGGTCACCGCACTCGAAGGTGGCGAACACGGCGTGACCAGCAACTGCATCGAGCCGGCCTACGTGAGAACACCATTGGTCGAAGCCCAGATCGCCGATCAGGCCAAAATCCACGGCATCGGTGAGGACGAGGTCGTGTCCTCGATCATGCTCACCGAATCGGCCGTCAAGCGCCTGGTGGAACCAGAGGAAGTCGGCTCCTTGGCCGCGTGGTTGGCCTCCCCGGACGCCGGCATGGTCACCGGGGCTTCCTATACCGTCGACGGCGGATGGAGCGCCCGCTGATATCAGCGGTCCGGACGGCTGGACCTATAAGGTTCAGCCCGACCGGAGACGATAGATTGGAACGTAACGACGGTCACAGCGCCCGACGGCGGGGCCGCAACAATATTTCATGGAGCAAGGGAGGTCTTTGAATTGGCAATGGATAAAAGCGTCGGTTCCGCGGCGGAAGCCGTAGCGGACATCGGGGATGGTTCCCTCATATCAGTAGGCGGTTTCGGTCTATCGGGCAACCCGATGACATTGATCGAAGCCCTCTTGGAACAAGGTGCGACGGACCTGTCGGTGGTCTCCAATAATTGCGGTGTCGATGGGTGGGGCCTCGGCGTCCTGCTCGCCGCCGGCCGGATCCGGAAAATGACTTCTTCCTACGTCGGGGAGAATAAGGAATTCGCTCGTCAGTACCTCACCGGGGAACTCGAATTGGAATTGACCCCACAGGGGACGTTGGCCGAGAAGCTGCGCGCCGGTGGATCAGGTATTGCCGCGTTCTATACCGCAGCCGGCGTCGGCACGCAGGTCGCCGAGGGGGGTTTGCCGCAGAAGTACGACGCCGACGGCAACATTCTGCAGGGTTCGGAGCCCAAGGAGGTTCGTACCTTCGCCCCGGGCGGTGAGAACAACGAGTTCGTGTTGGAAGAGGCGATCGTCTCCGACTTCGCGCTGGTCCACGCCTTGAAGGGCGATAAGCACGGGAACCTGGTGTTCAACAAGGCGACCCGGCAGTTCGGCCCGCCGGCGGCGATGGCCGGCAAGGTGTGCATCGCCCAGGTCGAGGAACTCGTGGAGCCCGGTGAGATCGATCCGGATCAGGTCCATCTACCGGGGATCTACGTGCACCGTGTCCTGGAAGTCGGCAAGGACATCGAAAAACCAGTGGAGAAGCGCACAGTGCGCCCCGCCGGTGAAGCTGCCGATTCGGCGACGAAGGAAGGTTGAGACGATGGCACTGACACGTGAGCAGATGGCCGAGCGGGCCGCGCAGGAACTGGTGGACGGGGCATATGTGAACCTGGGCATCGGGATGCCGACCCTGGTTCCGAACTACATCCCCGAGGGCAGGACCCTGGTGCTCCAGTCGGAAAACGGCATCCTCGGTGTGGGCCCCTACCCGCTCGAGGAAGATGTGGATCCTGACCTGATCAACGCAGGGAAGGAAACCGTGACGGTCAACCCGGGGGCGAGTTTCTTTGATTCGGCCATGAGCTTCGGGATGATCCGCGGCGGGAAGATCGACGTGGCGATCCTGGGAGCGATGCAGGTTTCCACCAACGGGGACCTGGCGAACTGGATGATTCCGGGCAAGATGGTCAAGGGCCCCGGTGGGGGGATGGACCTGGTGCAGGGCGCCCGGGAGGTGATCATCCTCATGGACCATACGGCCAAGGACGGTTCGGCGAAGATCGTCAGCGAGTGCTCGCTGCCGCTGACCGGCAAGGCCGTGGTGAATCGGATCATTACGGACCTGGCGGTGATCGAGGTGACCGACAAGGGGTTGGTGCTCCTGGAGACCGCTCCCGGGGTGAGCGTCGAAGAAGTCCGGGCCGCGACCGAGCCCGCACTCACCCTGGGTGGAGAACTCGCGGACGCATAGTCCACAGCAGTCGTCGTGAACACGGGCCCGGTCCTCGGTGGGCCGGGCCCGCACCGTCGGGGCCAAGACCCCGACACACGCTGCCGCCTGCACCCGGATTCAGAACGACGGGGCTAGAGTGCTCAATGCCGGTGCTGTACGTTCCCCCAGCAAAGCCCCGCATTTTCGGACACTGACCGGTGGTCCGTGTGGGCAGAACTGCCATGATCAGATTTGAGCACGTCACCAAGGTCTACGACCAGAAGTCCCGTCCGGCGCTGGATGATATCGACGTCGAGATCGATCGCGGTGACTTCGCTTTCCTCGTTGGAGCCTCCGGCTCCGGTAAATCGACGTTTATCCGACTTGTCCTGCGCGAGGACCAAGCCTCACGTGGATCCGTCCACGTCGCTGGTCAGAACGTCGCGGGAATCCCCAATTGGAGGGTTCCGCGCATGCGTCGTGGCATCGGCGTCGTCTTCCAGGACTTCCGGCTGCTGCCCAATAAGGACGTCTTCTCCAATGTCGCCTTCGCGATGCAGGTCATCGGAAAGGGGCGGGCCGCCATCCGCAGCACCGTTCCCGAAGTCCTCAGGACCGTTGGGCTGGAGGGCATGGAACGGCGGATGCCCAATGAGCTCTCCGGTGGTGAACAACAGCGAGTTGCCATCGCCCGGGCCATCGTCAACCAGCCAGGGATCCTGCTGGCGGATGAGCCGACCGGAAACATTGACCCCGCCACCAGTGTGGGGATCATGAACATCCTCGACAGAATCAACCAAAATGGCACCACCGTGGTCATGGCCACGCACGATACAGATATCGTCAACTCCATGCGCCGCCGGGTGATCGAACTGGACGAAGGCAAACTCATCCGCGACGAAGAAGCCGGCGAATACACGGCCATGATCCCCATCGTCAACCGGGACGGTTCCCGCGAATTGCGAACCGCCAACCCGAAGGATCAGGCGATTGCTCCCTTCGATGCCGAGGAGGACGAAGCATGAGGCTCGCATTCATTCTCGGCGAGATCGGCTCAGGTCTGCGCCGAAACCTTTCCATGGTCATCTCAGTCGTTCTGGTGACCTTCATTTCCCTGACCTTCGTCGGCGCCGCCGCACTGACACAGATGCAAATCACGCAGATGAAGGGCTTCTGGTACGACAAGGTCGAGGTGGCCATCTTCCTGTGTGGCGACGACTACGGCTCGCAGACCTGCGCCGACGGCGCAGTGACCGATTCGCAGCGTTCTGCCATTAAGGGCCAGCTCGACTCTGCCGCCGTTAAACCGTATGTGGAAAGCTACGAGTACGAGTCGCAGGACCAGGCCCTCCAACATTTCCGCGAACAGTTCAAGAACTCGCCGATCGTGGACACCGTCACAGCGGACCAGCTCCCGGAATCCTTCCGTGTCAAAATGGTGGACCCGGAAAAGTACGACGTCATCAACGAGCTGTTTACCCCGATGAAGGGCGTGGACACCGTCATCGACCAACGTGACTTGCTGGAGAAGATCTTCTCGATCATGAACGTTGCCTCCTTGGTGGCCGTGGGAATCGCGGTGGTCATGATCTTCTGTGCCGTGCTGCTGGTGGCGACAACCATCCGGCTTTCGGCGTTCAGTCGACGGCGGGAAACGGGGATCATGCGTTTGGTCGGCGCCTCGAAGGCAGTGATCCAACTACCCTTCGTCCTGGAAGGGGTGATTGCCGCCCTCGTCGGAGCCGTGCTGGCCTCGGGGACGCTGTGGGCGGTGGTGAAGTACCTGATCCAAGGCAAGCTGGCGATCGAGTATCCGGACACTGCGTTCATTGCCACCAGTGAGGTATTCCTTGTCGCGCCGGGCTTGCTTGCGCTGGGTATCGTTCTGGCTGGTGTATCGTCGGTCCTGACCTTAAGGCGTTACCTGAAGGTTTAGGTTGTTCCGACCCCCTGTTCCCTGGGCTGCTTCGGGCATGAACCTGCCGACCCACTGAAAGGACCGACCCTGTGGCGGACCGCAATAGAGGGACCCTGTCCCGAGCCGTGATTAGTGGCGCCCTGGTGAGTCTGCTGTCCCTGTCGCTGATGGCTCCCGTGGCCCAGGCCGATAAGCTGGACGACCAGAAGCAGAAGGTCGAGAAGCAGCTAGATTCCCTGGAAACCGATATGGAATTCCTGGATGCCGACATCCAGAAGACGGCGGAGAGGCTCAAGGGCTACCAGGACAAGCTTCCGGCCGCCCAGGAGAAACTCTCGACCGCCCGGGCCAGCGTCCAGAGTGCCACTGATCAGGTGAATGAACTCTCCGCACGCGTGGATGCAGCCCAGGCGTCGAAGGACCAGATCAGCAGTCACATGGTCCAGGACGCGGAAAAGATGGAAGACACGCGTAAGGCCATCGGCCAGATCGCCACCCAGGCCTATAAGCGTGGGGGAGTGTCCAGCAACTTGAGCCTGATGCTCAACTCCAACTCCGATGAAGGAAGCCTGGCCGACAGCCTGGGCTTGGCCAATCAGGCGCTGCGAAGCCAGAACGCGGTGCTCAGCGATCTCAGCCAACAACAGGCGACCGATGCCAACGTGCAGGCGCGGCTGACGGCCGTCGAAGAGGAGATCAGCGATCTCAAGGGCCAAGCCGACGCGGCCCTCGTTCGGGAGCAGACGGCCCGGGACGAGGCCGAAGCGTCAAAACGCCACGTTGACGAACTCATCGACGGTGCCCAGGATGCCAGCGAAGAACTCAACGCCAAGCGTCCCCAGGTTAAGGCCCAGATCAAGAAGCAAGAGGATGAACACGATCAGGTGGTTGCCGAAATCAAGGAACGCCAGGAACGGCTGATCCGAGAGGCCGCCGAGCGCAAGCGCAAGGAGGAAGCTGCCAAGGCTGCCGCGGAACAGGCCGCCAAGGTTGCCGCCGAACAAGCCGCCGAACGCGCGGCGAAGGCCGAGGCTGCTGCGCGGGCGAAGCGCGCGGCCGCCGAGAAGGCTGCCCGGGCCAACGCCGCCGATGCCGCGGCAAAGCGTGCAGCAGCCGACGCGGCAGACCGGAAGGCCGCTTCCGAACGCACCAAGAGCAAGAAGGCCAGTACCCCGGCGAAGAAGGAACCCAGTCAGGGAAGCAGCGGGTCCTCCAGCAGCGAGCCCTCCAGCAGTACGAGCAGCTGGGGTTTGTCTAAGCCATCCTCCGGCGGATACATCACCTCCACCTTCGGCTGGCGCCCCACCCCCGCGGGAACCATCGACTACGGGGGCAGGGGTGGCTACGTCCATGCAGGCCTCGACTGGGGCTTCGGAGGCCGTTGCGGCTCTCCCGTGTATGCAGCAGCCGCAGGCGAGGTCTGGTACGCCACCATGTCGCCGACCTCGGGGAACAAGGTCCAGATCAGCCACGGAGTCGTCAATGGACACGCACTGGTGACGGGTTACCACCACCTGAGCAGTTACGTGGTTCATTCCGGCCAGAAGGTCTCGAAAGGCCAACTGGTCGGCTACGTGGGAACCACCGGCAACTCCACCGGCTGCCACCTGCACTTCGAAACGATTCTCGACGGCAAGGTCGTCAACCCGGCGGGACTGCTCTAGCAGCCACCCGCAGCGCCCGGCCCTCCAGGCCGGGCGCTGTCGTCCTTGGCACGGGTACGGGGCCTCGGGGAGCAAGGGTTCGGGACGTCCGGGCGCCGCACCTGATGACGTAGGATTGATGTTCGACTTACCGCGGCCACGGCCCGGCACCACGACGTACACAGGAGGAGGTTGGCATGCCCAAGGACACCACGGAGCGCAAGGTCGTTGCGACCAACCGGAAGGCCCGCCACGATTTCCAGATCCTGGACACGTACGAGGCCGGTATGGTGCTCAGCGGAACCGAAGTGAAGGCACTGCGAGAAGGCAAGGCCTCCCTGGTTGACGGCCACGGCCAGTTCTACAACGAAGAGCTCTACATAGAGGGAATCTACATTCCCGAGTACCTCAATGGGTCGTGGACCAACCATGCGGGCCGGCGCCGGCGGAAACTCCTTCTGCACCGTGAAGAGCTCATCAAGATCACGCGGAAGATCCAGGACCCCGGTTACACGATCGTGCCGCTGCAACTGTATTTCCGTGATGGGCGTGCCAAACTGGAAATCAGCGTGGCGAAGGGAAAGAGGGAATTCGACAAGCGCCAGACCCTCCGCGAAAAGCAGGACAACCGTGAGTCACTGCGTGCGCTGCGTGAGCGAAACCGCCACGCGTCCTGATTTTGGTAGTCGGAACGGTGGGCGGGAATGATTCCCGTCCATCGTGGGTTATGCTAGATGTCTCGCGGGTTTTGCCCGTGGGGTTGGGCGGGGAAACCCGCATTTGAGAAATTCATACGGGGATGATCGGTTTCGACGATGTGAGTCGCGACAGGAGAAGCGGGCCGAGGATGCAAAGTTATCTCGGAAACGCTCTTTGCAAAACACAAGTGCCAACTCAAAGCGCACTGACTTCGCTCTCGCTGCCTAAGCAGCCAGACAAGTCCGTCAGCCAGGGATTGCTATCGACCCTGATACTGGCGTCGTTTAGATAGCCACTGCCCAACACCCTTGTCATCGGGGTGTAGGGCATAACTTAGATGACTGTGCTCGGGGTATCCCGAAAGGGGCCAGCCGCATGTTTGTGAGACGGCTGTTGGAGCAGAGAAAACCCATAGCAAACTGCGCCCGGAGAAGTCCTGGCAACACCACATCGGACGGGGGTTCAATTCCCCCCATCTCCACGTTTTAAAAGGCCTCGGAATCCTCGTGATTCCGGGGCCTTTTGCGTGCTGTCCCGTCTACCGTGGCGACATGCTTAGAATGGAAGAAGCACCCGGACCCAGATGTTCTAGATGGTGTACCAAATATTCAGGCTCGCCCGCTCCCGGGGTGCCATGGAAGGGAAAGGCTGAAGGCATGGAAGATGAACCGCAGAACGCGGCGGAAGTCGTGACGGACGCGCCTTCCGCAACGCCGATCCGCCCGGCCGGAATACTGGCGTTCGTCCTGGAGGTGGCACTGCTGTGTGCTGCCGGGCTGTGGGCGATCAAGTTCCTGCCGCTGGCACCGGTGGTGGCCGTTCTCGTCTTGTTGATCCCGCTCGTCGTCCTCTGGGGCCTCTTGCTCTCACCCCAGGCTCCGTGGCGACTGGGGTGGCCGACCCACCCCGTGGTGGCCCACGTACTGTTCCTCCTGGGTGTGGCGGCGTTGTGGAGCGCAGAACACGTCTGGCTCGCCGGCATCATGTTGGTGCTGACCCTCGCCAGCATCGTCTTGAACTGGCTGAAGCGCGAAGAACTCGCCGACGACGCGGTAGCCCAACGCCGCAATCGACGTCGTCCCGCGGGACGCCGCGCCGCCCGCTGAGGCTCAGGCGCGTTCCCACGGGGAGGCGTGATCGTCCTGCTGCTCGGCCGGGTCATCGGCAATCGGTGTCCTGGATCCCCTTAAGCCGTTGAGGACGTCCATCGTGGCGTCGTGCAGCAGGGAGTTGGTGGCCAGCGCGTTGCCTCCCATGCAGCCGTCTTCGCCTTCCAAGGAGGTGAAGCGGCCTCCGGCCTCGGTGACGATCGGGACCAGGGCCGCCATGTCATAGAGGTTTAGTTCCGGTTCGCAGGCGATATCAACGGCGCCCTCGGCGAGCAGGCAATAGGACCAGAAGTCCCCGAACGCCCGGGTGCGCCAGACGGCGTCGTGCAGATCGAGCATGTTCTCCAACTGCCCTCGTTCGCGCCAACCGCCCAGACTTGAATAGGACAGGGAAGCGTCGGCGAGGTCGTTGATCCCCGAAACCTTCAAACGGGTGGCCGAGGCCAGGGATTTGCCGGTGTAGGCTCCCGTTCCCTCGGCCCCCCACCAGCGACGGCCCAGTGCCGGCGCGGAAACAAGTCCGACCACGGCTCGGCCTTCATCCATGAGGGAGATCAGCGTGGCCCATACCGGTACGCCACGCACGAAGTTCTTCGTCCCGTCGATGGGGTCGATCACCCAGCGACGGGCGCCATGACCGGTGCTGCCGAATTCCTCGCCCAGTACCGCATCGCGGGGGCGGGTGCGGCCCAACTGGCTGCGGATGGCTTCTTCGGCCATCCGGTCGGCATCGGTGACCGGGGTCAGGTCCGGTTTGGTCTCCACCTGCAGGTCCTGTGCCTTGAAACGGGACATGGTCAGGGAATCGACGGAATCCGCAATGGCATGTGCCAAGCGGAGGTCATCGTTATAGCTCATTACGTCGCGGGTCATGCCTTCAAACCTACCGCAGGAACCGTTCCGGGCCGTGGTCCTAGACCGACCCCAGCTCCTTGCCCTCGACCTTCTCCTCGACACCGAGCAGACGCCGCAGGGAAGCCAACCGGGCTAGTCCCGAGGCATCCGCCTCGGGACGGCGGACCCACGCATCCAGTGCGCAGCCGGGGGAGTCGGGGGTGTGCAGGCAACCACGCGGGCAGTCGACCGAACCCTGGACCAGGTCAGGGAAGGAGTCCAGGATGTTGTCCGGATCGACCAGTGCCAGCCCAAAGGAACGGATGCCGGGCGTGTCGATGATCCAGGTTCCCGCCGGCGCCTCGTCGGCCCTGAGGGCGATGGCCGAAGAGGATGTATGCCGTCCACGGCCGGTGACGGCATTGACGCCTCCGGTGGCGCGCTCGGCACCGGTCAAGGCATTGACCAGGGTGGACTTGCCGACGCCCGAGTGCCCCAGCACCACGGTGACGCGTCCGGCCATCAGACGTCGCAGTTCGACGATGGCGCCCTCTTCCAAACGCGCCGATGCGCCGTCGGCCGAACGGGCGTCGACTCCCGAGACGTCAGCTCCGATGCTTTTGCTGGTGACGATGTTCATGTCCAGGTGCCGGTAGTTATCCAGCAGCTCTTCCGGGTCCCTGATGTCTGCCTTGGTCACGCACAGGATGGCGTCGATGCCTGCATCGAAGGCGGCG
>JBBSRM010000047.1:0-14125 GCA_038243055.1 Actinomycetales bacterium
GTACGTGTGGGGTTTACTTCTGGCGGGCGTAGAACGGCAGGGCGACAACCTCGAAGGGCTGCGGCTTGCCGCGCAGGTCGACGTCCAGTGCGGTGCCGACCTCGGCGAGTTCGACATCGACGTAGGCCAACGCGATGGGATATCCCAGCGTGGGGCTGGGCTGGCCCGAGGTGACCTCACCGACGACGTTCCCGTCCTTCATCACAGCGTAGTGCGAACGCCCGGCCCGACGCCCCAGGCCCTTCAGGCCCACGAGCTTGCGCGCCACGCCTTCGGCCTTCTTGGCTTCCAGAGCGGCCCGCCCGAGGAAGTCCTCCTCCTTCTTGAAGGAGACGATGGGACCCAGACCGGCATCGAACGGCGTGATCTCCGTGGAGAGCTCGTTGCCGTAGAGCGGCATTCCGGCTTCCAGACGCAGCGAGTCACGGCTGGCCAGCCCGGCGGGGGTGAGCCCTGCCGCGGTTCCGGCCTCCAGCAGTGCCTTCCACAGCGTGACGGCCTCGGCGTTGGGGAGGTAGAGCTCGAAGCCGTCCTCGCCCGTGTAGCCGGTGCGTGCCAGCATCACGTTGATCCCGGCCACCGCGACGTCGTCTGCCGCGTAGTACTTCATCTCGTTGACGGTCTGGACATCGGCGCCGGTGACCAACCCGGTGAGGATCCCCGCTGCTGCGGGCCCCTGGATGGCGATCAGTGCCGTATCGGCCGACTCGTCGGTGACGGTGACGTCGAACGCTTCTGCGCGTTCGGCCAGGGCCGCTGCCACGGCGTCGGCGTTGCCGGCGTTGGGCACGACGAGGAAGTTGTCCTCGGCGCGACGGTAGGTGATCAGGTCGTCGATGATCCCGCCCTCGGCGTTGCAGATCACCGAGTATTTGGCCTTGCCGATCTTCATGATGGCGATGTTCCCGGCCAACGCACTGTTCAGGAACTTCGCGGCCTCCGGGCCTTCGACCCGGACCTCACCCATATGGGAGAGGTCGAAGAGGCCTGCGGTTCCCCGGACCGCCTGGTGTTCGGCTAGTTCGGAGCGGTACTTCAGCGGCATGTCCCAGCCGCCGAAGTCGGTGAAGTTCGCGCCCAGGGACTCGTGTTCGCCGTGCAGGGGCGTCTGCTTCGGCGTGGTGGTGGTTTCTGTGCTCACAGCTCAGGCTGCCTTTCGTCGGGTTCCGGGGATTCGGGTTAGTTCTCGAATGCCTCGGGTGGCGGGCAGGAGCAGATCAGGTTCCGGTCGCCGCCGGCCCCGTCGATGCGTCCCACCGGGGCGAAGTACTTGTCCTGGCGCAGCCCGGGAACCGGGAAGGCCCCCTGTTCGCGGGTGTAGGCCCGGCCCCAGTCGCTGGAAACAACGGCTGCCGCGCTATGCGGGGCCAAACGCAGCGGGGATTCCTCGGCGGTGAATTCACCGGCCAGGACCTGCTCCATTTCGGCCCGGATCGCGATCATGGCGTCGATGAACCTGTCGATCTCCGCCAGGTCCTCGGACTCGGTCGGCTCCACCATCAGGGTGCCGGCGACCGGAAAGGCCAACGTCGGGGCGTGGAAGCCATAGTCGATCAGGCGCTTGGCCACGTCCTCGGCGGTGATGCCGGTCTTGGCGGTGGCATCACGCAGGTCCAGGATGCATTCGTGAGCGACCAGGCCCTTATTGCCGGTGTAGAGCACCGGGAAGTACTCGTTGAGCCTGGAGGCCACGTAGTTGGCGGTCAGCAACGCGTTCTTGGTGGCGTTGGTCAGACCTTCGGCGCCCATCATGGCCACGTAGGCCCAGGAGATGGGCAGCACGCCGGCCGAACCGTAGGTGGTCGCGGCGACGGCGGTGCCGGTGCGCTCGGTGGCTTCGCCGGCCGGGGCGCCGGGCAGGAACGGGACCAGGTGCTCGGCCACGGCGACCGGGCCGACGCCGGGTCCGCCGCCGCCGTGCGGGATGCAGAAGGTCTTGTGCAGGTTCAGGTGCGAGACGTCACCGCCGAACTGGCCCGGCTGGCCAAGGCCGACCAGGGCGTTGAGGTTGGCGCCGTCGATGTAGACCTGTCCGCCGGCGGCGTGGACCTTGTCGCAGACCTCGCGCACATCGGCGTCGTAGACGCCGTGGGTGGACGGGTAGGTGATCATGATGCCTGCCAGGGCGTCACGGTTGGCCTCGATCTTGGCATCCAGGTCATGGGCGTCGATGGTGCCGTTGGCTGCGGTCTTGACCACGACGACCTTCAGCCCGGCCAGTACCGCCGAGGCGGCGTTGGTTCCGTGCGCCGACGCCGGGATGAGGCAGACGGTGCGTTCGGCGTCGCCGTTGGCCAGGTGGTACTGGCGGATGGCCAGCAGACCCGCGTATTCGCCCTGCGAACCGGCGTTGGGCTGGATGGAGACCCCTGCGTAGCCGGTGATGGCCGAGAGCCGGGATTCCAGGTCGTCGATCAGTTCACGCCAGCCCTTGGTCTGGTGGGACGGGGCGTAGGGGTGGATGGAGGCGAACTCCGGCCAGGAGATGGATTGCATCTCGGCGGTGGCGTTGAGCTTCATGGTGCACGAACCCAGCGGGATCATGGTGCGGTCCAAGGCCAGGTCGCGGTCGGAAAGACGGCGCAGGTAGCGCATCATCTGGGTTTCCGAGCGGACCGTGTGGAAGATCGGGTGGGTCATGTACTCGCTGGAGCGCACGACGGCGGCCGGCAGCGCCTCGGTGACGGCGGCTTCTGCCTGTTCGACGGCCTGGGCCGCATCGGCGACGCCGAAGGCTTCGGCGATGGCGACCAGGTGGGCCGTGGTGGTGGTCTCGTCGGTGGAGATGCCCACGGTGTCCGCGTCCAGGCGGCGCAGGTTGATGCCGTGTTCCTCGGCGGCGGTCACCAGCTCATCGGCCCGGCCGGCGACCTGCAGGGTCAGCGTGTCGAAGAAGGACTCGTTGGCCACGGTGAAGCCTGCACCGCTGAGCACCGATGCCAGGGCACCGGCCCGCAGGTGGGCGCGCTGGGCGATCGCCTTGAGGCCTTCGGGGCCGTGGTAGACGCCGTACATCGAGGCGGTGATGGCCAGCAGCGCCTGGGCGGTGCAGATGTTGGACGTGGCCTTTTCGCGGCGGATGTGCTGCTCGCGGGTCTGCAGGGCCAGGCGGTAGGCGGGAAGTCCGGTGTCGTCCTTGGAGACCCCGACCAGGCGGCCGGGCAGTGAGCGCACCAAGCCGTCGCGCACCGACATGTAGGCGGCGTGCGGACCGCCGAAGAACAGCGGGACGCCCAGGCGCTGGGTGTTGCCCACGGCGATGTCGGCTCCCTGCTCTCCCGGCGGGACGATGAGGGTCAGGGCCAGGATGTCGGCGGCGACGGTGACCATCGCGCCGCGCTCCTTGGCTGCGGCGATCACTTCTGCGTGGTCGGCGACGCGGCCCGAGTTGCCCGGCTGCTGGAGCACGATGCCGGAGATCTCGCCGTCGGGCAGCCCCTGGGAGAGGTCGGCGATTTCGAGTTCGAAGCCCAGGGCCTCGGCACGTCCGGTCACCACGGCAATCGTCTGCGGGAACAGGTCGGCATCCAGGACGGTCTTGGCTTCGGCCTTGGCCTTATTGGCGCGGCGCATCAGCAGGACCGCTTCGGCGACGGCCGAGGCTTCATCGAGCAGCGAGGCATTGGCGATCGGTAGCCCGGTCAGGTCCGAGACCATGGTTTGGAAGTTCAGCAGGGCCTCGAGCCGGCCCTGGGAGATCTCCGGCTGGTACGGGGTGTAGGCGGTGTACCAGGCGGGGTCCTCGAGGACGTTGCGCAGGATGACCGGCGGGGTGATGGTGTTGTAGAACCCCTGGCCGATCATCTGGGTCTTGACGATGTTCTTCGCCGCGATGGCGCGCAGGTCATCCAGGACCTCGGCCTCGGAGCGGGCTGCCGGAAGGTCCAGCGGCTTCGCCTGGCGGATGTCGGCGGGGACTGCGGTGTCGACGAGATCGTCGAGGGTCGCGTAGCCGAGCTGCCGCAGCATGGTCTCGGTGGCGTCGCCGCGGGGGCCGATATGACGGTCGGCGAAGGCAAGTTCGCCGGCGGTGCTGGTGGTGGGACGGGCCGTGGTCTCGGTCATCAGGGGAACTCCAAGTGTGGTCGATGTGTGGTGCACACCGAATGAGCTTCGGTTCCTCCCCGACTCTGTATTGGACCTGAGAGATTCCGCCACGTCCGGTGTCCCGGACGCGGCTTGCACCGTCGGTGAGCGCTTCGCCTGGTGGCCAGGTGCCCCGGGCCGGCGATGCGACTTCTTTCCAGAGTTGCCTCTGCGCGGCGGTACGGGTGCCTGAGAGATTCCCGGGGAGGGTATTGCTCCTACGGCGCCCGCCAGTGGATCTGACGGGACTCTCCCGCCGCAAGTCATAGGCGTGTGCCCTTGCGGACACCCCCTCATGATACGTGGAGACCCACGCCACGGACAACCTTCGGGGCGGAACACCGATTTTCATATCCATGCATGGTGGTGCGAAAATATGTATCGTTCATTTGCCGACATCGGCACCTGCCGCGATCCGACGGGCGCCGCCTGACCGCGGGTCCACCCGAACCCGCCGAGGACGCAGTTGCAGATTCCGTCGAACCACCCCGCCCCGGGCCCTCTGGCTCCACCCGCAGATCGCCCGCCCTTGACGCTGGGCCGACAACTACTGTTGCGCAAGGACGTCGAAACGCTGAAGGCCGACGCCGGCCACGGTTCCGGTGGCGCTTCCGGTGGCGGGACGATGCGCCGGACCCTGGGCGTGCTGCAACTGACCATGATCAGTGTCGGCGCCACCCTGGGCACCGGCATCTTCGTCGTCTTGGGTTCCTCGGTGCCGATGGCCGGACCAGCGGTCTGGATCTCCTTCACGATCGCCGGTGTGGCCGCCCTGCTCTCGGCCCTCTCCTACGCGGAGATGGCCGGGGCCGTCCCCGTTTCGGGGTCCAGCTACTCCTATACCTACGCCACCATGGGCGAAGGCCTGGCCTGGATCTGCGGGTGGTGCCTGTTGCTCGAGTACGGGGTGTCGGTGGCCGCGATCGCCGTGGGCGCCAGCGAATACGTCAACGAACTCGCAGGGGTCTTCCGCCTGGACCTGCCCGCGGCGCTAACCAATCCTCCCGGAGCCGACGGCGGCCTGTTCAACGTCCCTGCCGTCCTGGTGGTCGCCCTGGCCATGGTCCTGCTGATGCGCGGGGCCAAGGAAAGCGCGACCGTGAACACGGTGTTGGTGTTCGTGAAGATCGCCGTGCTGATCTTCTTCGTCGTCATCGCCTTCAGCGCCTTCCACACCGGGAACTTCGCCCCGCTGCTGCCCATGGGTACAGCGGGCGTCTCGGCAGCGGCCGCCCGCCTGTTCTTCTCCTACATCGGATTCGACGCCGCATCAACCGCCGGCGAGGAGGCGGTGAACCCGCAACGCGACCTGCCACGGGCCATCATCGCCTCGATGATCATCGTGACCGTGCTCTACATCCTGGTCGCCATCGCCGCCGTCGGGGCCAAGGACTGGCAGTGGTTCATCGGCAAGGAGGCCGCCCTGGTGCAGGTCCTCGAAGAGATCACCGGCCAGGCCTGGGTGGCCCTGGTCTTCTCCGTCGGCGCGGTCGTGGCGATCATCAGCATCGTCATCACGGTGCTCTACGGCCAGACCCGTGTCCTGGTGGCCATGTCCCGCGACGGGATGGTTCCCCGGGTCTTCGGCAAGCTGAACCCGCGCACCGGAACCCCGGTACTGAACACGCTGATCACCGGCGGGGTCATCATGATCACCGCCGGGTTGGTGCCGTTGGGCGAGCTGGCCGACGCCACCAGCATCGGCACGCTCTTCGCCTTCAGCCTGGTCAGCCTCTCGGTCATCCATCTGCGCCGCAACCGCCCGGATCTGCCCCGCACCTTCCGGGTCCCGTTCTACCCGGTGACCCCGATCCTCGCGGTCGCCGGCTGCGTGTTCCTCATGGCCAACCTCGGGGTCACCACCTGGACCGTCTTCGGACTGTGGATGGTGCTCGGTGCCGCCGCTTATCTGGCCTACGGGCGGCGCCGTTCCACGGCGGCCGCGTCGTACGTGGACGGCCGGCAGGGACCCGGCCGGCGGGCTTCCCCCTCCTACCACCAGTAAGTATCCAACTGGCAGACCCCACGGCGCGGGAGAGCAGACCGCACGGCAGATGCCTCAAAGCGACGCGAAAAAACATGCCACCTACCGCTGTGACTCACATAAATAGCCTACTCAGCACCATAATGATGATTTCGTCAAGCCATGGTCTCGGTGTGTGCTCATGGCTATGGTGGGGCCATGAGTGATCCAACATCTCCCCCGCCCCAGCCCAACGGCTCTGCAATGCCCCCGACTGGTACACGTCCCGGCGAGCTCCTCGACCGGTTCCTGGCCCGGCTGATCGATGGGGTCGTGCTGCTGATCGCCAACTTCCTGATCGTCGGCCTGATCATCTCCGGCGCGATCATGGGTTCCAGCGGAGGCGGCTTCGGGCTCGGCGATACGAGTTTCGCGGTGTCGGCGGTATCGGCCGTGGTCACCGCAGTCATCTACGTCGGCTACTTCGCCTTCATGGAATCCAGCCGGGGCCAGACCGTGGGCAAGATGCTCATGAAGCTACACGTCGTGGGCGCCAACGGCGGCCACCCGGACATGACCGAGGCGGTCAAGCGCAACATCTGGATGGGTTTCGGAATCCTCGGGATTTTGCCGCTCATCGGTTCCGTCATTGGTTCGCTCGCCACGCTGGCTTCGGCGATAGTGATTGCAGTCACCATCAACGGCGACACCGTGAAACGGCAGAGCTGGTTCGATAAATTCGCCGGCGGCACCCGGGTCATCAAGCAGGGCTGATCCCGAACCCCTGGTCCGTGGGCCGGTACGCAGGCAACGCGGGGCCCGATCGGCACCAACCGGGTCCCGCTAGCCGACGGCCCCACTGTTGCCTAGCCAGGTGCCGATGAGGAACGTGGCCCCCAGGGCCAGTACCCCGCCGATCACGACCCTTGCCACTGGTTTGAACATCGGGGCTCCCCCGAGGCGCGCACCCAGGCCCCCGGTCACGGCCAAGGCCAACAGAACGGCCAGGAAGGTCACGGGGATCCTCCATCCGGCCGGCAACAGGACGGCCGTCAAGAACGGCAACAACGCTCCGGCGGTGAAGGACACCGCCGAAGCCGCGGCGGCACTCCACGGGCTGACCACGTCGTCGCGGTCGATATTCAGTTCGGCCTCGAGGTGCGCCCCCAGGGCGTCGTGGGCGGTGAGTTCGCTGGCAACCCTCCGTGCGGTGGCAGCGCTGAGCCCCTTCTGTTCATACAGGTAGGCCAGTTCGGACAGCTCCTCCTCGGGCATCTGCGCAAGCTCGCTGCGCTCCTGGGCGATGAGGGCCTGCTGCGAATCCGCGGAACTGGACACCGAGACGTATTCGCCCAGCGCCATGGACACCGCGCCGCCGATCAGTGCCGCGGCTCCGGCTGCCAGGATCGGCCCGGTGGTGGTGGTCGCGCCGGCCACCCCGACCACCACCGCTGCGGTCGAGAGGATCCCGTCGTTGGCACCCAGGACCCCGGCCCGTAGCCAGTTCAGCCGTTCGGCCAGTCCCCCGCCCTCATGCGGTTCGCCGTCGTGCTGGTTTGCTCCACTGGACTGCCTCATGGGCACCAGTCAACCACTGCACCCCCTACAGGCGGACGTATCCGGGGTAGCGGGCGTCCAGCGAGTCACCCGAGGAGGTCCCCCGCAGGCGGCGCCCGACCCACGGCCCTACGAATTCACGGGCCCAGCGGGCGTCGGAGGCGAGCTGTTCCTTCCGGGTTCGTGCCGGTGCGGTGTCCAGCTCCGGCGTCGCGATCGCGTCGGTGCCCTCGAGCAGGGCCAGCACCTTCTTGGCCATCAGCATGTGGCCGGGGGTGCCCATATGCAGCCGGTCCACCGCCCAGTATCTGAAGTCGCTGAACTCGCGCCAGCGCCAGTAGTCGGCGACGATGGCGCCATGGCGATCGGCTGCCTCGCGCACCCATTCGTTGTAGATCGCGGTCCGGCCGCGTGTTTTGCCGAAGACGGCCGAACCCGAGGAATCGAA
This sequence comes from Actinomycetales bacterium, assembly GCA_038243055.1. Taxonomy (GTDB): domain Bacteria; phylum Actinomycetota; class Actinomycetes; order Actinomycetales; family Micrococcaceae; genus Arthrobacter_H. Next base: position 8,055 of record JBBSRM010000047.1, read on the forward strand.
TCCGGTGAACAAGACGACGGCGGCACCCGAGGCACGGAGGCGGGCCACCATGTCGTCGTACCCGGCCATCAGGGCGTCGATGTCCACGCGCGGACGCAGGATGTCGTTTCCGCCGGCGTAGAGCGTGACCAGCGTCGGTTCCAGGGCCAACGCCGTCTCGAGCTGCTCATCGATGACCTGGCGGATCTTCTTGCCGCGGATGGCCAGATTGGCATAGCCCCAGTCCGGGTCGGCAGCGCACAGCTGCTCGGCCACCCGGTCGGCCCAACCGCGGACGCCGTTGGGACGGGTGGGGTCTTGATCACCAACACCTTCGGTGAACGAGTCCCCCAGGGCCAGATACCGTTTCTCGAATTCCACCAGCCCACCCTACGTCCGCCGCGGCCCGAACGCCCGTTGGAGGTCGGTCCGAATCCGCCCTGCGCGAAAATCTGCGCCGTTGGAGTCACCATGCGGCCTTGTCACAGGGTGTTCACAGTTCGGTTCGACAGGCTGGTGACCATGCAACACCGACAGGAATCCGTCCTCGAAAGGACCACCTCGTGAACATCCGCCAGGCCATCTTTGCTTCCGTGGCATCCGCCGGGGTGTTGGCCGCCGGTTGGGTCGGAGGGACTCCACCGGTCGCCCAGGCGGCACCGGCTCCCGTCCCCTACCGGCTCGGGTCGGCAGCGAGCGGATCGTCGACCACGGCTACCACCGTGCCGGCACCCACACCCTCGACCCTGTCGAGCGTGCGCCGCCAGCAATTGCGCGGCTCGGAGCCGGTCCAGCTGATCAGCACGCCGGGCCACACGGTCATCGCCGACGAAGCGTTCGGACCGGCCGGTCCCGACGGTACCCGGGCATGAGCGTCGTGGAGGAAGAGGTTGACGAGACGGCCGATCCGCAGCTCCCGGAGCTGGCCCACAGGACGTTCGAGGCGCTGGGCACGACGGTCAGCATCAGCGCGCCGCTGGAGTCCGATGAGCTCGACGCCGCCGTGCAAACGGTTCAACGCGTCTTCATCGACGCCCAGACCTCCTTCGGCGTGAACGGCCAGGGCCCGGTGGGCAGCCTGCGCCGCGGGGACATCGAACTCCGTTACGCCCATCGCAGGCTGCGGTCGCTCTATGAACAGGCGACCGTGTGGCGTCAGGCCACCGACGGTGCCTACAGCCCTCATTCCTCCAACGGACCGGTGGATCTGAGCGGGCTGGTCAACGGCTGGGCCATCGCCCACGCCGGACAGGCCATGATGGACCTCCAACTGCCTCATTGGTCGGTCACCGCCGGCGGCGACGTGTTGTGCAGCGGTTCACCCTTCCCGGCCGAACCCACGGGGACCGACCCGTTCTATGGTCGGCATTGGCGGGCCGGGATCACCGATCCCTTCGAGTCGACGTCCTTGGTCGCCGATGTGCCGTTGGCCGGGACCCCCGGCTTCACCGCGGCGCTGGCCACCACCTCCGCCCAGGCAGGCCACCGGACGAACGCCTACCTGCAGGTCAGTGTGCTGGCCGAGGAAATCGTCACCGCCGATGTGCTATCCCAGGCGATCCTGGCCGGCGGGGCATCCACCCTGGATGCCGCGGTTCGCGATTTCGGGGTCGCGGTCCTGGTCTGCGGTCACGACGGCGAATTGCTCGCGTCCACGACGTGGCCTCTGCACCAGCCGGCCTGAAACCCCGACGCCTCCGCTCAGCCGGCGGCGAGAGAAAGCAGGACCTGGCGCACGGCCACGCTGAGTTGCCCACCCCGGGTGCCGGTGCCACTCTCCTCGGCCCGGGCGGGCACATAGCCGAATCCGATGCCGTAGGCGGGGTCCGCGTAGGCCAGCGTGGCGTTGGCCCCATCGTGCCCGAAGGACTGCCAGGATCCGAAGTCGTTGCGCGGGATGGATTTCATGAACATCAGGGCGAACGCCCCGGTCAGCCCGTTCGCCCGGTCGATGCCGAACACCTGTTCGGCGGCCACCTTCCGGCGCGTGTCCTCGGTCAGGAAGGGCCCGTCGGCAGCCCCGTCATCCCGCACGACGCCGGTGCTTGCCGCCGCGTAGAGCCGTGCCAGCCCACGGGCGCTGGCCACTCCCCCGGCAGACGCGAGGCCCGAGGCCCTGATCCGTCGGTAGTTGGGCAGGTCCAGCAGGTCGTAGCTGATGCCCTCGCCGACATCGAAGCCCGCAGTGGAGTTCATCGCCAGCCCCAGCGGACCGTACGGATCGATGAAGGGCAGCTCGGGGGATTCGACCGGTTTGAGCACCTCGCGGAAGCGTAACTCCTCGCCTTCGGGCAGGCCGAGGTGGAAGTCGATGCCGAAGGGTGCCCGGATGCGGGTTTCGTAGACCTGCTGCAGGGTCTGCCCGGTGATGCGCCTGACGAGTTCCTCGGCGAAGATCCCGATCGTCAACGCATGGTATTGATGCGTGGATCCGGGCTTCCAGACAGGAGGCGCTGCGGCCAGCCGGGCCGCCCCCGTGGATGATTCGGTGTAGTGCTCCACGCCCATGCCATCGTCGACCCCCGGCAGCCCGGCCTGATGGCTCAGCAGTTCCGCCACGGTGATGGCGCCTTTGCCGTGGGCCGCGAATTCCGGCCAGTAAGTGGCGACCGGTTCCTCGGGGTCCAACTGGCCAGCCTGGACCAGCAGGGCGATGACCATGCCGGCGGCGCCCTTGGAGGCGGAGAAGACCCCGGTCAGCGAGTCCAGCTCCGAATGAGGTCCCACCGCATGGTCGATGACGGCGTGTCCCCCGGCGTAGACGCAGAGCTGCGCCGAGTAGCCGGGGTCCGCTGCGGCGAACGATTCCAACAGGTCGGTGACGGGGGCGAAGCGCGGGTCGTTCACGGCGGGGCTCCTGGGCTCTGTCGGTTCCGGGGAGGGTTTCCCGGGGTTCGGGGATCTAGAGTTCGGGTGTTTCCTGGCGGAAACGCAGGCGCCACCGTTGTTCTTCACGCTGCCAGAGGGAGCCGACGGCGATCGCCGATTCCGTTCCGACCAGGCGGTAGGTCAGGTGGATGGCTTCCCCGCCCAGGCGGATGGCCCCGAGCAGCTCGAAGGCACGGTCACTGCCGGGGCGGACTGCCGAACCCGGCAATCCGACCTGCGGGACGACGTCGTCGTCCTCGCCCTCCTGATCGGTGGTCCCGAGGAGGTCGGTGGCCCCCGAGGAAAGGACGGTCACTGCGGTATCGCGTTCGTTCAGCGACCCCTGGGCAGTGACTTCCCGGTAGTCGGGATGCAGCAGGAAGTTCAGCTGCCCGACTTCGCTGCGGACCAGAGGGTCCAGCAACTCGCGTTCCAGGGCGACGACGGCGTCGATTTCGGCGCTTCCGCGGCCCGTTTCGGCGGGGTCCTCGAGGGAGGAGAACAAATCGTCCTGCTCCGGGCGTTCGGCCGGGGTGGCGACTGGCTCGGCAACCGTGGCAGGTTCGGTCTTCCCGGTCTCGGCGGCCGGCTGCGCGGAGCCCTGGTAGCCCGGCCCCGTTTCGCTGCCCCGCCCGGTCTGGTAGGCGGTGGCCGCGGCGCGGGCGCGGTCGTCGGCGGCCTCATTGAGGTAGTGCCCGGCATGGCCCTTGACCCATTCGAAGCTGTAATCGCGGTCGGTGATGGCGTCGTCGATCTGTTTGAGCAGGTCCACGTTCAGCACCGGTTTGCCGTCCGCCTTCCTCCACCCCTTGCGTTTCCAACCCGGCATCCACTTGGTGATGCAGTTGATGACGTACTGGGAGTCGCACAGGATGTGCAGGTGCTCCTCGGCGACATGCTCGGTGGAACGGAACAGATCCAGCACGGCCATCAGTTCGCCCATGTTGTTCGTCCCGTGCGGCCAGCCACCGGCCCGCCAGGCGGAGTCGTCGACGTACCAGGCCCAGCCGGCGGGTCCTGGGTTTCCGAGTGCGGAGCCGTCTGCGGCGGCGGTAATCGTCATGGGTTCCATCCTGCCATGATGCCCTGACGAATCGCTGCCGCCGCGAAGCCCCGACTGCCCCGGGGTGTGGTCATGAATCCCGTGTCTGCTTGACTAGGACCATGCCTGAATTCAGCGGAATCCACCATGTGGCCATCACGGTCTCCAACCTCGAGGCCAGCGAGGCCTTCTACGAGAAACTCTGGTCCCTGTCCCCGGTCGGAAGACTTGAAGGCCCCGATCTGGTGCGCCGGATGTTCCGGCTCCCCGACGGTACGATGCTCGGTTTGACCCAGCATGGCAGCGGTGGGGCTCGGGCCTTCAACCCGCGCTCGGCCGGTCTGGACCATCTGGGTTTCGCCGTGGCCGACCGGGCCGGGCTCCAGGTCTGGCGGGACCATCTCGAGGCCCAAGGGATTGCCCACAGCGGACTCGTCGAGGACGATTCGGGGCTCGCCCTGAACGTGAAGGATCCCGACGGAACCGCGCTGGAGTTCTTCGTCCCCAACGACTGACGCCGTGAGCGGCGTTGAAGGAGAAGCATCCGGGAGCCCCCGGCCACGAAGAAGCGGCTCCGCGGTGGCGCCGGGTAGGGTGGCTGGAAATCCATGACCGGGGGGAAATGATCCAGATGCGCCGTCGACGGATGGCTCCACTCGTGTTGCTGTGCCTGCCGTTGCTGGCCGGGTGCAGCTCCTCAGGAGCAGATATCGAGCTCCTGGAGCAGCCGGTGACCTCGCAGGATGCCCTGTCGGCCGGCAGGGAGCCGAAAGGCTTCGAACCGGACACCGCCCGGTTCGCCGCCCGGTCGGACGGTCTCTCGTTCCATGTGGCCCGCCCGATCGACGACGTGGACGCCGAGTACACACCCACGCGTCCGGGTGTCTGCCTCATCGTCGCGGAGAAGGACTTCACCGCTTGCGGCGCCATGCCCATCGAAGCAATGTCATCCGATTTCGGTTCGGCCCAGCTGGTGTCCGATGGCCTCGACGCTTCGAAGCTCACCTCCACCGGGTGGGAACAAGTGCACAAGAATGTGTTCGTCAAGGGCCTCCACGACGCGCAGTAGGACCGCGGAAACCCCGAAGGAGTAGCCAGGACCCCGCCCGTGGGGGACGCTGTCCCTATGCGCCGTCGCGTCGTGGTTCCGCTCCTGGCACTGTGTCTGGCGCCGTTGGCCGGGTGCAGTTCTTCCGGTGCGGGCATCGAACTGCTCGATCGACCGGCCACCTCGACGGATGCCCTGCCGCCCGACGCCGCCGTGGCGGGCTTCCAGCCGGGCACCACCCGTTTGGCCGCCCGGACGGGAGGCTTCTCGTTCTATCTGGCCCGTCCGCCCCTCGCCGGAGGCACGGGGAACCTACCGCCGGGTTGGGGCGTCTGTCTCATCGTGGCTGAACCGGAGGTCATCACCTGTGGACCCGCGCCCCTGGAAACCCGGTTCTTCGGCGTCTCGGTACAACTCGTCCCGGATGGCTTCGACGCCTCGACACTGACCTCCGACGGTTGGGAACAGGTGCAGCGGAATGTGTTCATCAAGGGTCTGGACCACAGCAGCAGGACACCTCCACGCCACCCGGATCCCGAGGACGAGGGGTAGCCGGATTCCCTCGCGTCGGGGACGCTGGCCCTATGCGACGTCACCTTCTGGTTCCGCTTCTGGCGCTCTCCTTGCCGATACTGGCCGGGTGCAGCAGCCCACGGGACCAGAGCATCGAATTGCTCGATCAGTCGGCCACCGCGCAGGATGAGTTGCCCTCGGACCTCCATGTGGGCGGCTTCGAGCCAGGTACCCCGCGGTTTGCGGCAAAGGTGCATGGTCTCTCGGTCTATGTGGCCCGCGCGGCCTCCCGGGACGCCACGGAGAGCGCAACCCCGGATGCGGGCCTCTGTCTGATCACCGCGGACGAGGATCACATCGTCTGTGAAGGCATGCCGTTCAACGCGTCGTTCTACGGCATCTCGGCCAAGATCGAGGCGGACGACTTCGATGCCTCGGAACCCCCTTCCGACGGCTGGGACCAGGTGCAGCGGAATCTGTTCCTGAAGGGTCTTGACGGCGAGAGGAAGTTCGGACGCAACCCGTAGCCGGGTTCTAACCGGGGTACAGCGGGTTGTGCCCGGCGGTGACTTCCTCCCCGGCACGCACCGGCCCGGGCGTCGTTCCGGAACCGAACGGGGA
>JBBSRM010000048.1:0-13664 GCA_038243055.1 Actinomycetales bacterium
CCTGTGACATCTCAACACTTCCTCTTCATCAGGGGACGAACTTTCGGGGGAACCTGCTCTGAATGAGCCGGGACTGTTGTGGGACTCCATTCGTCTCAATTTGTACGATAATCTAATTATCAACTATTTGATAGACCTTCTTGGTTCTTTCGGGAAAGCCTGTATTGCCTCCCCTGATGCATGCTTTACCGCGGGCACAGGGGCATGGGACGTTGAGGCTGGGTGACCTTTTCCTTCGGCCCGGGTGGCCGGTACCGTGCGCTAGCGGGTCTCCGGATCGGGTGCCCGGACCTCGAGGTGTTTCAGGAGCTCGGCTTCGGCGGCGTCGAGGTACTCGTGCAGCACCCGGGCAGCTTCCTCCGACCGTCCGGACCGCAACCTGGCCACGAGATCGATATTGCGACTCACATAGTGGGTGTGGAAATCCGGTGCCGAGGCCATGGCATGGAAGACCAATCGCATCCGGGCCAACACGCGCTCCATCAGCACCTGTAGCGTTTCGCTTCCGGTCAGGGCGATGACTGCTTGATGCAAGGCCTGGTTCGCATCGGCCATCTCAGGCACCGAGCCGGCGTCCCGGGCCGCTACGGCGCGGACGACGATGGCATCCATGGCGTCCAGCTCCCGTTCCGAGGGGGTGCCCCACAGGACGGCTGAGGGTTCAATCACGCGTCGCACCCGGTAGATCTCCCGGATGTCCTCGACGCCGGGGGACGCGACGAAGACCCCGCGGTTGGGGATGCGCACGACCACTGATTCGGCGGCCAGCGTTCCAAAGGCCTCCCGCAGGGTGTTTCGCGAGACGCCGAGGGCCACCGAGAGCTGCTGCTCGGAGAGTTTCGACCCCGGGCTGAGCAGGCCCCCGGCGATCCGCCGACGAAGCACCGAGGCGATCCACGCCCCCGTGTGGGCGTGACGGGATGCATCGGCGTCGTGTTCATGAGCAGGAGACGTCATGGTCATGCCCTCTCATCCGCCGGCCGGGGCAGGAGGGTGTCGGGGTCCACCAGGGTGAAGCGGACGCGGCCACCCGGGGGAATCTGGGCGGCCGCCGGCAGGTCCTCGGGGACGACGACGGCGATCACCGGGTACCCGCCGGTGACGGGGTGGTCGGTGAGGAAGAGAACGGGCAGACCCGACGGCGGAACCTGCAGGGAGCCGGTCGTCGTCCCTTCGCTGGACAGTTCGCCGGTTCGGGTGCGTTCCACGGGGGTTTGCCGGTCGCCGGCTTCCAGGCGGAGGCCGACCCGGTTCGACTGGCTTCCCACGGACCATGGTTCACGGCAGAGGGCATCGATGGCGTCGTCGTTGAACCAGTCGACCCGGGGACCGGAGGTGATGCGCAGGTTCACGGCGCCCTCCTGGATCCGGGGGAGGACGGCTGGTTCGGGGTGTCCGACGATGTGGCCGCGTGCGACGGTACCGACAGGCAACGAGGTGCCCGAAACCAGCGGTGCAGGCCCGATTCCCGATAGCGTATCCGCGGAACGGCTGCCCAGCACCTGGGCCACCAAGAGGCCGCCACGCACCGCGAGATAGCTGCGCAATCCGCTGCCCGGTACCTGCACGGTGAGGGTTTCGCCGTCGTGCAGTGCGAATGGCGCACGGGCGGCAACAGGTCGTCGGCCGTGCGGGCCGGAGACCTCCGCCCCCTCGGCGGCACCGGCCAATGTCAGGGTGAGTTCCCCGCAGGCCCGGAGGGTGAGCCCTCCGAGCAGGGTCTCGATCACGGCGTCGCCCTCCGGGTTGCCCACCAGACGGTTGGCCTGCCGAGCCGACGGCGTATCGGCAGCGCCGGCGGCCGGAACCCCGAGGTCGCCAAGCCCGGGGCGACCCAGGTCCTGGATGAGGGACTGCAGGCCCGGGGCAAGAACCAGGAGTGCAGTATCGGATGCATCATCGCTGCTGGTCCCTTCGCCTCCAGGCGTTGCGTTTTCGGCAGCTGGTTGGATGTCAACGAGTTCGCGGACGGCGTGGTAGCGGACCCGGTCCCCGGGGCGGACCAGGGCCGGATGTTCCCGGTCGAGATCCCACATCACTGCTTCCGTGCGGCCAATCAGCTGCCAACCGCCCGGAGACCGGGTCGGATAGATGGCGGAGAACCGGCCGGCGAGGGCGACCGATCCTGCCGGCACGGCTGTGCGCGGGGACTGCCGGCGCGGTACCTGCAGGGAGGCGTGTTCCCCGTGCAGATAGGCGAAGCCCGGCGCGAAGCCGCCGAAGGCTGCAGTCCAGACCTGGGAAGTGTGGGCCGTGATCACGCCGTCGGCACCCAGCCCGGTGAGCCGAGCGACCTCGGCGAGGTCATCGCCGTCGTACACCACGTCCACGGTGATGTCGCGTCCGGTCACCGCGGCATCCGGGCCGCCGTCGAGCCGTTCCAGGGCAACGGGCGCTGCGAGGGCGTTGGTGCGGGTGTCGAAGGCGAGCATGACGGTGGCCGCTGCGGCAAGCACCTCGATTTGTCCGGGCAATGGGGAGTCGGCCAACCGGGCGTGGAGGGCAACCACGTCCTCCAGCGTGTCCATTTCGAGTAACAAGGTGCGTGTCCCGGCCCAGCGCAGCGCCGGCGTCCTCATGCGAACGACCGGATGTCCACGCCTGCCTCTTCCAGCCCCCGGCGGACTGCGCCCGCGAGTTCGACGGCTCCGGTCGTGTCGCCGTGCAGACAGATGCTCTCGACGGGGATCGAGAGCGTTGAGCCGTCCCGGGCCGTCAGGGTGCCCTGGGTGGCCAGTCGGATCATATTGGCGCTGATGGCCGCGGCATCGTGGAGTACCGAGCCCTCTTCGCGGCGCGATACCAGTGAGCCGTCGGGGTTGTAGGCGCGGTCGGCGAAGGCTTCGATGACCGCGCGCAATCCGGCGGCTTCGGCGCGTTCCAGTGCGACGGATCCGGGCAACAGGAGCAGCGGCAGGTCGTTGCCGAAGGCCTTGACCGCGTCGACGACGGCTTGGGCGTGTTCGCGGTGATGGACGATGGCGTTGTACAGGGCGCCATGGGGTTTGACGTAGCTGATGGCGCCGCCGGCCGCGCGGGCCACGGCGTCGAGTGCCCCGAGTTGGTACAGGACGTCGTCGGCCAATTCGACGGGGGAGCAGTCCACGAAGCGGCGACCGAAACCGGCCAGGTCCTGATAGGAGACATGTGCCCCGATGCCCACTCCGGCAGCCACGGCATCGCGGCAGGTCCGGCCCATGGTGGAGGGGTCTCCGGCGTGAAATCCGCAGGCGACATTTGCGCTGGAGACGGAGCGGAACATGGCGGCGTCGTCGCCCTTGCTCCATTCGCCGAATGATTCGCCGACGTCGCTGTTCAGGTCGATGGTGGGCACCGTGATCTCCGTCTCCTTGCAGGTCTCCTCAGCATGCACCAGAAGCGTGGATTGTTCAACAATCCATGGTTGATGTGGGCTCGTTGTTGGAGCAGGAAGTTGGCCCACAGCATAAAAGTGGTCCGGAGGGTCGGATCTTCAGTCGACGTTCAGGTCGCGTTGCTAATCTCAACGAGATTCAAAATCCTCAGGAGGTAGCACGTGAACAAGAAGAAGATGCTGGCCGCACTGGCACTGGTGGGGTCGCTTTCCCTGGTCACTGCCTGCGGTAGCGGCGGCAATGAAGAAGCCGACGGCTCGTCCGCGGCACCCTCCTCGCAGTCCAGCGAGCAGGCTGCCGCCCCCTCGCCGGACCTGAAGGGTCTTCCCGATGTCGTGGCCAAGGTCAACGACAAGGACATTTCCAAGAAGGAATTCACGCGCGTCTACGAGAGCCAGTTCCAGCAGGCGGCGATGCAGGCGCAGATGTCCGGTCAGGACCTCTCCGACCAGACGGAGATGAAGAAGCAGGTTGCCGAGGGCATGGTCGGCTCCGAACTGCTGATCCAGAAGGCAGAGAAGTCGGGTATCAAAGCCACTGACGAGCAGATGGACAAGGCGCTGACCGAAGCCGCGAAGTCCCAGAAAATGGACAAGAAGGAGTTCCTGGCCGCGCTGAAGAAACAGGGCATGGAACGCAAGACCGTCGACAAGCAGATCAAGGAACAGGTCGAGGTCGAAGGTTTCATCAAGAAGGAAATGGGAACCTTCAAGCCAAGCGAGAAGGAGCTCAAGGCCGCCTATAAGAAGGCCGAGGACGCCCAGGCGCAGCAGGGAAAATCCGGCAAGGAAGCCCCGGAGATGCCCGAGTACAAGGAAGCGAAGCCGCAGCTGAAGCAGCAGCTCGTCGAGCAGAAGGAGAACGAAGCCACCCAGGCACTGGTGAAGAAGCTTCGTAAGGAAGCCGACGTCAAGATCAACCTCTAGAACCGAGGCGTTTCCTGGGCCGGTGATGCTGGCAGACTAGGGTTGTGGACACACAAATCCTGGTCACCATCATCGCCGGCCTTTTGCTGGCCTTTTCCGTCGTCGGAACGATCTACCCCGTGTTGCCGGGAAGCCTTCTGACGATCCTCACGCTGCTGGGTTGGGCCCTGCTCATCGGCGGTCCGGCGGCGTGGACCTGCGCGGTGGTGGGCATGGTCCTGGCCATGGCCGGCTGGTCGGCTTCGATGATCCTCACCGGACGCAGCCTCAAAAGCCAGCAGATCCCCCGCGGGACGATCCTGTTCGCCGTGGCCGCAGGTATTGCGGGGATGTTCCTGATCCCCATCGTGGGGCTCTTCGTTGGATTCGGTGTCGGGTTGCTGCTGGCCGAATATGCCCGTCGGCGGAACCTGCCATCCGCGTTGCGCGCCAGCGTGACGACACTGAAATCCACGGGAATCGGGATCCTCATCGAGTTCGGATTCGCCGCGCTTGCTGGTTCGGTCTGGACCATCGGGGTCATCTGGCATTTTGCCGCTCGCTGATCCACCGTCGGCCCTCGCCCGGCGGCCTGCCCCACAACCCCCTGTGAGTTTGCTCGCCTTCTCCCGCCCTTCACCGTGTTGCCGCGGATTTCCGGCGTACTTTAGTAGTACGAAAGATTTTCACGGAGTGTGGGTTCACTCGGAGGGAGCATGGTCATGGGCGTCGCACCGGATCGTCAGCAGCTTGCAGCGGGCAAGACGATACATCTCGGCGAGGACATCCTGCTGGCTCGCCATGGCGAGCGCATCGTCCAGCTGCGTCAGGACCGCAAACACGATCTCACCATTGCCCGCCTGCGTGACGGTCGCACCGACTGGGCCGCAAACACCCTGGCGGGCATGACTGAACCCATCCCCGAGTCCCCCGCGCTGCGGATGGGACGTCTGGCCGATGATTTCAAGGCGGATAAGCTCGCCATGCCGAGCGGCGAGGTCCGCTTCCTGGCCAAGCTCGGAGCCATCTGGGGCGGCCTCTCGCTGGTCTTGAGCGCCGGCATCCTCTGGTTGACGTACCAGTCCGTCAATCCGGAGCTGATGCAATCGATGATGGGCGCCACCGGCTCATAGTCCTCACTGCGGGGTGGCCCCCGGGCCTGCTAGGTCTTCTTGATCCGGTCGTAGTCCGCCAAAGCCCGTCGGCGGGACTCGGCGAGGTCCTCGATGGGCTCGGGATAACCGGGAAGCGTTGCGTCCGGTACCCAACTGCTGACATATCGGCCAGCCGCGTCGAAGCGCTTGGCTTGGGTTTGCGGGTTGAAGATCCGGAAGAACGGTGACGCATCGGCGCCGGAGCCAGCCACCCATTGCCAGTTCGCGGGGTTGGACGCCTGATCGGCATCCACCAGGGTCTCCCAGAACCACTGTTCCCCGACCTGCCAGTGCACCCCCATGTTCTTGGTCAGGAAGCTGGCGACCAGCATTCGCACGCGGTTGTGCATCCAACCGGTTTCCCACAGCTCGCGCATGCCTGCATCGACCATGGGCACACCCGTGGTCCCGGCCTTCCACGCATCCACGGGTTCCTGCGAAGCGGCCTGCTCCGCGGGCGGCGGGGGGTGGCTGCCGCGCAGCCCCGCCGGCGTAGTCGACCCCTGTTCCGCTGGCCACCTCCAGTCGAAGCCGTCGAAGGCGCGCCGCAGGTTCGCCCGGGCCAACTCGGGGTGGTGGAAGAGCTGATGCCAGCAGAACTCGCGCCATCCCACCTGCCGCAGGAAGGCCGCGCTGCCTGCCGAGCTCGGACCGGGACGGTCGGAGAGGGCATGCCAGAGTTGGAAGGGACTGATGTGCCCCCACCGAAGGTACGGCGAAAGTCGGCTGGTGCCCGCGATGCCCGGGAAGTCGTGCCCCTCCTCGTAGTCGGCCATGGCCTCTTCGGTGAACTCCTCCAGCAGCTGCCAGGCGGCGGCTTCTCCCGGACTCCAGTGGGCAGCGAGTTTTTCCGACCAGGCGGAGCCAGGTGGAACCAGCTTCCAACCCGCTAGATCGTCCGACTCGACCGTGGGGATGTCCTCCTCCGGAGGAGGGTCGCTCGAATTGTCTCGGGCTGGTGGGGCTTCCAGGGGGTGTCGGAAGTCCAGCTTCTTGAGCTGGTTCCAAAACGGCGTGAAGACCCGGTATTGGCCGCCCTGACCGGTGGTGACCTTCCAGGGTTCATGCAGGAGCGACGCCTGGAAGCTCTCGGCGTGCACGCCGGCTGCCCGGCTGTTCTCCTTCACCGCCGCATCCACGGCCCGTTCTGGTTCCCAGTACCTGCGGTTCCAGTAGATGCTTTCCGGCTCGAGCTCCTTCATCAGGGTCGACATGACCGTGGCCGCCGCCCCGCGGCGCAATACCAATTGAATGTCCCGGTCCTCAAGATCGGCTCGGAGCCCGGTCAACGCCTGATGCAGCCACCAGCGGGCGGCCCCGCCCAGTGGCCGCAGTCCCTCGGACTCCTCGTCGAGGATGTATACGGCGACGACCCCGCCGTCGTTGGTGGCCGCCATGAGGGCTGGGTTGTCGGCGAGGCGCAGGTCGTCGCGAAACCACATGATCGAGCTCATCGGATCCCCACGTACCAGATCAGCAGCATGGTCACGCAGAACCCCGTGAAGTAGTTCAGCCACAAAAAGCGGCGCCATCCACGGTTGGCTACCCCCGATCCGGCGTCGTCAACGCGCAGGAACTGCAGGACGTTGGCCACATACGGCAAGGCCAGCAGCCCGGCCAGGGGGCCGGGCCAGTCGGTGGCGATCATCAGCAGCCCGGCGGCAACATAGGTAGCGGCGGCCGACAGGACCGTCGGGCGGGCGCCGAGCACGGTGCCCACCGATCCCAGACCGGCCTCACGGTCCGGGACGATGTCCTGCACCGATCCGAAGGCATGACTGGCCATCCCCCAGAGGAAATAGGCAGCCAAAAGACACCACAGTCCCGGGGTGAAGGTGGCTCCCGCCAGGACCAGGCCGTAGAGGGCAGGGGAGACGAAGTGGATGCTGGAGGTGGCCGAATCCAGGAAGGGGCGTTCCTTGAACCGGAGCACCGGGGCGCTGTAGGCATAGACGGCGAACAACGAAACGGTGAGGACCAGGTTGGCGGACCAACCACCCTGCGTGGCCAGGGCAACGACGAAGGGCAGCGCGAACAACGCCGAGGCCCACAGGATCGTCCGGTGCCGGGTCCGATCGACGACGGCTCCCTCGGCCCCGCCTTTGCGTGGGTTCAGCAGGTCCGATTCGTAGTCGAAGACGTCGTTGATCCCGTACATCGCGAGGTTGTAGGGCAGCAGGAAGAACAGTGTCCCCACCACCAGGATCCAGTCGATGCCACCGGTGGCCAGCAGGTAGGCGGCCGCGAACGGGTAGGCGGTGTTGACCCACGAGACGGGGCGGGAGGTGGCAATGAGGTCCTTCATGAGTCCTTTCGGGGGCGGGGCTCCAACAGCAACCAGGCCGAAGGCAGCAGGATGGCGGCACCCAGCGGATAGGCGAAGTCCTCCAACGGAGCCAGGCCGATCCTCGGCCCGGCCAACGCCTCGGACGAGTAGTCGAAAAGCCCCGAGCCGATCATGACGTTGTCGAAGACTGCTGTCAGGACCAGCATGGCGAAGGTACCGACCAACATCGCCGTGATCCGACGGCCATCCAGCCGGCGGGCGAGGGCGGTCCCGAGTAGGGTCACCAGGGCCAGGCCCAGGAAGAAGTAGTTCAGTTCCAGGTAGCTCACGAGTTCATTGTTCCTTCCCGCACGGCTGCCCGGTGGGCTGTCTTGTCATGGGCCCGGTGGCGAAGCCAGGCAACGCATCCGGTGAACGCGATCATGGTCTGATAGCTCAGGAACAGCAGGAACACCGGCTCCTCCACGGGAAGTTGGTCGGCCAGCATGATGCCGGTCATCAAGGGGGAGTCGCGGTGCAGGAAGATGCCTGCGGCGATGGCCCATAGATCCCAACTCAGGAAGTAGACGACGCCCAGGCCCAGGACGAGTGCCGACCTCCAGGGGCGAGACCAGAAGAACAAGCCGAAGCGGGCATCGAGCAGCGTCATGCAGCCCAGCAGAACCAGCAGGATCAGCAGGTAGGTCATGCCGTCCTCGCCGCGGGTTCGGCATTCGCCCCGGACAGCGGAGACCCGGGCACCGGCAACGCGCCGCGGAACGTCTGCCCGCGGATGGCCTTGAGGACCAGTTCGGCGCTGATCATGCACATGGGTACCCCGATGCCCGGGCGTACGGAACTTCCGGCATAGAACAGGCCGTCCACCTTGCGGCTGCGGATCCCCGGTCGCAGGAAGGCGCTCTGGCGCAGGGTATGGGCCGCGCCCAGGGCGCTGCCCTTCCAGGCGTTGAACTTCTCCACGAAATCCCCGGGGCCGTAGCTACGCCGCACGACGATCCGCTCGCGCAGGTCCGGGATCCCCGCCCAGTCGGCGAGTTGGTCGATGGCGTCGTCGGCCACCTTTTCCACCATGGGCGCCCCGGTGCCGTTGTCGCCACCACCACCCCAGGCCTCCACCGCCGGGGAGGGGACGAGGATGAAAAGGTTCTCGTGCCCGGCAGGGGCGACACCGGCATCGGTTTCGCTGGGTTTGCAGACGTAGATCGACGTCCGCGAGGTGAGGTCCTTCCCGGCGTCGATCCGGCCGAAGTTCTCCCGCCAGTCGGAGGTGAAGAGCAGGTTGTGGTGGACCAGCTCGTCGAGGTTTCCACGAATTCCCAGACAGACCAACACGGCGCTGGGCCCCGGGTCGCGACGCTGCCACACCCGTTCAGGGTGGCTCTGTCGGCCGGGTGGGAGCATTGTGGTCTCGACATGGTGCAAATCGGTTGCGGCCACCACCTCGGTCGCCTGGATTATCTGCCGGGCACCGAGGGCGTCGGTGTATTCCACGGTATCCACCACGGCACGACGGCGGGGTCCGTCACGGGTGGTGATGCGTTTCGCCGTGGCGCCGGTGATGATCGTGACGCCTGCGGCCCGCGCGCTGGCTTCCATGGCGTCGACGAGGGCGGCGAATCCGCCCCGGGGGTAGAGGACGCCGTCGGCGAGATCGAGGTGGCTCATCAGGTGGTACATCGCCGGTGCCTTGAAGGGGGAGGTCCCCAGGAAGACGGCTGGGTATCCGAGCAACTGGCGCTGGCGCGGGTCCCGGAACCTTGCGCCGATGAACGCATCGAGGTTTGTGGCCAGAAGTCGGGCCATGGTCACCCCGTGGCGGAGCACCGTTGGGTGAAGCAGACCCAGCAAGGTACGGAAGTCATCGTAGAGAAAGTGCTTCTTGGCCAGCGTGTAGGTCAGTGCTGCTGATTCAAGATAGGCCCGCAGCTGCTCGCCCGACCCTGGATCCATGGACTCGAAAAGTGCCTCGGCGTCAGCTCGGCCGGTGCGCACGTCCACCGGATCCTCGTACCCTTCGAACCAGGTGCGATAAGCGGGGGCGAGTTTCACCAGGTCGAGCTGCTCGTCGGCACTGGTTCCCATCAGCCGGAACCAGTGGTCGATGACCTCGGGCATGAGGTACCAAGAGGGCCCGGTATCGAAGGTGAAGCCGTCAACTGCGTAGCGTCCCGCGCGTCCTCCGAGGTGTTCCCCGCGCTCCAGGAGCGTGACGTCGTGACCGTCGCGGGCCAATAAGCCGGCGGTGGCCAGCCCGGCCATGCCGCCGCCGATGACCACGACCGTGCGGGTTGCTTTGCCCGTGGGGGAAGGAAGTCCGGTGGCGGGGGTTGAGTCGGCGGCGGGGTGCCGGCTTCGACGTGTAGAACGGCCGGCGGGGTCGTAGTAGCGTCGTGCTGCGCGACGTCGGAATGAAGTCCAGCTCATCAAACTGCCTTTGCGTTGCGGGGGGAGCGTGCTGCGATGGCACGCAGCGCGATGGTGGCTTTCGCTGTTCCGGGAACCCGGATCCTGCGCTGCAGCAAATGCTCGGCGGGGGCTGCGTCCAGGCGATCGACCAGTGCCGCGAACAGCCCATGGGCGAGCCTGACGGCACGCTGCGCACCGGGCGCCAGTAGCTGGATGCCGGCCTCTGCCTGGGTGAGCTCGGCACGGATCTGCGCGACCAACTTGTTCTTGGCTGGTTCGTCGAGGGTCGAGGCGCTCGGCCCGGAAAGGTAATCGCGGCCCAACTCCTGACCGTCGGCTGCCAGGTCGCGCAGGAAATTGACCTTCTGGAACGCCGATCCAAGGCTTCGGGCCGCCTGTTCGAGTTCCTCATCATGCTCCCTGCTGGCTCCAGGCATCGTCTGGAAGACGCGCAGGGACATCAGCCCCACGACCTCTGCGGAGCCATAGATGTACTCGTCCAGCGAATCGGCGTCGTGCCGGGTGACTGTCAGGTCGGCTCGCATCGATGCAAAAAATGGTCGGGTGAGTTCCGTTCCGAGATCGCAGGCACGAGCCGTTTGGGCGAAAGCATGGACCACCAGGTTGGTGCTGTATCCCGACCGCAACGCCAGTTCCGTCTCTTGTTCCAGACGGTTCAATTGTTCGCCCACGGCGACGACATCCAGCCCGGCGGCAGCAGCTGCGCCGTCCACCACCTCGTCGGCAACACGCACCAACGCATAGATGTTCTCGATGTCGCGTCGCGCGTGGTGTCCCAGCATCCGGCAGGCGAGACCGAACGACGAGGAGTAGCGGGAGATCACGACGCCGGCACTGCGGCCGGCCGCGTCGGAGTATTTGGAGAGGTCCTTGATGCTCATGCCTACTTCTTCCGATTCAGGACATGGTCGCCGATCGCGGCGAACTCCTCGAGGACTGCCGGGGCCAGGTTGAGACCCCTGGCCTCGTCCAAGGCGGAGGCGACCAACTTCGCCGCGAGGGCGCGGGCCTTGGGCTCGGCGCCACTGTCGGCCAGGGCCGAGCGCACGCCTTCGATGTCGATGCGGCCGACAGCGTAGGCATCCCGGGCGTGCCGGAACCCATGGTGGCCTTCCGCCTGTGCGGTCAACACCGTGCGTTTGCCGGAGCGCAGATCCGAGTCGATGGACTTCCCGGTCTCGTCCGGGTTCCCGAAGGTTCCCAATACGTCGTCAATGATTTGGTAGGCGGTTCCGAGGTTGCGTCCCAGCCCGCCCAACCGTGCCGCCAGATGCAGCGGCGCACCAGCGAGCAACGCCCCGGCTTGCAGCGGTGCCTCGAACGAGTAGATGGCGGTCTTCAGTCGTTCCATGTTCAGCACATCGGATTCCGGTGTGCTGGCGGGGGAGAGGGAGAACACCAGATCGTCGAGTTCCCCGGCGGCTGAAGCCAGGAGCGCGGCATGCACCACGTCGAGGATGGTGCGG
This sequence comes from Actinomycetales bacterium, assembly GCA_038243055.1. Lineage (GTDB taxonomy): Bacteria > Actinomycetota > Actinomycetes > Actinomycetales > Micrococcaceae > Arthrobacter_H. The sequence goes on from JBBSRM010000048.1 coordinate 11,614, forward strand.
GCGTTCGGGGACCCGGCCGAGGCCAACGCCGCCAGACGAATGGAACCAGCGAGCAGGATGTCGCCGGCGATGATTGAGGCTGAATGTCCTGCGTGTTCGGCGGTCTCCGCGGCATGTCCCAGAGCCAGGGCGTCGTCGCGATATTCGGCTCCGAGGGTCGGGGCACCGCGTCGGATGAAATCACGGTCGATGACGTCATCGTGCATCAGCAAGGCGGCGTGAAGCATCTCGAATCCGGCACCGAGAGTGGCCGCGGCCTCGGTATCCCGGCCTCCGAAGGCCCTGAAGGCGACGTGGACCAGGTGGGGACGCGTCCGTTTGCCCCCGTCGACGGTGGTTTCCAGGCGCTGGCACAGTGCGTCGTAGTTCCGTGAGTTCAATCCCGGCGTCGCACGGTCCGCTCGTTGCTCAGCGTCGAGGATCCGTTGGACCAGATCGCTGTAGTAGGCGGATGCCTCACCCATCGGGGGCGCCGTGCCAGTCGATTCAGGCGGTGGTCTCGTGCACATGTTTCCCGATGCTCCGGCGTGCTTCCACTCGTGCAGTTCGGTGCTCATTTGCCATCCCTCTTCCGTACCGTTGCGGCGGGGCCGGCGGTGGTGGGTTCGCCTGCTTCGCTCGACTTCTCCTGGTATTCCCGAGCCATCGCGTCGATCCGCTCCTGCACCGCATCCGCCGCTCCCTGCAGGTAGCGGGTGACAGCCTGTTGCTCCTTGTCGTCCATCTCCCGCACCAACGAATCGGTTTTCAGGATCATCGGCATGAGTTGTTGCATTGCCTCACGCACCGAGGAATCAGTGGGTTTGACCAGGACCCCGCGGCGGTCCGTGGGGTGGGGGACGCGTTCGGCATGGCCAGCCTTTTCCAGCCGGTCGATGACGCTGGTGATGGCGGCCGTCGTCAGGTGGAGGGCGCCAGCCAATTTCGAAGGCGTCAGCGGTCCCAACTGCATGAGCTGTTGCATGGCCTGGAAATCGGTGTCATTCGTTTTCAGGTGCATCCGCATGCGGTATTCCATGACGTCGTTGAGTACCAGGATCCTGCGTAGGTGTACTGAAGCCGGGTGCATTCGGCTCGCAGGGGAGGTTGATTGCTCATTCTCTGCCATGTTCCAGCCTTACTTGATAATAAGAAAATCTAGCTACATACTTGTACATGAATCAATATTTGTCGAGTGCGTCTCCCCTGGAGCCGATGAGTAGGAGCGAAGAATGCCGACCACCAGAGCACCCTCGCCCCTCTTGTCCCCGATCTTGACCGCTGCCGCCATGGCCCTGGCAATCGCGGGAGCTTTTCTCGGAAGCGGTGCCGTGGTGGGGACACCGGTGCAGGACGTGGCGGACGGCTGGCTGTCGGCGGATGGGACCATCCTGGCGCCGGGGTCGGGCGCCTTCTCGATCTGGAGCATCGTCTATCTCGGCCTCCTCCTCTACGCGGTGGTCCAGTTCCTGCCCTCCCGGAGAGACGATGTCCTGCATCGCAAGCTCCGAGGATGGGCCGCGGCGTCCGGCCTGCTCAACGCCGCGTGGTTGGGGGTGGTCCAGTTGGGTTGGCTGGCGATCAGCGTCGTGGTGATCTTCGCCCTTCTGGCCACGCTGTGCGTCATTCTGGTGATTCTGCGGCGCAGCCCGGAGTCCAATTTGCTGGATCGGGTCGCCGTCGGCGGCACCTTCGGTCTTTACCTGGGATGGGTTTCCGTGGCGGCCGTAGCCAACGTCTCGGCCTTGCTTGCCTCCTCCGGATTCACTGCTTTCGGGCTTCCTGTACCGGTCATCGCCGGCGTCGTTCTGTTGGTCGTCGCCGCAATCGGCGTGGGTACCGCGATCTACTCCCGCGGTCGGCTGGGACCCGGTTTTGCGCTGGCTTGGGGACTGGCTTGGATCACCGTCGGCCGCACCGACGGCGGTCTTGAGTCGACCCCCGTGGCCGTCATTGCGGCAATTGCCGCTGTCATCGTGCTGGTGGCCGTTGTCGCAGTACGCTGGGCCACCCACGGTCCGGCAAACAGGCCGGCCACCAGAGCCCCCGGGGCGTGAGATTCGTTCGTTGAA
>JBBSRM010000049.1:0-13568 GCA_038243055.1 Actinomycetales bacterium
AAGGCCAACCTCTTCACGGGTCCGAGCGCCTTCACGGGCTTCGATTATGAAGGGGTCGAGCCGGGCATGAGTCCCGAGTTCCACGCCATCCCGATGGATGACTACGATCTCGGCAACGATTTCCGGTAGTGACCATCTGATCGTCAGATCCGCATAATGGCCGGCATCCCTCGCGGGGTGCCGGCCATTGGCCTTCCCGGGCCGGGGCCGAATCGACCTCGGTTCCACGCCCGGTCGGCTTCGAGTCGACGGCCCGCCCTGTGCCGCGGGGGAGTGCCCTCGTTGGGCCTCAAAGAGGCGAGTCATCGACTGGGGGACAACTCCTCCATGGGGGGGGAATGCCGCCGCTTCAGGGGTCATCGCCGGCTCGTGGGCCAGGGCAGATGATCGAGGCCTCTCGACGACTGGTTACGGTCGGGTGGGACGTCGTGCTAAGCTATGGGTAATTGTTTTTATGTGTGGCAAATGGACACGGTCCGGGTTGCGGGCAACTTGCGCAACAAATGCCACACTTTTGCACGCCTACGGTCGACTCCGCAAGCGCTGCGATGAAACGACCAAAAGCGCAGTGTCCGGAACGCCGCATGTGGGCTCGGACGCAGCAGAACCAAGAAACCGGAGGACACGAAAGTGCCTACTATTCAGCAGCTGGTCCGGAAGGGCCGCTCGCCGAAGGTCAACCAGACCAAGGCCCCTGCCCTGAAGGGCAACCCGATGCGTCGTGGCGTGTGCACCCGCGTGTACACCACCACCCCGAAGAAGCCGAACTCCGCTCTGCGTAAGGTTGCCCGCGTGCGCCTGGCCGGCGGCGTGGAAGTCAGTGCGTACATTCCCGGTGTCGGCCACAACCTGCAGGAGCACTCCATCGTGCTCGTTCGCGGCGGCCGAGTGAAGGACCTCCCGGGTGTCCGTTACAAGATCGTCCGCGGCGCACTCGACACGCAGGGTGTGAAGAACCGTCAGCAGGCTCGTTCCCGCTACGGCGCCAAGAAGGAGAAGAAGTAATGCCTCGTAAGGGTCCGGCGTTCAAGCGCCCCCTCGTTTCCGATCCCGTTCACGGATCACCGCTCGTCACCCAGCTGATCAACAAGGTCCTGGTCGATGGCAAGAAGTCCACCGCTGAGCGCATCGTCTACGGCGCCCTCGAAGGCGTGCAGACAAAGACCAATGCCGATCCGGTGGTCGCCCTCAAGAAGGCCATGGACAACGTCCGTCCTTCCATCGAGGTCAAGTCCCGCCGTGTTGGTGGCGCAACCTACCAGGTTCCGATCGAGGTCAAGCCGGGCCGCGCGACGGCTCTGGCCCTGCGCTGGCTCGTTGGCTACTCCAAGGCCCGCCGCGAAAAAACGATGGTCGAGCGTCTCATGAATGAGATCCTGGACGCGTCGAATGGTCTCGGTGCCGCTGTTAAGCGCCGCGAAGACACTCACAAGATGGCTGAATCCAACAAGGCATTCGCCCACTACCGCTGGTAAACGCCTCTTGTACGACGGCAAGGCGAGGCACGTGAGTGCCTCGCCGCCGTGTGACTCGAAACCATAGACAAAGGGAGACAACGTGGCACAGGACGTGCTCACCGACCTCACGAAGGTCCGCAACATCGGCATCATGGCGCACATTGATGCCGGTAAGACCACCACAACGGAACGCATCCTGTTCTACACGGGTGTGAACCACAAGATCGGCGAAACGCACGACGGTGCATCGACGACTGACTGGATGGAGCAGGAGAAGGAACGCGGCATCACGATCACGTCTGCCGCCGTGACCTCCTTCTGGGATGACAACCAGATCAACATCATCGATACCCCGGGCCACGTTGACTTCACGGTCGAGGTCGAGCGTGCCCTGCGCGTGCTCGATGGTGCCGTTGCCGTTTTCGATGGCAAGGAAGGCGTCGAGCCGCAGTCAGAGACCGTCTGGCGCCAGGCCGATAAATACGTCGTTCCCCGCATCTGCTTCGTCAATAAGATGGACAAGCTGGGCGCCGATTTCTATTACACGGTTGACACCATCGTCAAGCGCCTGGGTGCCAAGCCGCTGGTCATGCAGCTGCCGATCGGCTCCGAGAGCGACTTCATCGGCGTCGTTGATCTGATCAAGATGAAGGCGCTCGTATGGCCCGGCGACTCCAAGGGTGATGTCACCATGGGTGCCGCCTACGAGACCCGAGAGATCCCCGAGGATCTGAAGGAACGCGCCGAGGAATACCGCGCCAAGCTGATCGAGGATGTTTCCGAGTCTTCCGATGAGCTGATGGAGAAGTACCTCGAAGGTGTGGAAATCACCAACGAGGAACTGGTTGCCGGCGTCCGTAAGATGACCGTCAACTCCGAGGCCTACCCGGTCTTCTGTGGTTCGGCGTTCAAGAACCGGGGCGTTCAGCCGATGCTCGATGCCGTGATCTCCTACCTCCCGTCACCGATCGATGTGCCCCCGATGATCGGGCACGATCCTCGCGACGAGGATATCCCGATGACGCGTAAGCCGAGTGAGACCGAGCCGTTCTCGGCGCTGGCCTTCAAGATCGCCTCGCACCCGTTCTTCGGCACGCTGACGTTCATCCGCGTCTACTCCGGGAAGGCATCCCCCGGCGTCCAGGTGATCAACACCACCAAGGGCAAGAAGGAGCGCATCGGAAAGCTCTTCCAGATGCACGCCAACAAGGAGAACCCGGTCGAGGAAGCACACGCCGGGCACATCTACGCAGCCATTGGCCTCAAGGACACCACGACCGGTGACACCTTGGCGGCCCTGGACGCGCCGATCGTGCTTGAATCGATGTCCTTCCCGGACCCGGTGATCTTCGTGGCCATCGAGCCGAAGACCAAGGGTGACCAGGAGAAGCTCTCCACCGCCATCCAGAAGCTCTCGGCCGAGGACCCCACGTTCACCGTTTCGTTGAACGAGGACACCGGTCAGACGGAAATCGGCGGCATGGGCGAGCTTCACCTGGATATCCTGGTGGACCGCATGAAGCGCGAGTTCCGCGTGGAGGCCAACGTGGGCAAGCCCCAGGTTGCCTACCGCGAAACGATCAAGTCAGCGGTCCCGAAGGTCGATTTCACCCACAAGAAGCAGACGGGTGGTTCCGGCCAGTTCGCCAAGGTCCAGATGGCTTTCGAGCCGTTGGACACCAGCGATGGAACGTTCTACGAGTTCAAGAACGCCGTCACCGGTGGACGCATCCCGCGCGAATACATCCCGTCGGTTGACGCGGGCATCCAGGACGCCATGCAGTTCGGCATCCTGGCCGGCTACCCGATGGTCGGGGTCAAGGCAACGCTTCTTGATGGTGCGTTCCACGACGTTGACTCGTCGGAAATGGCCTTCAAGATCGCCGGTTCGCAGGTATTCAAGGAGGGCGCACGTCGCGCCACCCCGATCATCCTGGAACCGTTGATGGCCGTTGAGGTCCGTACTCCCGAGGAGTACATGGGTGACGTCATTGGCGACCTGAACTCCCGTCGTGGCTCCATCCAGTCGATGGAAGACGCGTCGGGCGTGAAGGTCATCAAGGCCGGCGTTCCGCTTTCGGAGATGTTCGGCTACATTGGCGACCTGCGGTCCAAGACCCAGGGTCGCGCCGTGTACTCGATGAAGTTCGACAGCTACGCCGAGGTCCCCAAGGCAGTCGCCGAGGAGATCATCCAGAAGTCCCGCGGCGAGTAATCACCCCAGGGAACTAAACTAGTCGCAGACCGAAAGGTGAGCGACACCGGGTTTGCCGGCCGGGCAGCAATGTCCGGCCGGCCTCCCCAAGGCGAACGAAGGGTTCCCATAGCGGGGCCGGACGGAAACCGCAATTTCAAAAAGTAATCAAGCCCCCAGTAGACTTTATTAAGTTTCGTCTGCGAACCGCGCAGGCGGGGTAAGTCTTCTGAAAAACGTTCTAGGAGGAACCTGTGGCGAAGGCAAAGTTCGAGCGGACTAAGCCGCATGTTAACGTCGGCACCATTGGTCACGTTGACCACGGTAAGACGACGTTGACGGCTGCCATTTCGAAGGTGCTTGCTGACAAGTACCCCGATCTCAACGACCAGCGTGATTTCGCGGCGATTGACTCCGCCCCGGAAGAGCGCCAGCGCGGCATCACGATCAACATCTCGCACATCGAATACCAGACGGAAGCGCGTCACTACGCGCACGTCGATGCGCCGGGTCACGCTGACTACATCAAGAACATGATCACCGGTGCCGCCCAGATGGACGGTGCGATCCTCGTGGTTGCAGCAACCGACGGCCCGATGGCCCAGACCCGCGAGCACGTTCTGCTGGCCCGCCAGGTTGGCGTCCCCACCCTGCTGGTCGCGTTGAACAAGTCCGACATGGTCGACGACGAGGAACTGCTGGACCTCGTGGAGATGGAAGTTCGCGAACTTCTGTCCTCACAGGAGTTCGACGGCGACAACGCCCCGGTCCTGCGCGTCTCCGCACTGAAGGCCCTGGAAGGCGATCCCCAGTGGGTCAAGTCCATCGAGGACCTGATGGAAGCAGTCGACGAGTACATTCCGAACCCGGTGCGCGATAAGGACAAGCCGTTCCTGATGCCGGTTGAAGACGTCTTCACCATCACCGGTCGCGGCACGGTCGTCACCGGCCGCGCCGAGCGCGGCACGCTGAAGATCAACTCGGACATCGAGATCGTCGGCATCCGTCCGATCCAGAAGACGACGGTCACCGGCATCGAGATGTTCCACAAGCAGCTCGACGAGGCATGGGCCGGCGAGAACTGTGGCCTGCTGCTCCGCGGCATCAAGCGCGACGATGTCGAGCGTGGACAGGTTATCGTCAAGCCGGGCTCGATCACTCCCCACACGGAGTTCGAGGCCAACGTCTACATCCTGTCCAAGGATGAAGGCGGACGTCACAACCCGTTCTACTCGAACTACCGTCCGCAGTTCTACTTCCGCACCACGGACGTCACCGGTGTCATCACCTTGCCCGAGGGCACGGAAATGGTCATGCCGGGCGACAACACCGAAATGAGCGTTGTGCTGATCCAGCCCATCGCCATGGAAGACGGCCTCGGCTTCGCCATCCGCGAGGGTGGCCGCACCGTTGGCTCAGGCCGCGTCACGAAGATCACCAAGTAGTCACGACCTGATGATCTGACCATTGGTCGGAAAAGGCCCCGCTGTTTCGACAGCGGGGCCTTTTCGCGTCCGTGTGCCTGCCGGTCTCGAACTAGGAGCCATCCGGTGGCCGGGTCACGGTCATTGGAAACCCAAGAGTCAAGGTACGGTTTCACTAGTCTCGTGAGTAAATATCTTCGACAGCGTGGGAGTCTGTGTGGGATTCTTTTTTGTCTTGTTGGCCCTGGTGGTATGTGGCGTCGTTGGATGGCTGTTTGGTGCCCGCAGCGCCAGAGCGCAGAGCTCCACAGGCGGTGTCCACCTGTCAGCGCTGGCACAAGCCTGGCAGGAGGGGTACGACGCCGGCCGCCTGGTTGAGGGGCCCATGTCGCTTCCCACGCTGGCAGCACCGCTTCCCGTTGAGTCAACGGCAGGACAAGCACCGCCGAAACAGGGCCATCCCCGCGAAGATCGTCCCGCCGTACCGGCCGAAGAAGACGACATCCGCACCGTCGTCTCGCGCGCTTTGGAGGAGGGACGCGAAGCAGCGCGTTCCACGGGCGCACCGGCTGCGGCCGTGGTGCCAGTGCCTCCGGGTGAGCAGACGACCATGGAAACCGGATCGGAGCCGGTACAGGATTCGGCCATCCGCCGTGGCGTTCCAACCACGGGGGGGCCGGCCCACCCCGCCCCCGTCGCTCCGAGCCTTCATCCGGTTGCCGAAAGGGCTCCAGCAGGTGCCACCTCGGGTGCCCAGCAGGCAGCACCACCGCGGACCGCGCAGGAACGCGAGAAGGCCACGCTGCGCAATATCAACATCACCCTCTACGCAGCCTCCCTGCTGCTGGTCGCCGCCGCCTCGCTGTTCATCGGTCTGGCCATGCCACCGCTGGCGAAGTTCGGCGGGCTGGTCGCTGTGACCACCATGTTCTATGCCGGGGGACTACTGATCCATGCGTTCAGTGAGCGGCTCCGGCCCGCAGGTGTGGCATTCGCCGGGACCGGTCTGGCACTGATTCCGGTCAGCGGGCTGGCGCTGTCGGCGCTGGTGGTGCACGACCCGACGACGGCGTGGTGGATCACGTCGCTCGTGGGGACCGTGGCGTTCGTCTATGCCGCAACCAGATTGAACAACCGTGTCGTCGCCTATCTCAGCCTCACCTTCCTGGTCTCCTCGGCATGGGCCGGAGGCGCAGTGCTGAACCGGGGGCTGTTCTGGTACTTCATGTTCTCCATGGTGCTGGCTGCGGCCGGAACGGCGTTGGCCTACGGCCGCCCGGGTTGGTTGGGCAACATCTACCTCAGGGCCTTCAACGAGACCCACCGCTTCCTCGCCCCCGCAACCCTGCTGACCGCGGTTCTCGTGGGACAGATGCTCGGCGCCGAAGACCTGAGCCTGCTCCTGATCGCGGGCACCATCTACTACGTAGCGGTGACCATCTTCGGCCCGACCACCGAACGAGCCGTGAATCTGGTCGCGGCACGGGTCTGTGCCACCGGGGCCATCGTCCTGCTCACCTACGTGTTCGGTGCCGGTCCCGTGGGCGTGGCACGCAGCCTGGGGATCGTCCTGCTCCTCCAGGCCCTCGCCGTGCACCGCGCGGGGGGCCGTTACCGGCGCTTCGTCGCCCCGAAGGTCCGTGGACTGGTTGGTTTCGAAGTCCAAGGTCTGCTCGTCGCCGTCGCGGGTTTGGCGCTCCTGCTGAACGAAGCACTTGTCGCCTCCTTCCGCGTTTTGGGGGAGTCGCCCGAAACCGAAGCCACCAGCGGGTGGGCCTCGATCAACTATCTGCTCCCATTGGTGGCGCTTACGGCCGCGGCCCTGAGCACACGGGGCAGGAAACTGCTTCCTTGGGTTGCCCTGGGCATCGGTGTGGCGGGTCTCCTGGAACCCGGTGCGGTGCTGTCTCCCTGGCGCCAGGTGGCATTCCTGGTGGTGGGGCTGGCTTGCGCGGTCCCCGGCCTGCGTCGCGCCGTTGGCCGCCAGTTCCTCTGGCTGCGTCGCGGAGTCGTCGTTGCCCTGCCGACCACCCTCGCGACGATCGCCGCGTGGGCCGCCAGCGGGTTCCTCGTCACGACATCAGTGTCGGGACCGGGCATCGGTGCCTGGTTTTTCGGCGACCCCGGCCGGTGGGACGGCGGGGGAGCGGACCCGCGCGTCCTCATGCTCATCGCGGGCACGGTATTCGTGATCTCCTGGATGGTTGTCGCCGCACTGGCGGCCTGGAAGCTGGAGTCCGGTTTCATGCTTGCCAGCATGGCCGTGGTGGTGGCTGCCGAAGTCCGGCTGAGCACACTGGAGTCGGGCGGGGACCCGTGGACGACAGCTGTGGTCATGACCACCCTGGTTCTGGCCGCCGTCGGCTCCAACGCACTCCTGGCAACACTCGCCCGTGGGCGGGGCCGGACCGCACGGCGCAAGACGTCGGTCGCGCACGGCGTGGCACCCCTGGCGATCGCCGCCACCTGGTTGGCAAGCTTCGGGATCGAGAACCGCTGGCTGGTTCTTGCCGTGTGTCTGACTGGACTGGGCCACGCCGCCTGGCGCCTGGTCTCGGCCCGGGAGCCGGTGGAACGCGTGGCCTATGCCGTGGCGACGCAGCTGTTCTTCTCCCTCTCCCTCCTCGAGCTGTCCCACCAACTACAGGCCGACGCGCACTCACGGTGGGCCTTGTTCGCGATCAGCCTTGCCGTGGGCCACGCGGCACGGCTCTGGCTGCGTCCACGTGTCGAAGGACCCCCGCCGACTTACGGCCCCATGATCGCCAACGCGACCCTCGCCCTGCTGTTCCTGGCGCCATTGGTGTACTTCGCGAACAATGACGGTTCGGGACCGGGGGTGGATATGGCCTCGCTTCTGGTGCAGTACCTCTGCCTTCTGTTCGTGGGGCTGCTGAAATGGCGCGTCGATCTGGCAGCGGCGGCCACCGCGTCGACCGTGTGGCGAGCGGCTACCAGGATGCAGATCCTTGTGGTCGGGTACGCCTTGGCGTGGCTGCTGTTCATTCCCTCGGGTCTGATTTCCATACGCCAGGGTGGCTGGTTGCCGGAACCGCTGTGGAACCCGACCGTCTTGCTGATCCTGCTGCTGGTCATCACCTTGCCGGTGATTTCCTTCGAAGCACTAGCACCCGATACCGCCGTGCGTCGGCGCGTCACCGGGCTGCTGGCCGGCGAAGAAGGCGCGGGACTGCTGGGCCGATTCGGCTCCGGGCCCGAAGACAGCGCCCATCCGATCGCGCGGGCCATCACCGCCGCGGGCTATCTCGGCTTCGCCGCGGCGGTCGTCCTCGGAGACGCAGGCACATTCGCGGGGTCCAGCCCGGCGCCGATTCCGGGTGGGGACATCTGGCTGGCGGTCATCTTGTTGGCGGCTGCCGCCGGATGTGTGGTGTTCGCCGTGACGATGGGACTGCCGCTGGTGCTGACAGGGGCCGTGGTGTTCGTTCCCTGGGCGGTTTTTGTTGCTCTGGCACAGTGGACCGGAGATACCGGAAGCATGGCGGGACTGTCCAGGCTGTACATGGCCTCGGCGGTGTGCTCGGCGATCCTGCTGTATGCCGTCGGATGGCTTCATCGTCCGCAAACGCGAGCGGACTCCGGCGTCATCGCCGCACCGCGGAGCTGGTCGTGGTTACATGCCCGGATCCTGACGGGCGGCGCCATCGTCCTGTTGTTCCTCGACGGCTGTGAAGCCAACGTGATGCAGTCCCGGGAGGGTTCCGCAGGACCAGCAACGATAGTGGCCTACATCGGGACCGCCATGATCGCGGTTGCGGCCGTGGCCGCCGTAGCGGAGTTCCCCCGCAAGCACCGCGAACGGTGCGCCGAGGTCGCCGCACTGGTCGTGGCCGGTTGCGCCCAACACGCATGGCACCTGGCATACGGACAGCCCGGTTTGTTCTGGATGACGCAGTATTGGGTCGTCGTGTTGGCTCTTCTTGCGGCCTACGAAATCAGGGCTGGTCGACGCAAGGACGCCGATTACCCCTTGATCGCCTCGGCGGTCTTGCTCTCCGCCTCGGCACCCTTCGGTCTGGCCGTGGAGCAGGGTTGGGGCCAGGGCTGGCTTCTCTTGGCCCATGTTCTGCTCCTGGCAGCAGGACTGCTGCTCAATCGGCGGTTGTACGTGGTGTGGGGGGCCATCGCTGCGGCTCTGCTGGTCCTGTGGTTCCTGCGCGGATTCACGATCCTCCTGCTGGCAGCCCTGGCCGCCGGGTTGATCGCCCTGGCCATCTGGCGGCTCCAGCGGCTGGGGAAGGACAAGGAAGTGCCGCAGGCTCCGGTCCCGGCACCGGAGGGGCCGGATTCGGCGCCACCGGTCTCGACGCCTGGAAACCGAACGAACACCTCCGCCCCGGAGGAGTAGGAGAGGTAGACGCCCGGCAGACGATGAGATACACGGAACGTCGTCTGATTGGTAAATCCAGCGAACTTCTGACACACTGGATAAGTTGTTCAAGCGCCTCTTTGTGCCTTGTGCTCGCAGATCGGTTCGCCGATACCGGGGCCGGGGCCGGTTTCGACCGAGATTGCGTCCCGCCCGGGATAATGCCCGGGGCAGGGGCGGATACGACGGAAACATCGAGGACCAGATATGACCCGCCCCCATTCCTGTGGAGTGTGAAGCCAACTCTAGGCGACACGCCCGACCGCGGGGGTCGGAGCTTCGGCGGGGTGAGGAACCCGGGATTGCCCGGATTCAGCCCGTGCGAGGTGTGCCGGTCCGCAAGGACCCGTTAGTGCACAGTAACTGTACAGAGAGTGCTACTTAGAAAGAGGCATGACGCCATGGCGGGACAAAAAATCCGCATCCGGCTGAAGTCGTATGACCACGAGGTCATTGACGTTTCTGCCCGGAAGATCGTTGAGACGGTCACGCGCGCAGGCGCAACCGTAGTCGGCCCCGTGCCGCTGCCGACGGAGAAGAACGTGTACTGCGTGATCCGTTCGCCCCACAAGTACAAGGACAGCCGTGAGCACTTCGAAATGCGCACGCATAAGCGTCTGATCGACATCGTCGATCCGACCCCGAAGGCTGTTGATTCGCTGATGCGTCTCGACCTGCCGGCGGACGTCAACATCGAAATCAAGCTTTAGGGGAGGTGCTGAGAAACTATGACCGCAACCCGTAATGTTAAGGGCCTGCTGGGCACGAAGCTCGGCATGACCCAGGTCTGGGACGAGAACCACAACCTCATCCCCGTCACTGTCGTGCAGGTAGATTCCAACGTCGTCACCCAGCTCCGCAATGCGGATCGGGACGGCTACGCTGCGGTTCAGATCGGCTACGGCCAGATCGACCCGCGCAAGGTCACCAAGCCGCTGGCCGGCCACTTCGAGGCTGCCGGGGTCACCCCGCGTCGCCACGTCGTCGAGCTGCGCACCGCGGATGCCGATACGTACAACCTGGGCCAGGAACTGGCCGTGGATGTCTTCGAGTCCGGCCAGAAGGTCGACGTCGTGGGCACCTCCAAGGGCAAGGGCTTCGCTGGCGTCATGAAGCGTCACGGCTTCCACGGTGCCAGCGCCTCGCACGGTGCACACAAGAACCACCGCAAGCCCGGTTCCATCGGCGGGGCCTCCACGCCCGGCCGCGTTTTCCAGGGACAGCGCATGGCTGGCCGCATGGGCAACGAGCGCGTGACGACGATGAACCTCACGGTTCACGGAGTCGACGCCGAGAAGAACCTCCTGTTGATCAAGGGTGCCGTTCCCGGCGCCCGCGGCCGGGTCGTCCTCGTGCGCACCGCCGTGAAGGGAGCATAAGCAAATGGCTAACACAGCACTCAAGGTCGAGCTTCCGGGCAAGATCTTTGATGTCCAGACCAACATTCCGCTGCTGCACCAGGTCGTCGTGGGCCAGCTTGCTGCCGCCCGTCAGGGTACGCACAAGACCAAGACCCGCGCCGAGGTTTCGGGTGCAGGTCGCAAGCCGTTCAAGCAGAAGGGCACCGGCCGAGCTCGTCAGGGCTCCATCCGCGCTCCTCAGATGACCGGCGGTGGCGTCGTCCACGGACCGACGCCCCGCGATTACTCGCAGCGCACCCCCAAGAAGATGAAGGTCGCCGCATTGCGCGGAGCCCTTTCGGACCGTGCCCGTCACGATCGCGTTCACGTGATCGAGAACCTGGTAGCCGGCACCACGCCGTCCACCAAGGAGGCACTGGCCACCCTGCGCGCTCTCACCGAGCGCAAGAACCTGCTCGTAGTCATCGATCGCGCCAATGATGTTGCCGCACTCTCCGTGCGCAACCTCGTGGACGTCCACGCTCTCTACGCCGACCAGCTGAACACTTACGATGTTCTGGTCGCCGATGACGTGGTGTTCACCAAGGCCGCATTCGATGCCCTGGTCAACAAGGAGGACGCCAAGTGAGCGCCACCTTCTCCAAGTCCCCGCACGACGTCATCCTGGCGCCGGTCGTTTCGGAAAAGAGCTACGGCCTGATCGACGAAGGCAAATACACCTTCCTGGTCGACCCGCGCTCGAACAAGACGGAAATCAGGCTGGCGGTGGAGAGTATCTTCTCCGTCAAGGTTGACTCCGTCAACACCATCAACCGTGCAGGTAAGCGCAAGCGCACCCGCTTCGGATGGGGAGCCCGCAAAGCTACCAAGCGAGCGATCATCTCCCTCAAAGAAGGCACGATCGACATCTTCGGCGGTCCGCTTTCATAAGCGGAGACCACTTTAACGAGGAATAAAACATGGCAATCCGTAAGTACAAGCCGACTACCCCGGGCCAGCGTGGCTCGAGTGTGGCCGACTTCGCAGAAATTACCCGGACTACCCCGGAAAAGTCGTTGCTCCGCCCGCTCTCCAAGACTGGTGGACGCAACAGTTCCGGCAAGATCACTACCCGTCACAAGGGTGGTGGACATAAGCGCCAATACCGTCTGATCGACTTCCGTCGTCATGACAAGGACGGCGTGCCGGCCAAGGTCGCTCACATCGAGTACGACCCGAACCGCACCGCCCGCATTGCGCTGCTGCACTACATCGATGGCACCAAGCGGTACATCATCGCCCCGAATAAGCTCTCCCAGGGAGACTCGGTTGAAGCCGGCCCGAACGCCGACATCAAGCCGGGCAACAACCTGCCGCTGCGCAACGTTCCGGTCGGTACCGTGCTCCACGCAGTGGAGTTGCGTCCCGGTGGAGGGGCCAAGATGGCTCGCTCGGCCGGTGCTTCGGTCCAGCTGGTTGCTCGTGAGGGCCGCCATGCGCAGCTCCGCCTGCCTTCCGGCGAGATCCGGAACGTAGACGTCCGCTGCCGCGCCACGGTCGGCTATGTCGGCAACGCCGAACAGTCGAACATCAACTGGGGCAAGGCCGGACGCATGCGCTGGAAGGGCGTTCGCCCGACCGTGCGTGGTGTGGTCATGAACCCGGTCGACCACCCGCACGGTGGTGGCGAGGGCAAGACCAGTGGTGGTCGTCACCCGGTCAACCCGAACGGCCAGCGGGAAGGACGTACCCGCCGTCCGAACAAGGATAGCGACAAGCTCATTGTGCGTCGTCGTCGTACCGGCAAGAACAAGCGATAGGAGCCTGGAGACATGCCACGCAGCCTGAAGAAAGGCCCCTTCGTCGATCAGCACCTTTTTGTTAAGGTGGCTGCTGAGAACGAAAAGGGCACCAAGAACGTCATCAAGACGTGGTCCCGCCGTTCGATGATCATCCCCGACATGCTCGGGCACACGATCGCCGTACACGACGGACGCAAGCACATTCCGGTGTTTGTCACTGAGTCGATGGTCGGGCATAAGCTCGGCGAATTCGCCTCGACGCGGACATTCCGCAGCCACGTAAAGGACGACAGGAAGGGTAAGCGCCGCTAACCCGCAAGGGTTATCGAGCGCTGAACATCCCTTTGATAGACGAGAGAAGGAAAGCAATGGAAGCCAAGGCAATTGCGCGTCATATCCGCGTAACGCCTATGAAGGCCCGGCGCGTCGTCGACCTTGTTCGTGGCAAGCAGGCGAATGAGGCTCTGGCGATTCTGAAGTTTGCCCAGCAGGGTGCTTCGGAACCGGTACTCAAGGTAGTTGCGTCGGCCGTGGCAAACGCCCGTGTCGCCGCCGACCGTGATGGTGTTGCGTTCAACGAGGACGAGCTGTTCATCAGCGAAGCCTTCGTTGACGAGGGTTCGACGATGAAGCGGTTCCAGCCGCGGGCCCAGGGCCGCGCCTACCGCATCAACAAGCGCACCAGCCACATCACCGTGGTTGTTTCAAGCCCGGAGAAGGGTGGGGAAAAGTAAATGGGACAGAAGATCAACCCAAACGGGTTCCGTCTCGGCATCACCACGGACCACGTGTCACACTGGTTCGCCGACGGTGGCAAGCCCGGTCAGCGCTACAAGGATTTCGTCCGCGAGGACATCAAGATCCGCGAGCTCATGACCAAGGGCATGGACCGTGCCGGCATCGCCAAGGTGGAGATCGAGCGCACCCGCGATCGTGTCCGCGTTGACATCCACACTGCCCG
>JBBSRM010000050.1:0-13399 GCA_038243055.1 Actinomycetales bacterium
GAAAGGTTACCCTCCAGTTGGACCTGCACCGATTCCAGACCGATCCATTCAGCCATCAGGGAAAGCTCAGCAGCCAGTTCCCGGGCGGTTTCAGGGGGTGCGCCCGGTTCGGCGTGGCTGGATCTGACCATGAGCACACCCCGGGCACGATCGGCCTTGAGGTCCACGCGGGCCACGATCTGCTCGCCCAGCAGGAAGGGCAGGACGTAGTAGCCGTAACGTCGTTTGGCTGCGGGGGTGTAGATCTCGATCCGGTAGTGGAAACCGAAGAGTTCCTCCAGCCGCCGGCGTTCGAAGACCAGCGAATCGAAGGGGCCGAGCAGCGCCCGCCCCCGGGCACGGCGAGGCTTGAGGGCACGGGTGTGGAGGAACTGTCGACCGGGCCACCCCTGGACGTCGACCGGTTCGAGCACGCCTTCCTCGACGAGTCGCTCCACGGCGGCTGCCGCGGCACGAACCGGCAGCCTGAAGTAGTCCGCCAGGCAGCGCACCGTGCCGATGCCATGGGCTCTGGCGGCTGCTTCGATCAGCCGTTGGGCGGAAGCCGCACGTTCGGCGTCGGTGGCCGCGACGACGGCGGCACCGTCGGTTCCGTCGAACACCTGCGGTGCCGGAGCCGATGGCCCCGAGTGCCGGGAACGCGGGGGCAGAACCTTGGAGATGGGTGCATAGCGCCGCTCGAACTGGGCGTTACGGCTGGCGGAGCCGACTTCCCCGCCGGCGAACAACGCTTCCAACGCCTCCTTCACCGAGGAACGGTTCCATCCCCAGCCGGAGCGGTCGATGTCTTCGTGGTGTCCCAACCGGGTGGCCACCTCACGGGCTGTCAGGGGCCGCGAGGAGTGCAGCAGCACCAGGATCCGGTCGGCCAGTTCACGCAGGTGGGGACGGTCGGGGCTGAAGCTGCCCATCCAGGTCCGTCGTTGCCAGATCAACAGGTCGGTGTAGTGTTCGGGCCGGATGAAGCTGGCTTCGTGGGCCCAGTACTCCACCATGCGGCGCGGCGACCGCGAGGCCAACCGGTCCAATACTGCCGGGTCGTAGGAGCCCAGACGGGCGAAGAGCGGCAGGTAGTGCGCCCGGGTCAGGACATTGACCGAATCGATCTGCAGCAGTTGCAGGCGTTCAAAGGTCCGGCCCACCTGCCGGGCGGTTACCGGGCAGGTGGGCCGTTCCTGATGAAGTCCCTGGGCTGCCAGCGCAATGCGCCGGGCCTGGGCCAAGGTCATCGATCGGGTCATGGAACCCTTCCGGGCTCCGGCACCGTCATCACACGGCGGCGCCCTGTGAGCCACGGTACTTCCGGGTCTCAACGGTCTCCTCGTCGGCGTGGTTGTCATCGAGGGTGATCACGCCGTAGTTCCATTGCCGCCGGCGGTACACCACCGAACTGACGCCGGTTTCGACATCCACGAACAGATAGAACGGGTGTCCGACCAGTTCCATGCGATCCACGGCATCGTCCACGCTCATGGTCTCGGAGGGGAAGACCTTGCGCCGGATCTCGACCGGGCTTTCGGCGACCGCATCGGCTGCTTCGCGCTCCTGGTCCTGCTCCTGTCGGGTTTGCTCGTGCAGGGGCATGGTGCTGCTGACCGGTTCCAGCGTCGACGTCGCCTGGAACACCGCTTGGGGTGTCTGCCGGCCGTGGTGCACCTTCCGCCGATCCCGTGCCCGGCGCAGCCGCTCGAGCAGTTTGGCGAAGGCCGTATCGAAGGCGGCGAATTTATCGGCGGCCTTGGCCTCCGCACGGATGGCCGGTCCGGTGCCCACCACGCTGATCTCCACTGTCAGCTGGGCTTCGGCCTGCCGGGCGTTGGGTTCCTTGGTGACTTTCACGTCGAGGCGCTGGACCTTGCTGGCCAGCTGTTCGATCTTGTCCGTCTTCTCGTCCGCGTATTCGCGGAATCGGTCGGATACCGTCACGTTGCGCCCGGTGATGTTCATCTCCATGGTGTCCTCCTACTAACCTCGGGTGACACGACAGCGGCTGAAAGACTCTCCTTTCAACCGCTGAAGATGGGTTCTTCTCCTCTTGGTGAGGTGCCCATACTCAACCGTAATCCAGGGCGCTGGTTAATCAAGCCTTCCTACCCATCATTTCGTGATCCGCGTCACTTTAAGCGTTCCGGCTCCACGAATTGGCCAGCGTCATGGCCCATGACCGGCGAGCGTGTCGGCTCAGACGGCGTCCTGTTCACCGGCCGCGGACCCGTCCTGATGCCGTGGTGCGGCGGTGGCTGCCACCACCACTGCGCCCGCCACCCGGACCCCGGCAGCCTGGAGTTGCCGATGCGCTCGGGCCAGGGTGGCACCGGTGGTCAGGACATCGTCCACGAGAAGCACCGGACGATCGAGGAGCCGGGGGTGTGGACGCAGGACCATTTCCGCGGCACTGCCCGAGCGGGCACGCCGCCCCTTGGTCTTCTGCGCGGCCCCCGTCCACGGCGGCCCGGGGCGGACCCGCAGGAAATGACCGACGCTGGTCGACGGCGGCAGCAGGGCCCGTCGCTGGATCCAGGCCAACAGCACCTCCACCGGGGCGTAGCCGCGGCGGGCCCGCGCGATGCGGGTCGAGGGGATCGGCACGAGCAGGACCCCGCCACCGAAGCGGTTACCTGCCGCGCATAGGGCCCCGGCCAGGGCCGGGCCCAGCACACCTGCCAGTGACACCCGTTGGCGGTTCTTGAAGGCCAGGACGGCGGCTGAGACTTCACGGGCGTAGACCCCGGCGGCCACCACGGGCAAAGGGTCGCCGTCCAGGTCCAGCGGCAGGGACTCGGCCCCGTCCTGGGCCTCGAAGGGGCGGACGGTCGCGGCGCGGAAGGCCCCCCGGCAGGTCCGGCACATCACGGCGTCGGGTCGGCGGCAGAAGACGCAGTCGCTGGGGGCGGCCACCGAACCGAGCTCGGCCAGGGCCAGGAGCGGACCCCGCACCGAGGAGGAGAAGGCCAGCGAGTCCAGCCTTCGGGCCAGGCGATCGGGCAGTGACGGGTATTCCATGCCGTTATGATCCCCGGGCCGCCGCGGCACCGGAAGTCCTGGCATGCCGACTGTGGACAGCGTCCGCCGCTACCCCGGGTAGGCGAGCTGGGTCGCCTTGCCTTCGCGCTTCTTCCAGGTGGAGAACACCTGCGAGTAGACCCCGTCGGGTGTCTCGGCGTAGACCGTGCGTTGTTCCCCGGGGCCTGCGGAGATATTGGTCATCCCCAACAGCGGCTCGAGTTCCTTGGTGCTCCCGTCCAAGGAGAGCTCCTCGGCCTGCACGGCCTTGGTGTCGCTGGGTTTCATCACGACCACGGAATTCGAGGAGTTCCACACCCCCTGCTCCGCCGGCACCGAAGCATCGAGCTCCAACGGGTCGGTGAACCCGCGGGGGATGCCTTCGCTGTCACGGATGATGCCCGTGATGTAGACCCCGGTCTTGCCCTTGACCTTGGCAATCACCAGCGCCCGGGCGCCATCGGGTGAAATGCGCAGGGAGGTCACGTCGGCCTTGGACATCCATCCGGCGTTGACCTGGCGTGACGGCCCGTCCTTCTTGGTGTCCGACGGCGTAGCCCGCACCCGGGTTCGTCCGTCATTGCCGACCGTCCAGGTCCAGCCGTGGACGTCGATGCTCGGACGCAGCAGCTTCTGGCCGGTCGTGGCCTCATGGGCCACCCCTGATTCGTCGACGGTGAAGAGCTGGGTGCGTTTGCCGTTCAGGAAGGCGAAGCGGTTGTCCGCGGGGGACATGGCAGGGTCGCGGGGCTTATAGGAGGAGATGTTCTGGACCCCTCCCACGCGCACCACGCCGTTGCCCTGATAGAACACCAGGGATTTATTGGCGATCGCGATCTGGGTGTTGGGTACCGAGGCGTCGACGATGGCCTTGGTGAACCCCTCGGCCACGCTGCCCAGGCTCACGGCCCGCTGCGCGACGGTCATGGTGACCGTGCTGACATTCTGGATCTGGCTCAGCGTCAGTTCGATCTGCTGTTGCATCAGTTGGCGCTGCAGCTCGGTCGCGTCGGTGAAGGTCGCCTCGTTCAGGTCCACCGTGGCCAGTTTTGATTCCACCGGTACGGAGGCCCGCGCCAGCTCGCTGCCTTCGGGGAAGGCACTGCTGACGGCGTTGCGAAGATACGGGGCGGGGCCGGCAAGCAGGGCGGCGGTAACGGTCGCTGACAAGCCCTGGCGTGTTGCGAACCAGCGGTAGTCGGCGACCGCGTAGGTATTGGTGGAATCGTAGAAGAACAACGGGTAGGGCTTGAACACGACCGCGAAGCTGCCCTCCTCCATCATCGTGCCGTCGGGCACCTTGGACAGTCTCCATTGGCCATCGACCCGGGACAGTTCGAAGTCCTCGGACTTTGTGGTCCGTTCCTTCTTGCGCGTCAGTAGCCCGTATTCGTCGATGCTGGAGGTTTCCGAGACCTCCACCGTGTAGCTGCCCTTCTCGACGTTCTCCACGATGTTGGGTTCGGACGCGTAGACGGTCGTCTGGTCCGCGGCACGCCATTCCCTGGAAAGTTCCTGGTCCAGATATTCCCGGGCCACGCTGTAATCGTCCTGCGGTGCGATGCCCGCCCGCAGGAACCCTTCGATGATCTGCTGCGGTGAAGCATCATCGGAGGGTCCGGGCGGATCGAAGGCGTAGGCGAAGTCGGACTGGCCGGCGGCTTCCGGCGCGCTGGTGCCCACGGGCCCCGATGTCGGAATCGAGGCACATCCGGTGATCACCAGCAGGACCGCGACGAGGGCACCGAGCACCATGGATGCCCGGGCTCCGCCGTCGTACCGTGTCCTGCGCCTACTCATTCGGCCCTCCCTGTTTTCCTGTGCCAGGTTCGTCATCGGCAATACTGTCCGGATCATTAGCCTCCGGGCTCTTGGGAGAGCCCCGGCCAGCTGCCTGACGGCCGACCGGGGCCGGGGCGACGGGATCCGGGGCGGGCGCTTCGGCGGTGGCCCGCTCGGAGGGCGGGACGGCCCGCAGGATCGACCCCGGCAACGCGAGGTTCCCGGTGGGAAGGGTGGGCAACGACGCCGTGTACGGGGCGGACTCCCCCGTGCCCAGCGACTGGCCCAGCGCCAGTTGGGTATGGGGCATCAGAGGCAGCGGCGAGGATCCGAGAAGTTCACCCAGATGCCGTGGCAGGGTCAGCCGGAAGCAGGCTCCTTCGCCCTTCTCGCCCCAGGCCTGCAACCAACCGCCGTGCAGCCGGGTGTCTTCGGTGGCGATGGATAGTCCCAGCCCGCTGCCACCTGTCGTCCGGGCCCGGGCGGGGTCCCCCCGCCAGAACCTGTCGAAGACGCGCGAGGCCTCTTCGGGGCCCATGCCGATGCCATGGTCACGCACGGTGATGGCTACCGCGTATTCGTCCTGCCCCACCGTGATGTCGATCGGATTCCCCTCGCCGTGTTCGACGGCGTTCATCACCAGGTTGCGGATGATCCGTTCGATGCGGCGCGGATCCATTTCCACGGCGCACCCGTCCCCGGGGAGGTTGACCCGCAATTCGGATCCGAGGTTCTCGGCATGCAGGCTCGCGGTATCCACGACCCGGCGGACCACCGGCACCAGGTCGAGGACCTCCGCATCCAGCAGGGCGGCACCGGCGTCGAACCGCGAGATCTCCAACAGGTCGTTGAGCAGGGTCTGGAAGCGTTCGACCTGGTTGTAGAGCAGCTCGGCGGAGCGCCGGTTGATCGGATCGAAGTCCTCGCGGGCATCGTGGAGCACCTCGGCGGCCATGCGGACCGTCGTCAACGGCGTGCGCAGTTCGTGGGAGACGTCCGAGACGAAGCGCTGCTGCATCTGCGACAGGGTGGCCAGCTGGGTGATCTGGTCCTGCAGGTTGGTGGCCATCCGGTTGAACGAGGTCCCCAGCCGGGCGATCTCGTCCTCACCGTGGACCTCGAGGCGTTCCTGCAGCTGACCGGCGGCCAACTTCTCCGAGGCCAAGGCTGCGGTGGACACCGGACGAACGACCAGGCGCGTGGTGTACCAGGCGATGCCGCCGGTGACGAAGAGCAGCAGCACCCCACCGATGGCCAGTACCCGGTGGATGAAGTCCAGGGTCTGCTGCACCGAGTCCAGGTCATACACCAGATACAGGGCGTAGTCGCGTCCGGGCGGCAACTGGACCGTGGTGCCGAAGGCCAGACCGGGGGTGTCGTAGCTGGCGTGTGGGAAACTGATCGATTCCCAATAGACCCCGGGACTGTCCTTCACGGTCGTGGACAGGGAGTCGGGGATGACGGCAGTGGTCAGTCCACCACTGGCCGTGTTGGTGACGTAGATGTTCTCCGAACTGGGCAGCGGGGTCAGGATGAAGTCACGCTGGACGCTGGCGCCATCACCTTCGACCAGCTTCAACGTGTCGTTGACGAAGGCGACGGTGCTGGAGCGGTCGGTGGTGGCCGCGGACTCGAAGTTGGACTTGACCTGGTTCAGGCCACGGACCGACTCCTCCTGGACCTGATTGAACCGTTCCTGGAACAGTCCGTCGGCGATCTGGTTCGACAGGAAGATGCCCGCACCGAGCATCGCCAGCGCGGAGAGCAGCACGGTGGTGGCCACGGCCCGCAATTGCAGCGAACGCCGCCACGCGGTGACCATGCGTTTCCACCGTGAGCCCTCCTGCTCGGGCCGCGGGCGCCGGAAAGGGGCCCGGGAGGCCGGCGGCTCCCCGTCGTCGGGTTCCGCCGCCGGGGTGTCCGCGGCGGAGGTCTCCACGCTCAGCCCTGTCCGGCCTTGTATCCGACCCCGCGCACGGTCAGGACGACTTCCGGGTTCTCCGGGTCGGTTTCGACCTTGGAACGTAGACGCTGCACGTGGACATTGACCAACCGGGTATCGGCGGCATGCCGGTAACCCCAGACCTGTTCGAGCAGCAGTTCACGGGTGAAGACCTGCCACGGCTTCCTGGCCAGTGCCACCAGCAGATCGAATTCCAGCGGCGTCAACGAGATCGGTTCCCCGCTCCGGGTCACCGAGTGCCCGGCAACGTCGATCACCAGATCCGCGATTTTCAGCGTCTCCGGGGCGTGCTTCTCCCCCGGACGCATCCGGGCCCGGACCCGGGCGATGAGCTCGGCCGGTTTGAACGGCTTCGGGACGTAGTCGTCGGCCCCTGATTCCAGTCCACGCACGACGTCGGCCGTATCGGACTTCGCGGTGAGCATGACGATCGGTACATCCGCTTCGGCACGGATCAAGCGGCAGACCTCGATGCCATCCATCCCGGGCAGCATCAGGTCCAGCAGGACCAGATCCGGCTTGACCTCCCTGAAGGTGTCCAATGCCTGGGCCCCGTCATAGCAGAAGACCGGGTCGAAGTCGTCGTTGCGCAGCACGATACCGATCATCTCGGCCAGCGCCTCGTCATCGTCGACCACCAAAACTCGGGCCTTCATGGCACCCCTTTTCCGTCTGAACGTCTCACTGGTGTCTCTTTGAACCTGCAGTCCACTATAGGGGTCCGCGGTGCGCCCCCTGCAGCGGCGCACCGGGTCCCGTTAGGCTGGTTCGGACACTGACGCGATGCGAGGGGCAACAACGCCATGACCGAAAACCCACCCAACCCCGACGAACTGCCCGGTTCCGAGCCCGGCCAGGACGCCGGAGTGCCGGATGCCGACGGGAATCCGGCGGCCCCCGGGGGCTTCGAACCGCCGGTGGCTCCCAGCTGGCAGAACCCGCCACGGCAGGGCTGGGGCGCCCCGCCGGGGCAGGGTTGGGGCGAACCGGCTGCCGGCGGTTGGGGAGGGCAATCGGTCCCCGGTCCGGGGATGCCGCCGCCCGGCCAGGGGCTGCCTCCGGGGGGCCCGTACGGTTATGCACCCCCGCCGAAGCCGGGGGTCGTCCCGTTGCGTCCGCTGGGTTTCGGGGACATGCTCGACGGCGCCTTCCAGGCCATCCGCCGCAATGCCGGATCCACGTTGGGCCTGTCGGTGATCGTTCAACTCTTCGTCGGGACCGTCGCCGCCTTGCTGGCCATTCCGTTGTTCTCAGCCATCGCCGACCCCTCCTTCGTGGACAGTGCAGAACCCGATTTCACGGCCATGACCGGTCCCCTGGTCACCATGGTCGGCGGTAGCCTGGCGGCGGGGCTGGTCTCGGTGTTCCTGCTGCTCATCGTCCAGGGTGCCGTCACCATTCCCGTCCTGCGCGCGACGCTGAACCGCAAGACCCGGTTCGGGCAGGCCCTGCGGATCCTGCGCCCCTCGATCGGCAGGCTCCTGCTGGTCGCCCTGCTGTTCCTGGTCGCCGGCATCGCGGCGCTGGCCATCTGCGCCGGCGTCGTGACCCTCGTGGCCTTCAATGCCGAAACGGCAGCCGCCTTCACCACGGCGGCCATCGTCGTGGTCCTGGCCGTCCCCACGGCGATCTGGATCTCGATCAAGCTGACCTTCACCGTCCACGCCGTCGTGGCGGAGAACCTGCCGCCGCTGGCGGCCATGGCCCGGTCCTTCACCCTCGTGAAGTCCTCCTGGTGGAGGTGCTTCGGGATCCTGCTGCTGACCGGCATCATCGTCGGCATCATCGCCAGTCTCATCACCTCCCCGCTGAGCATGATCGCCGGGATGCTGGGCGGGATGCTGGCCCCCGATGATCCGGCGGCCGCGGCCGACGTGCTGGTCAAGATCACCTTCGTCACCACGATCCTCAGTTCCATCGCCTCGGGGCTCGGCTTCGCCTACGAATGTTCGGTGACCACGCTGCTCTACACCGATCTGCGCATCCGTCGCGACGGCTTCGACATGACCCTGCTGCGTGAATTCGACAGCGGCGTCGATGCCCCGATCCCCGGACTGCCCACCGTCGCCACGACCGGATACAACCCCGGATACCCGGCGGGCCGCTGATCCGATGTCCTCCCTGCTCCCCGGACTCCTACAGGCTCCGCTCTACCTTCCTGACCGGGACGAAGCCACCGGCGACCTGGTGCGGGAGCTGGGCCGGCAGGAGTATGCCCAGGCGTTGCCGAACCCGATCGTGGTCTTCCTGAAACAGGTCTGGGCCGATTTCGTTCAATGGGTGGAGTCGTTGAATGCGCTGGCCCCGAACCTGGGGTGGCTCGTGGTCCTGCTGGCCCTGGCGATCGTCATCACCCTGATCGTCCTCTTCGCGCGCCCCCGGCTGCAACGCCGGGCCCGACGGGCGCAGGAAGCCGGAGCGGCGGTCGACCTCGACGCCTCCCTCGGTGCCGAGGACTACCGTCGACGGGCCGACCGTGCCTTCCTCGCGGCCGACTACCCCACCGCCGTCCTGGAACGTTTCCGGGCACTTCTGGCCGGGGCCGAGGAACGCACCCTGCTCGACCCGCAGCCCGGACGCACCGCCACCGAGGTCTCCACGGCACTCGGGGAGGCCTTCGGTGGCGAGGCCTCGGCGCTGCGCGAGGCAGCCATGCTCTTCAACACGGTGCACTACGGCCATCACGAGCCCACCGCCGACGACGTCCGCTGGCTGGCCGGGTTGGAGGACCGGCTGTCCACAGCCACCCCCGCAGCCGTTGCCGCGGAGTCGGGATTGGTGGTGCCGGGATGACGCGGATGAACGACGGCGAGCGCCTGCTCACGGCGCCGCTTCCGGCGTCGGCCCGCTCGGTATGGAGACGCCGGTGGCGTCTCTGGCGATTATGGATCTTCATTGCGGTGCTCGCCGTGCTCGCGGCCGTCTACTACGCACTGGCCAACGGTCCGAACGACACCCGGGTCCTGAGCCCGCAGAACCCCGGCCCCGACGGCGGGAAGGCGGTGGCCCGGGTCCTGGCTGACCATGACATCGCCGTGGAACAGCCCGACGGATTCGACGCCGCCCTGGCAGCACTGCGGGCCTCCGACGGGGCCTCCACGTTGCTGCTCCACGACGAGGGCGCCTACCTCAACAAGGAGCAGCACACCGAACTGGACGACGCCGCCGGACGGACCGTGCTGGTGGGCCCGGGTTTCGCGGAGCTCAGTGTCTTTGCCCCCTCGGTCCGCCCTGCAGGTGTCGTCCCCGATGAGGCCGACTCCCCCGTGGCCGCCGACTGTGAGGTGCCGGCCGCCGCCGAAACACGTGAGGCCGCCGCCGGCGGGAAGATGTACCGCGCCACCCGGGGGTGTTTCACCTACGGAACGCATGCCCTGGATGCCTACGGCTATGTCGTGGAGGGCACGACGACGGTGGTCGGCAATCCCGCCTACCTCGACAACGGCCATGTCCTGGACTTCGACCATGCACCGTTGGCGTTGCGCACCCTGGGTGCCGAGCCGACCCTGGTCTGGTACCAGCCCACCGCTGCGGACCACGTGTTCACCGGTCCTGCCGCGAACCCCTTCGAACTGCTGCCGGATTGGGTCAGCCCGGCCATCGGCTGGCTGATGCTCGTGGGGGTCATCGCGATCCTCTGGCGTGCCCGCCGCGACGGACCGCTGGTGACCGAGCCACTTCCCGTCGTCGTCCCCGCTTCGGAAACCGCCGAGGGCAGGGCCCGCCTGTACCGGGACGCGCAGGCCATCGACGCCGCCGTCGCCGCCCTGCGTTCGGCTTCCCTGGACCGCCTCGCCGTGCGGCTACGGCTCGGACACGTATCCAGCGCCGATGACATCGTTGCCACTGCGGCCAAGGAGTCGGGCATCCCCGGCTCCCGTCTGCGCCGCCTCTACTTCCCCGACCAGATCACCGGCGACGCCGGCCTGGTCGAATGGGCCCAGGAATTGCACACCGTCGAAAAGGAGATCGGGATCCCGTGAGCGAACAAGTCAAAGAGGCCGATACGGTCCGTCAGGCGCTGTTGGATGTGCGCCATGAGGTGTCCAAGGCCGTCGTGGGACAGGATGCCACGGTCACCGGGCTCCTCATCGCCCTGCTGGCCCAGGGCCACGTGCTGCTCGAGGGTGTGCCAGGCGTCGCGAAGACGCTGATGGTCCGGACCCTGTCGGCGGCGCTGGACCTGGATACCAAACGGGTGCAGTTCACCCCCGACCTGATGCCCGGTGACGTGACCGGTTCGTTGGTCTACGACGCGAACACCGCCGATTTCAGCTTCCGGGAAGGCCCGGTGTTCACCAACATCATGCTCGCGGACGAGATCAACCGGACCCCGCCCAAGACGCAGGCCTCGTTGCTGGAGGCCATGGAGGAGCGTCAGGTCAGTGTGGACGGGATCAGCCGCCTGTTGCCCGAGCCGTTCATCGTGGCAGCGACGCAGAACCCCGTCGAATACGAGGGCACCTACCCGCTCCCCGAGGCCCAGCTGGACCGGTTCCTACTCAAATTGACCATGGATCTTCCCGAACGCGACGACGAGATCGAGATCATCCGCCGCCACGGCGCGGGTTTCGATCCCCGCGATCTGGCAGCGGCCGGTGTCCGGGCGGTGGCCGGTGCCGATGATCTGGCAGCTGCCCGCCGGGCGGTGGCGGAGGTGACCGTTTCACCGGAGGTCATCGGCTACATCGTCGATATCGCCCGGGCGACCCGCAATGCCCCCAGCTTCCAGCTGGGTGTCTCCCCGCGCGGGGCGACCGCCTTGCTGAACACCTCACGGGCCTGGGCCTGGCTCTCCGGCCGCGACTTCGTGGCCCCCGACGACGTCAAGGTCCTCACCCTTCCGTGCCTGCGCCACCGGGTGTCACTGCGGCCGGAGGCCCAGATGGACGGTGTCGGGGCGGACGACGTCCTGCAGTCCATCCTGGCCACCGTGCCGGTCCCCCGCTAGGGCGCGGCATGGCCCTGTACCGCCGTTTCGTCTGGCTGACCCTGCTGGGGCTCGTTCCGGTCGTGCTCTGGCCCGGCGTCCCCACGATCATCATCACGCTGTGCGTGCTGTTGGCCCTGGCCGGACTCGATGTCCTCCTGGCCGCCTCACCCCGGTCGGTGGTCATTGAACGGGCGGTCCCGCGCAGTGTGCGCCTGGGTGAGCCGGCCACGGCCCGGTTGTATCTGCGCAATGCCGGGGCACGGCGGTTGCGTGGTTTCGTCCGGGACGGCTGGCAGCCCTCCACGGGGGCACGGAACACCCGCTTTGCCGTTGACCTGCCGGCCGGCGAGCGCCGGGCCTTCGCGATCAGCCTGCAACCGGTACGCCGAGGCGATCTGTCGGTGCACCACACCACCGTGAGGTCCTCGGGTCCGATGGGTCTGGCGGCCCGTCAGCTCACCCATTCAAGTGAAGGCACCCTGCGGGTGTTGCCTCCCTTCCACGCCAAACGCCATCTACCCTCCAAACTGCAGCGCCTGCGCGAATTGGATGGGCGGGCGGCGATCCAGGTCAGGGGGGCCGGCACCGAATTCGATTCGCTCCGTGACTATGTCCGCGGTGACGACGTGCGATCGATCGACTGGCGGGCCACCGCGCGCCGGCAAAACGTCGTGGTGCGTACCTGGCGTCCCGAACGCGACCGCCGGGTGGTCATCGTCCTGGACACCTCCCGCACCTCGGCGGCACGGGTCGCCGACGAACCACGTCTGGACACCGGGATCGAAGCCTCCCTGCTATTGGCCGTGCTGGCCGAGCGTGGCGGGGACCGGGTCGACTTCCTGGCCTACGACCGCAGGCCACGGGCCCGGGTTGAATCAGCTTCCAAGGCCGTCATGCTCAACCAGCTGGTCGAGGCGATGGCCCCGTTGGAGCCCGAACTCATCGAAGCCGACTTCTCGGGTCTGCCGGCGCAGGTACGGGCGATCTCCACGCACCGCTCACTGCTGGTGCTGCTCACCGCGCTGGACTCCGGCGCCGTGGAGGAGGGACTGCTGCCCATCCTCCCGGTGCTGACCGCCCAGCATGTGGTGGTCATCGCCGCGGTGCGTGACCCGGATCTGGACGAACGCGCCGCCGATGTCTCCGATGCCGGTGCCGTGTACCGGGCAGCCGCCGCGGCCAGGACCCTGCAGCAACGTGAGGCATTGAAGACCCAGCTGCGTGCCGTCGGCGCCGAGATCGTCGACGCCGCCCCGTTGGAACTGCCTCCCCTGCTGGCCGACACCTACATCCGGCTCAAAGCCACCGGGCGGCTCTGAACCGCTCCGGCGGGTTACCGGGCCATCCCTCTGGCCCCGAGCCCACCAGGGTCAGTGGGAGCCCAGGAACTGCAGGACCCTGGCCAGCATCGTGTCCGCCGCCCCGGCGTCGTACTCTGCCGTAGAGGAGTCCGCGAACAGGTGGCCCCCACCCGGGTAGAGGAACATCTCAGCTGCCGGAGCCTGGGCGAGTAGGTCGCGGGCCGCTTCGATATCGCCTTCATCGACGAAGTACGGATCCGCTTCAGCGGCATGGATCTGCACCGGGACCCCACGGGGCCAGCTGGGCGAGAATTCAGTGACCGGTAGGCAGGAGGAGAAGAACAGGGCGCCGGCTGCCCCGGGCCGGGTCTGCGCCAGTTTCTGGGCCGGCAGGACACCCAATGAGAATCCTGCGTA
>JBBSRM010000051.1:0-13395 GCA_038243055.1 Actinomycetales bacterium
CGGGTCGAAATAGAAGTTTATGGCGTCATTCATACGACAACCTTTGCACCGGGTGGCAACCCACGTCTATACGAATAGAGGCCCTAGCCCAAAAAGGTGGACACTCGTTTCTGCCGCCTGCGAGCAGCAGGGCCGGCACGGGACCGCTCACGGGACAGCCAACCAGGGCTTCTTGGGAGGGTGGTATTGGTGGAATTCGATGGTACATCGCAACGGTGGATGGCGTGGTTCGTGGCGTTGAATATCATCCGTGATGTTCGTTGGTTGGTCACTCGATGAGCATCGAGGGGGCCGCGACGAGTCCGCCGTCGGGGTCCCTCCCGGATTCCCGGTGCCCGCCCACGGTTCCCCTTGCGGGCATCAGGGGCACCATTTAGCGCTGCGGGTACACGGCCGCTTACCGTTGCGATTCACACTTTCATCCCGGTTCCTACTGGGCGTCGTGATCCGTCTCGAGGATGCGGACAAGCTGGTCCAGGGCCGCGTCGGCACCGGCTCCCTCGGCGCGCAGCAAGACCACGGTGCCGTGCTCGGCGCCCAGCGCCATCACCGACAGGATGCTCGAGGCGTCCAGCGCCTCATCGGCGGGCTCGCCCCGACGGGCAATGGTGACCTCCAGGTCCAGTTCGCCGACGGCCTGGGCGAAGAGCGCCGCCGGGCGGGCATGGAGCCCCACACAGCTGGCAATGGTTGCCTCACGTTCTGCCATGGTTCCCTCCAGGGATGGTTGGTCGGTGTTCATCAGAGGCCGAGGTCCTTCAGCATCGGCAGTGCGTCGCGGACGGTGGCCCGGGCTTCATCGGCACTCTCGGCATCCACGGCCGCGGCGGCCAGGGACCTCGCCTGGGCGAAGGTGACGGTGCGCAGAACGGCGGAAACGGGTGCCAAGGCCCGGGCGGTCATCGACAGTGAGGAGATCCCCAGACCCACGAGGACGACGGCGAGGGCCGGGTCGGCAGCCGCCTCACCGCAGACGCCCACCTCTGGCGTGGAAACCTGCGATGCACCGGCGGCTTCGGCGCCCGCGACGGTGAGCCGGACGAGTTCCAGGACCGCCGGCTGCCACGGATCGTTCAACGTGGCCATGCCGGCGAGCCGACGGTCGGCGGCCATCGTGTACTGGGTGAGGTCGTTGGTGCCGATCGATGCGAAAGCGACCCGGCGCAGCACCGAGGCGGCGCGCACCGCTGCGGAAGGGACCTCGACCATGACACCTGCACCATGTAGTCCGGCCTCGGCGCATAGGGCGGCAAAGTCGTCGGCCTCGCTCGCCGTGGAGATCATCGGGGCCATGACCTTCACGTCGGCCTCGTGGGCTGTGGCCGCCTCGGCGATCGCCGCCAACTGCCGGGCCAGCACGCCGGGCGCGCGGACATCAGTGCGGAACCCCCGCACCCCCAGCGCCGGGTTCGGCTCGGTGGCATCGGTGAGGAACGGCAGCGGCTTATCGGATCCGGCGTCCAGGGACCGGACGATCACCTTCCGTCCGGGGAACTGCTCGAACACCGCGGCGTAGGCGGCTACCTGCTCCTCGTGGCCCGGTTCCGCGTGCCGGCCCAGGAAGCAGAATTCGGTGCGCAGCAGACCCACGCCCTCTGCGCCCGCGGCGGCGGCAGCAGCGGCTTCGGCTTCGCCCCCGATATTGGCGAGCAGAGGCACCGCACGACCATCCGCCGTCGTGCCGTGGCCGTCGAAGACCTTCAGCGGGGCCCGCTCGGCGAAGGCCCGGGCCGCGGCACGTTCCTTCTCACCGGGGTCGGTGCAGACGGTGCCGGCGCCCCCGTCGACGTAGATTTCGGCGCCTTCGACCAACGAGTCCGCGCCCGTCGCAGCGACGATCGCCGGGATGCCCAGGGCGCGGGCCAGGATGGCCGTGTGGGATTGGGGGCCTCCAGTGCTGGTGACCAGGGCGGTGACGAGTGACGGATCCAGGGTCGCGGTGTCCGTGGGGGCCAGATCCCGGGCCACCAGGATGAACGCGGTCCCGGAGTCGGGGATTCCCGGTGCGGGGACGCCTCGCAATTCGGCGATGATGCGCGAGCGGACGTCGAACACGTCGGCGGCCCGTTCTGCCATGTAGCCGCCCAGCGAGGTCAACATCGCCGCCACCGTCTCCGCGGCCTCCCAGATCGCCGGCTCGATTCCACGGCCTGCGGCCAGGGCCGTGGCAGCCGACTGGTGGAGCATCGAGTCGGTGGCCATCAACGCTGTCGCCGAAAGGACCTCGGCGCCGGCGGCATTGGTCTGCTCGGCGCGGGTGCGCAGCTCGGCGGCGACGGAACGGCCAGCCTCCTGCAGGCGCGTCGTCGCTTCCTGGGCGTACCCCTCGGAGGCCAGCGCCTGGGCGTCGGGGTCCTGCGGGGCGTCGATGGCATCTGCCATGCGGCGGACCCGGCCGATGATGCGGCCGGGGCTGACGCCGATCCCACGGGGACCGACGCGATCGCCCCTCCAGCTGTGTCGCTCCTCGGCGGACATGGCGCGTTCCCTTCGATGATCCTCATCACAGCGAATCCGTGTTTCGACGATTTTAGGTGCGATCTTCCAACACGTCGAAAAAGATGCAGGAAAACAGCGGAAAACAGAACGTCGTTACGTGTTGCTCCCCCTGTCGGCGGTGCTGGGCTGGCGCACGGCTTGCCCCGGCGTCCTCGCTGCGGTTGGCTAGGGTGATGGCCTCTTTGATCGAAGATTACGCACTGCTTTCCGACCAACGCACCGGGGCGCTGGTGTCCGAATCCGGCAGTGTCGACTGGCTCTGCTTCCCGCGCTTCGACTCCAACGCGGCTTTCACGGCCTTGCTGGGGAATTCCGAACACGGGCGCTGGCTTCTCGCCCCCGCTGGTGCCGCGGACGATTGCGAACGCGACCATCCCGCCCGTCGTGCCGAACGGGTCAAGGCTGCCCGGACCGCAGGTGCCGATGACGCCGAAGCCGCCGGGGATCCTTCCGACGACGGGCGCCCTGTCGTCGTGCAGCGGACCTACATCGACTCCACATTCGTGCTCAGGACCCTCTGGAAGACGGCCGAAGGCCAGGTCCTGGTCACGGACCTGATGCCGGTCGGTGCCCGCAGAGCGTCGATCGTGCGCCGTGTCGAAGGGCTGGTCGGCAGCGTGACCATGCATCAGGAGATCAGCTTTCGTTTCGGCTACGGATCGGTGATCCCCTGGGTCCGACGACACGAAGACGAGTCCTCCGGGGTGACGTCCATCGTCGCGATGGCCGGCCCCGACGCCATGGTGCTGCATGGAGGCCGGCTGCCCCACGGACAGGACCAGCGCCACGTCGGTGACTTCATCGTCTCCGCGGGCGAAGCCGTCGACTTCGAGCTGTGTTGGTTCCCGTCGCACCGCAAGGTCCCCTCACGCATCAATGCCGGGGCGAGCATCCAGGAAACCGTCGCCTACTGGCAGCGGTGGTCCCGCGACATCCCGGTCCAGGAGTCCTACCACGAGGTCGTTAAGCGCTCGCTGTTGGTCCTGCGCGCACTCACACACGAGGCCACCGGCGGGATCGTCGCGGCGCCGACCACCTCGCTTCCCGAGGACTTCGGCGGCGAGCGCAACTGGGACTACCGCTTCTGCTGGTTGCGTGACGCGGCGCTGACCCTCGAGGCGATGATGACCCACGGGTATGAGAAAGAGGCGCTGAAATGGCGTGACTGGCTCCTGCGCGCCGTCGCCGGGGATCCCGAGGATCTGCAGATCATGTATGGACTGGCCGGGGAACGCCGGCTGCCCGAACGCGATCTGGATCACCTGTCCGGCTACGAGGGCTCGCTGCCGGTACGCGTCGGAAACGGCGCGGTGGACCAGTACCAAGGGGACGTCGTCGGCGAAGTGCTCGTGGCGCTCGAGAAGCTGCGGAACCTCGGCGGCGTCGAGGACCACTTCTCCTGGCCGTTGCAGAAGACCCTGCTCGGGTACGTCGAGAAGCACTTCGACCATAAGGACCACGGCATCTGGGAGATGCGTGGAGACCTGCAGTACTTCACCCATTCGCGCGTGATGATGTGGGCTGCGTTCGATCGCGGCGTCCGCGCGGTGCGTGAACACGGGCTCGAAGGTGATGACGCCTCGTGGGAGACGCTCCGGGATCGCCTCCATGACGAGATCATGGAGCAGGGATTCAACGCCGAGCAAAACTGCTTCACGCAGACCTACGGCGACACCGAAGTTGATGCTTCGCTGCTGGTACTGCCACAGGTCGGTTTCATCGAGTACGACGATCCGAAGATGCTCGGTACGGTCGAGCGTCTCGAACGCGATCTGATGGACGACGCCGGCTTGTTGTTGCGGTACAGGACGTCCGCAGGGCACGACGGATTGGCCGGCACTGAACACCCCTTCCTGGCCTGTTCCTTCTGGCTCGTGGAGCAGTACGCCCACGCCGGGCGCATCGAGGATGCCCGGCGGTTGATGGACCAGCTCGTGGGGTATTCCAACGGAGTGGGGCTGCTCGCCGAAGAATACGACACCGTGAACGGGCGGATGGCCGGGAACTTCCCTCAGGCCTTCTCGCACCTGACCCTCATCCGTGCCGCGGATGCGATCAACGGGTACGCCCTGCGCAATCGCTGAGTCACCAACGAGGGAGTGACGAACTGGTTACCCATGGGTAACATGAGGGTATGCACATGATCTTCCGCCTTCTGCTCATGCTCCTGCAGGCCCGACGTCGACCGAAACTCGACCTGTTCGACGTCGATTCGATGCCCATGCGTGCCCTGCTCACTGATATCGATGTCGCCGGGCACATCAACAACGGCATGTACTTCTCGATCTTCGACCTCGGCCGGTTCGATCTGATGGTCCGCGCCGGAGCATGGGACACGATGAAGCGCCGTCGCTGGACCCCGGTCGTCCAGGCGGAGACCATCACCTTCAGGAAATCGGTGGTCTTCAACCAGAAGTTCAGCGTTGAAACACGCATCGCCGGCATGGATGAGCGGAGCATCTACTTCGAGCAGCGGATCGTCTCCGGGGGCGAGATCTATGTCAGCGCCCTGATCTGCACCCGCCTGCTGGGACGACAAGGGCCGATCTCCAACGAGGAGATCCTCTCGGCCTTCGGTGCCGAGGTGCCCGAGGGCCTGCACTTGCCGGAGTGGGCGACGCAGTGGCGCGAATCGACGGCGCTCCCCGGGGCTCGCAAACCCGCCCCCCACACGTGGGGTCGGCGGGTCCGCAGCTAGCCGCGGTGCCGCTTCGTGGACAACCACCGGGCACTGGTGCAAAAATCAGCGCATGACTGATGTGCTGACGACGGGCCCCGGATCGCGCGTGCTGCGGCCCTTTGTCGCGGATGATGCACGGTTCGTGGCGACGCTGGCCAGCGATTCCCGGGTGACTCGATATGTCGGCAACGGCGCCACCTGGAGCCCCGAGTACATCAGCCGCCGCGTCACCGAAGCCCTGGCTGCCCTGCCGGGCGGGGATCCGGCCGCCGTGCGATGGTTCATCGGCCTCGAAGACGACCGGCGCGTGGGCCTGGTGGTGTCCTCGCGCCGGGGCCCTCCCGTGGAAATCGGTTATTGGGTCTGCCCCGGGGCCTGGGGTCGGGGGATCGCCAGCTGGATGCTCGGCGCTGCCCTGGGTCCGATTCGATCGGTCTTCGGTGATCGAGAGCTGCTAGGCAGGGTACTTCCCGGGAAACAGGCCTCGATCCGGGTGTTGGAATCCCAGGGGTTCCAGTCCGAACCCGGCGAGGGGCCCGATCTCCGCTTCGTCCTTCCGGCCGCCGTGTCCGGTTCCTAGGCCCCGAGTGCGAATTCCGCGAGTTGTTCACGGATGCCATCGAAGTGACGATGCATCAGCCGCGCGGCAGCGGGCTTGTCCTTGGACTCCACCGCCGTGAGGATATCGCGGTGGATCTGCGCCGTCTCGGTCAGGGTGGTCCCCGGGGTGTTGCCGTCGAGGCTATCGATGGCTTCGTGGATCGTGCGATAGACCTGCCAGAAGACCCCCAGCAGGTTGGTCAGCAACTCATTCTCCAAGCAGGAGAACAGTAGCCGGTGGAACTCCTGGTCGACCTCGACGAAGGTCCGCCCGTCGGCGGCGTAGGCCTCCATCTGGACGACGAGCGCCTTCAATTCGTCCAGCCGGATGTCATCGAGGGAGTCGATGGCCGAGCCGATCAGGCCGGACTCGAGGGCCTGCCTGACTTCGACGAGCTCGTGCGCCTCATGGCCCTTATGGCGCAGCGACATCCGCCCGCGGAAGGTCAGGCTGTCGGCCAAGGCCACCAGGTTGTTGGCAGCGACGAAGGTTCCGAACCCGTGCCGGATTTCCACCACGCCAAGGGCCTGGAGGACCTTGATGGCCTCGCGCAGGGTGTTGCGCCCGACGCCGAGCTCCTCGGTCAGGACGGCCTCGGTGGGTAATGCGTCCCCGGGCTTCATGCCGCGATCGATGATGAGATCCATGAGATCGGTGGTCAAGGCGCGCAGGCGTTCCTGGGCGCCGAGTCGGATATGACGTGCAGGAGCGCTCAAGGCAGGCTTCCTTCCCCGGGGAGGCGTGCCCGGTGCAAACCGGGCCCGTTGATTGATGACGTATGCAATGTGGGCGACACCACTTGACCATCGACTGTGATCGCGCTTACAGTCTACATCAACACGTCGGACATCCTACGTCCGACTTCTCACCGTACAGAAGAGGTAAAACGTGCCCCTCAACAACCTGGCGGCCAAAGAAGGCAGCCGACGCAACTTCCTCAAGGTCTCCGGATTGATGGGTGCCGCGGCGGCATTCTCAGCTGGTATCGCGGCCTGCAGCAGTCCCGGTTCCGCAGGGGTCGGCGCCGCTTCCGGTGCAGCCGGTACGGGAACGATCGAGGCAGGCATTTCTTATGCACTCTCGACGGGATTCGACCCGATGACCTCTTCGGGTGCCACTCCGTTCGCCGCGAACCTGCACATCTTCGAAGGTCTGGTCGACCTGCACCCGGCAACCCGTGAGCCCTACCTGGCGCTCGCGGCATCGGAGCCGGAGGAAGTGGATGAGACCACGTGGGAGGTCAAGCTCCGCTCCGACTCGACGTTCCACAACGGCGATGACGTCACCGTGGACGACGTCGTCTACTCCTTCGAGCGCGTGCTCGATCCCAAAAATGCTTCGCTGTTCGCCCAATTCGTGCCGTTCATCAAGTCCGTCAAGGCCAAGGGCGGTGACACGGTGGTGTTCAACCTCAAATACGCCTTCCCGCTGTTCGCCACCCGCATCTCCGTGGTCAAGATCGTTCCGAAGAAGGTCGCGTCCAAGGACCAGGCC
Source organism: Actinomycetales bacterium (assembly GCA_038243055.1). Lineage (GTDB taxonomy): Bacteria > Actinomycetota > Actinomycetes > Actinomycetales > Micrococcaceae > Arthrobacter_H. The sequence continues at coordinate 7,275 of JBBSRM010000051.1, forward strand.
GGCTTCGATGCCAAGCCGATCGGCTCGGGTCCGTACCAGCTGGTCTCGGCCACCAAGGACGACAAGATCGTGTTCAAGAAGTTCGAGGACTACAACGGCAAGTACCCCGCAGGTGCCGCGGATATGACCTGGTACCTGCTCTCTGACGCCGCGGCCCGGGTCACGGCCGCTGAATCCGGCCGGGTCGCAGCCATCGAAGACGTGCCCTATCTCGACGTGGACCGCCTGGATTCCAAGGTCAAGGTCGAATCGGTCCAGTCCTTCGGGCTGCTGTTCCTCATGTTCAACTGCACCAAGGCCCCCTTCGACAAGAAGGAGGTCCGCCAGGCGCTGCACTATGGCATGGACACGGAAACGATCATCAAGACCGCGCTGCTGGGCAAAGCCAAGGCGGCGACGTCGTACGTCCAGGATACCCACCCGCAGTATGTGGAGGTCGAAACCGTCTACACCTACGACCAGTCAAAGGCCGAGTCGTTGCTCAAGGACGCCGGCGTCACCTCGCTGGAGTTCGAGCTGCTGACCACCGACACCTCCTGGGTCAAGGACGTCGCTCCGCTGATCCTGGAGTCCTGGAACAAGATCCCCGGCGTCAAGGTCACCCTGCGCAGCCTGCAGTCCGGTGCCTTATACGACGAGAACGTCGACTCCGGCAAGTTCTCGGTCGTGGCCGCCCCCGGGGACCCCTCGGTGTTCGGCAACGACATGGACCTGCTCCTGAGCTGGTTCTACCGTGGCGACGTGTGGCCCAAGAACCGCTTCCGCTGGAATAAGACCGCCGAGTACAAGGCGGTCCAGAAGAAGCTCGACGAGGCCGCTACCGCTGAGGACGAAGCGAAGGCGAAGGCCGCCTGGAACGAGGTCATCAACATCCTCGCCGAGGAGGCGCCGCTCTACCCGATCTTCCACCGCCAGCTGCCCACCGCCTGGGACGAGGACAAGCTGGAGGGGTTCGAGCCCCTGCCGACCACCGGGGTGTCCTTCATCGGGGTCACACCCAAGGCGTAGCGCCGAACCAGACGGGGTGCCGCCGACGATCGCCCGGCGGCACCCCGTGCCGGTTTTTCCAGAGCACATCCTTCCCCGACACAAGGGAGTTCAACCGTGGGGACCCTCCTGCGACTCTTGTTGCGCCGACTTGCCGCGCTTCCGCTCATGATCCTGGGCGTCACGTTCCTGGTGTTCGTGATCCTCAAACTCTCCCCCGGGGACGAGGCCACACAGGCCCTCGGCGAGGGCGCGAGCGCTGACGCCAAGGAGGCCTACCGTGAAGAGCGTGGCCTGAACCTGTCACTGCCCGTGCAGTACGTCGCCTTCCTGGGCCGCCTGCTGACGTTGGACTTCGGGGTCACCACCCCGCCGTCGCGTCCGGTGGCCGGCATGATCGCTCAGGCGTTTCCGCTCACGTTGCAGCTCACGGCCTTCGGTGTACTGATCGCCGTTGTGATCTCGCTGGTCTTCGGCGTCCTCGGGGCGCTCTACCGGGACAGGATGCCTGACCAGTTGATTCGGGTCTTCTCCATTGCCGCGGTGGCTACACCGTCGTTCTGGCTCGGCATCCTGCTCATCCAGTGGTTGGCCCTGGGCAAGAACCCGCTCTTCCCGTCGGGCGGAATGGCGGGACCGGGCGAGGGCCTCGGCGGATGGCTTGCGCATATGACCCTTCCCGCCTTCGCCCTGGCGATCCCCGTTTCCGCCTCGCTGATCCGCGTGGTGCGCACCTCCATGGTGGAGGAGCTGGACAAGGACTATGTCCGCACGGCGATCGGCAACGGCGTACCGCGCAACGAGGTGATCAGCCGCAATGTACTGCGCAATGCGCTGGTCACACCGGTCACGGTCCTGGGTCTGCGGATCGGCTACCTCCTGGGCGGCGCCGTCGTGATCGAAATGATCTTTTCCCTGCCGGGGATGGGCCAGCTGATCCTCAACGGCATCACCGCCCACGACACCAATCTGGTCCAGGGGGTGGTGCTGGCCATCGCCGTGACGTTCGTGCTGGTCAATATCGTGGTGGACCTCGTGTACCTCTTGATCAACCCCCGCATTAGGACGGTGTAATCGATGGCTCCCTTGGCACCACGCAATTCCCTGGTGACGCGCTTGAGTTCCGGCGCCACCCGCTTCACTTCCCTGACCACCGGTTCGAAGATCGCGCTGGGCTTCCTGCTGCTGATCATCCTGGCGGCGGTCTTCGCTCCGGTGCTGTCCCCGCACGACCCCTTGGTCTCCGGGATCCCTGCGCAGAAACCCAGCGCTGAGAACCTCTTCGGCACCGACAGGCTGGGCCGCGACATCTTCTCCCGGTTGCTCTACGGGGCGCGCTCCTCGCTGGTCATCGGTCTCGGCTCCGTGGCGCTGGCCCTCCTGGCAGGCGGTCTGCTCGGTTCGCTGGCAGCGACGAGCAGCAAGGCCACCAACGAGGTCATCATGCGCATCATGGACATGCTCATGGCCTTCCCCGGCATCGCCCTGGCCGCTGCACTGTTGGCTTCATTGGGAAACTCGATCCCGGTGATCATCATCGCGATCGCCATCATCTACACCCCGCAGATCGCCCGCGTGGTCCGTGCCAACGTGCTGGCCCAATGGGACGAGGACTACTCCCGCGCCGAACGCGTCATCGGAGCCGGTCGCTTCCACATCCTCACCAGGCACATCATGCGCAACTGCGCGGCCCCGGTTCTGGTCTTCGCCACGGTCATGGTGGCCGACGCGATCATCCTGGAGGCCTCGCTCTCCTTCCTCGGCGCCGGCGTTCAGGACCCCAACCCGTCCTGGGGCAATGTCATCTCCTACGGGCGAACGCTGGTGCTCAACGGCGCCTGGTGGGCCACCACCTTCGCCGGCCTGGTCATCCTGCTGAGTGTCCTGGCGCTGAACATCCTCGCCGAGGGAATGACGGACGCGCTGGTGAACCCGAAGCTGCGTGGCAAGACCAAGGTCTCCGACACAGCCAGCGTCGAGGTCGAGGCCGCCGGTGACTCCACGGTCCGCCGCGTCACCGAAGAAGTGGCGGCTCCCGAAGCAGACGACGACGGTGCCAGCATTCACGACGTCGAATCCGGCAACGGTGGCTCGGGGGACCTCTCGGCAGCCGTCGGCGCCGGAAGCACCCGGCGCGAGAATGCCGACGCCGATCGTCAACGGTTGGCGGGGGAGTTGGGCCGACTGGCTTCGGTTGAATCCATCCGCACGGACCGGCTGCAATTGGCAGAGGGCGGGGCCGGGGCTGGCACGGTTCTGGAGGTCAGCAACCTGTCCATCCGCTTCCCCGAACGCTTTGGCGAGACCCGCATCGTGGACAACGTCTCCTTCACGGTCCGCGAGGGCGAGACCATGGGGCTGGTGGGGGAGTCGGGCTGCGGCAAGTCCATCACTTCGCTGGCCATCATGGGCTTGCTACCGGATAACGCCCGGATCACCGGATCCATCCGTTTCGGTGACCGCGAGTTGCTGCCCGACGACGGTCGGGGTGGAACCCGGGCCGGGGATGCGACCGTTTACAAGGGACTACGCGGCTCGCAGATCGCGATGGTCTACCAGGACGCGCTGTCCTCGCTGAACCCGGCCATGCTCATCAAGGACCAGCTCGGTCAGCTGACCCGCCGGGGCGGTCGGAAGACTGCCGCGGAACTGCTGGAACTGGTGAAGCTGGATCCGTCCCGCACGCTGAAGTCCTACCCGCATGAGCTCTCCGGCGGCCAGCGCCAGCGCGTGCTGATTGCCATGGCGCTCTCCCGTTCGCCCAAGCTCGTGGTCTGCGACGAGCCGACGACGGCGCTTGATGTGACCGTGCAGAAACAGGTCGTGGACCTGCTTAACGAGCTGCGTGAACAATTGGGCTTCGCCATGGTGTTCGTCAGCCATGACCTGGCACTGGTTGCCTCGCTGGCTCACCGGGTCACCGTCATGTACGCCGGTCAGGTGGTCGAATCGGGCCCGGTCAACGCGCTACTGACCCAGCCGACACATGAGTACACCCGGGGCCTGCTCGGTGCGGTTCTTTCCATCGAATCCGGTGCCGAACGACTCCACCAGATTCCCGGGACCGTGCCCAGCCCGAACGACTTCGCCGATGGCGACCGGTTCGCTGACCGCTCCACCTTGCCGGGGGCAGACTCGTCCCACCAACTGGTCCTGACGCCGGTCGGTGGCAACGAAGGACACCTCTGGGCGTGCCCGCAGGAAACGGGCCCACGCCCGAATCCGACCGCAGGAACCACCACGAAGGGAGAACAGGCATGAGCCAGCCAGCATCGAGCCGCCAGCCCACCCCGGTCATCGAACTCAAGGACCTGCACGTCCACCACCGGGCCCGTTCCGGAAAGGCGTTCAAACCGCTGATCGTCAAGGCAGTGAACGGCGTCGACTTCAGCATCGGCCGTGGTGAGACCGTCGGCATCGTCGGGGAATCCGGTTGTGGCAAGTCAACCTTGGCCAACGTCCTGGTGGGATTGCAGCCGCCGACGTCCGGGGAGGTGCTCTTCCGCGGCAAGCCCGCGCTGAAACGCAATGCAACCCTGCGCAAGGAATTCGGACGCAGCGTTTCGGTCGTCTTCCAGGACCCCTCCACGGCGCTGAACGCCCGTATGCAGGTTCGCGACATCCTGATGGACCCTCTGACCGTGCATGGAATCGGTACTATGGCCAGCCGCATCAAGAAGGCGGCCGAGCTCCTCGGGCTGGTCGGCCTGCCGGCTTCCGCGGGAGCCGCTGTCCCGAACCAGCTCTCCGGTGGCCAGCGACAGCGTGTGGCCATTGCCCGAGCGCTGGCCCTGGACCCGGACATCATCGTGGCCGACGAGCCGACGTCTGCCCTGGACGTCTCGGTTCGCGCCCAAGTACTGAACCTGCTTTCAGACCTGAAGACCGAACTGAACCTCGGCATGGTGTTCATCTCCCATGACATCCAGACCGTCCGCTATGTCTCCGATCGGATCTGTGTCATGAATGCCGGGGAGATCGTCGAGCAGGGGCCCGCGGCACAGGTCTTCGACGCCCCGACGAACGACTACACCCGCAAACTGCTCGGCGCGGCACCATCGCTGCTCCACGCAGGGTAGCCGGACCCGCTTCCACCACCTGAGACCGGCCGCCGGTTCCGGCGCCCCCGATAATTTTCCCGACAGTATTCAGCAGAACAGGAAACCTATTCCGTGACCGCAACACCGATCGCACACACCCGCACCTACTCCGGGGTCATCCCGCCGGTCATCACCCCGCGCACCTCAGATGGTGCAATCGACAGGGCCTCACTCGAACGGGTCGTGGACCACCTGATCGAGGGCGGAGTCTCCGGCCTGTTCGTGCTGGGATCCTCCGGGGAGGTCCCGTACCTGACCAACGACGAGCGTGAGCTGGTCATGACCACCATTTCGGCACGTAACAACGGGCGGGTTCCGCTGCTGGCCGGCGCCAGTGAACAGACCACCAACCGCGTCATCAACGAGGGCCTGCGCATGGTCGAACTCGGTGCCGACGCATTGGTTGTCACGACCCCGTTCTACGCGCTGTCCAACGCCGCCGAGATCGAAGCCCACTTCCGCGCGGTGAAGAAGGCAACCGGGCTGGATCTCTTTGCCTACGACGTGCCGGTCCGCACCCACGCCAAGCTGCCCTTGGACGTGGCGATCCGCCTGGCCGAGGACGGCGTCATCGTCGGGGTCAAGGATTCCTCCGGTGACGATGTGGCCTGCCGTCGCCTGCTGCTGGCCACCGCCCACATCGAGGGGTTCTGCGTCTTCACCGGACACGAAGTCGTGGTCGACGGGGCGCTGCTCGGCGGCGCCCACGGCGTCGTGCCCGGACTGGGCAACGTTGATCCGGCCGGGTACCGGCGGTTGTTCGACGCGGCCTCGGCCGGGGACTGGCCCGCGGCCCGCGCCGAACAGGACCGTCTGGCGAACCTGTTCGAGATCGCTTTCACCCCCGACTCCAACCGCGTTTCGGGCGGCGCCTCCGGTCTGGGGTCCTTCAAGACCGCGCTGGTCCTGCTCGGGGTCATCGAAGCGAACACCATGAGCGTGCCCATGGCCTCCCTGAACGACGGCGAAAGCCAGGCCATCGCCGCCATCCTGCGCCGGGCTGGATTGCTCTGATCCGGAACCGGCGGGCATCC